>NZ_JBTSEG010000009.1:0-92930 GCF_054605375.1 Sulfuriferula sp. | reverse complement strand
ACCATCTTTATGTATGGGATTAGGGATAAGGTTGAGCTCACTCATCGGTTTGTCATAAGGGTCGGACATTGCTACCAGCATCCCCGCCATAGACATCAAGTAGTACCAAAGCCCATCACTCATGTTGTCCACTAGGAAGCGTACTAGCGATATACAAAACACCAGGTAAATGCCAACAAACATGGCGGAACTTGAGCTATTTTTGAACTCATTTCGCCCAAGCTTAAGTACTTTTAAACAAAACCAGACAAAGCAAATTGCTCCTGGCAGTCCAAAGCATATGGCCAAATCAAGGAAACCACTATGCGACTCTTTTACGAAAGTATTGCCAGTTACCGCAGACGGATTGGCTGCGTCCAATAAGGTCAAAATCGTATATCTGGTGGCTCCTATACCCAGGGGGTGCTCCAACACACCTTGCAAGCCAAATTGTAGCCAAGATAGCCTCAAATAGGCTGATTGGTCTACCGAACATCTAAATTCTCTTCCATCGCCACAGTTAGTATCCTGCCAGTATTTTATGCTCTGCCATGCCTTGGCATTTGTGGTTTTCTGGAAAACTGCTGCTACGCTATAACTGAATTCCGACCAGCGTTCTTGACCGGCAGAGAAGGCTATTAAAATAGAGAAGGCTAAAACGCTGGCTAAATATACAAACAACAGATTTGAATGAGTAGTTATTCGCATAGCTGCCCCCATAAATGCCTTGCGTAACCAGGGTATAAAAATCACTCCGATAACAGTTATGACGAGAGATAACTCTGCGGATCTGGTATCCAAAATCGCCAGTGCAAATACTGATAATGGAAAGAGGAAAAGCAGGAAGGTTTTGGCCCTCTTTGAGACGCATGTACTGCCCAATAGCGCGAATACGAGCAGCGATGTTAGCGCGATACTTAAATATTTACGACCAACTCGAGGGATATCTTTAAGATGCTGGAAATATCTGGGAGTATCCAATTCCCCTCTTGTGAAAGCTTGAACCAGGTCAAGTGAAAAAATAGAGAGGTGAACCATCCCTGGCAGCAATAACAAAAGCATCAGACCTTTTTCACCCAGTTCACGATGAAAATTTTTCATTAGCCAATAAGCAGCCAAATAACATAAAAAACCAATTACAAACTCTCTGGTAAAAACGAGAAACTCTATTAAATCAGCACCAAAAAAAACAAACAGGAAACCTATCACAAGAATTACCCAAAGAGGGGAATAGACTCGCAACGCTAGGCGCCAATTTGTCGGAATTTTAGGCGTGTCTGAGACGCGTAGGAGAACAAATCCGAGAGTCATTAAGGCAAGACCATGCCACTCCTTCGTAGGCGCCAAAAACAGCGTAATAGCTGCCGCACTTAAAAGCAGGCTTGTCCATACAAAGAACAGGCGTTTGGGTAATGCAGCAACCCCCACTATTTGCCTTAGGATACTGCTGCTCATTACTCCCCGTACTCCTGTTCAATTTTGTGATATTCAATATCCAGTGGAGAAAATGGAGTCATACACCATTCCTCATTTGGTGTGTCGTCCTGTGTCTGTGAACCAAACAGCGGCACGCGCGCTGTCGCCGGAGTGGCGTTGTGTTTCTTTGCGGATGGAGGCTTTTTGGCTGTCTGCGAGTCTCATTGCGTGAGTCGTACCGGATCAAACGGGGTGACCGGCTGAGTGCTTCATGAAGTTGCGGTAAGCGTATTTTAACCCATCTTTCAGGTTTAAACCCGCATGCCAGCCAAGAGTGTTCATGCGTGAAACATCCAGCAGTTTTTTCGGGGTGCCATCCGGTTTGCTCGCATCAAATACGATGTCGCCGGTGAAGCCGACGGCTTCACCCACACACTCGGCCAGTTCCTTGATGGTGAGATCAACACCTGTGCCGATATTGACCAGCGGCGGCAGCGTGCCGTTGCCGTCATCCAGTACACGCTGGAAACGCCCATCGTCGAGGTTCATCAGGAACACGCAGGCATCGGCCATGTCGTCGCTGTAAAGAAATTCGCGCATTGGGGTCAGACTCCAATTTTCTCTGATCACTGAGACGGGCCGTGGGTTGGGTTTGTCCGTGAGGTTGGTTCAAGGTTTGTTTCATCATTCTGCGGTGCCCCTTAGTTTCAACCGCGCCAGCTCGATGGATTGGTGAAGTTTGGCTTGTAGCGTTTCACGCGGCGGCAGGAGGGTCAGGTAGTCGGCCACATGGATGTTGCTTTGCGGTAGTTGCAGCAGTTCGACGTGCTCCTGATTTTTTCCTGTGCAGAGGATAAGGCCGATGGGCGTGGCCTCGCCTTCCATTTGTTCCTGTTTTTCAAGGTAGCGCAGGTAGAGCTCCATCTGACCTTTGAAGGCGGCTTCGAATTCGCCGATCTTGAGGTCGATGGCGACGAGACGACGTAGCCTGCGGTGATAGAAGAGCAAGTCGATGTAGTAATCACGGTTGTCGATGGTGATGCGCTTTTGCCGGGCCATGAAGGCGAAATCACTCCCAAGCTCGATAATGAATCGTTGCAATTCGGCCAAAATGGCGGATTCGAGGTCTTTTTCGGAATAGCTGTCGGTCAGGCCAAGAAAATCCAGCACGTAGGGGTCGCGAAAGGTGAGATCCGGTGAGAGTTGCCCTTGGTCGCGTAGAAGATCGAGGTCTTGCCGGATGGTGTCTTCGGGCTTTTTGGATATGGCTGTGCGCTCGTAGAGCAGCGAGTTGATACGCTCTTGCAACTGGCGAACGCTCCAGCGTTCAAGACGGCAGATTTCGAGGTAGAAATCGCGTTTGAGTGGGTCGTCGATGTAGATCAGCGCCTTGAGATGAGACCAGGACAATTCTCTCCGCACTGTGGAGAGAATTTGCTCATCAGGGTATATCTCAGCCAATCGCAAGCAGTGACGGAGTTGCTGCTCGCTCCACCCTTTGCCAAAATCGGTCGTCAGCAGCCGTGCCAATTCGGCGATCACCTGCTTGCCATATTTGGCCCTTTGCCCCTGCAGCAATTCGCTGTTAATGCGTCGGCCGATCTGCCAGTAGAGTTGGGTGAGTTCGGCATTGACCGCGCTGGCCACCCGCTGCCGGGCGGCATCGATGAGATGGCGCACATCGGTAAGCAGCCGGTTATCGGTTGGAATGGGGTTGGTCATGTCAGGCTCTCAACAAAAATGAAATGGAGTCAGACATATTTCCCGGTTGAGTATTGGGGTCAGGATCAGACACCATTTTCCGGTTATATCACTGTCACCTGCCTTGTCCCGCACCCATGAGTCAAAAAGCGGGACGCCCGCATCATCGCCGACATACTGTTGCACTTCTTCGCGGATGGCGGTTTTTTGGGTGTCGGTGAGTCTCATTGCGTAGGTCGTATCAAACCGGCTGATGGGCCGAATGCTGCATGAAGTCGTGGTAGGCGCATTTTAACCCATCTTGCAGGCTTAAATCCGCCTGCCAGCCCAGCGCGCCCATGCGTGACACATCCAGCAGTTTCCTCGGTGTGCCGTCGGGCTTGCTCGCATCAAATACGATTTCGCCGGTAAAGCCGACGGCTTCACCCACCTGCTCGGCGAGTTCGCGAATGGTGAGATCGACACCGGTGCCGATATTGACCAGCGGCGGCAACTGTCCGTCGCCGTCATCCAGTACGCGCTGGAAACGCGCAGCGTCGAGGTTCATCAGGAACACGCAGGCATCGGCCATGTCGTGGCTGTAGAGAAACTCGCGATATGGTGTGCCGGTGCCCCACACCACGACTTCTTTATCGCCACGCACTTTGGCTTCGTGGAACTTGCGGATGAGCGCGGGGATGACATGGGAATTGTTGAGGTCGTAGTTGTCCCCGGGGCCATAGAGATTGGTCGGCATGACCGCCAGGTACTGGGTGCCATATTGCCGGTTATACGCCCAGCACATTTCGATACCGGCGATCTTGGCGGTACTGGCTAGCAGGCGTTCGTAAAACAAGCGGCCAATCTGCCGCTCCAGGTCACGCCGCGACCAATTACTCTGCACCGCTTCGGTTTCGTAGAACTGGCGGGCGGCGTTATTTTCCACCCGCATCAGGGCGCGGTAGTGTGACCAGCTCAGGTTGGGATGAAAGCCTGATGGGGATTCGCTACCCGCCGGGCAGCTTATCGGATTTAATCCATTGGAGGCCGCCAATTGGCTACCCGATGGGTGGCTAATCGATACTATCCGGTCGGAGTAGGTCTGATAAAACTGCCGGAAGTTTTTCAGGTTGGCGGCGGAAAACCCGGCGCCGTAGTGCCCGGTGAGTCGTTTCGACAGATCCGTGATCAAGGCATTGCCATATTGCGCCCGCGTTTCGCCGCCTTGCAGTGCTTGTACGATTTCACGGCCAATCAGCCAATACACCAGCACCGTTTCGTGGTTGATGGTGCGCAGGACACGTCCGCGCCCCGGCTCCAGAATGCCGGCGACGCGCTCAAACAGTGAATCCACTTCACTATTGGTTGAAAGTGATGGTGTGGCTGACCTTTTCATAGCCGTTCTTTTGTGGCTGTCAGCTCCGGCTGCATGCCTCTGGTGTAATGCTTGACGGGTGTATCAAGAATTCTTTCAACCTCGGCAAAAACCACGATCTCGTCAAATTTACTTCTGATCTTCGCCTTGCTCATGCCGAGGATCGCGCCATTCAAGAAAATCTTCCGATGGCCGATGATGTATTTTTTCGAGAGGTTCTCGACGCTGATAACAGAGGGCATCAGAAAACCTTTAAAAGTTTAGATTTAGTCATTCTGGCTTGCCTGGATTGATAGCGGGTAAGCCTCAAGTTTTATCGATTCCCCGCAATGTGCGGGCGCGGGTGGCGAGCGATTCCACGGTTTCGTCTTGCCATTGGTTTTTGCGCCACTCGGTATAATCAAAACGCTCACGGTTAATCAAAGCGATAAACCGTTCCGCTTCGACTGCTCCCATGACTTGCATCAAGGCACGGATGCCCT
Source organism: Sulfuriferula sp. (assembly GCF_054605375.1). Classification (NCBI taxonomy): domain Bacteria; kingdom Pseudomonadati; phylum Pseudomonadota; class Betaproteobacteria; order Nitrosomonadales; family Sulfuricellaceae; genus Sulfuriferula; species Sulfuriferula sp. The sequence continues at coordinate 87,998 of NZ_JBTSEG010000009.1, read as the reverse complement.
CAGAACGAATCTCAGTATCAGTCTTCATCATTTTTATCCTTTAGTACACGTACAAAATCAACAGGGTCGACAACGCGAATGCTGTCCTGTTTTGCCATCTTGCGCAGTAGTGCGTTATCCGTTGTCAGGAAGTATTCGGCGCGAGCCTCGATTGCACATGCAACATGAAGCGCGTCCATTGGTTTGACGCCAATTTTGGAGAGTGTTATCGCTTTCTGTTCAACAAGCTCGTTAACAGACATATCTACAACCCCTATTTGCTGCCAGTCAGCAATAGTCACTTTCCGATTCAAATCAGGATTGGCGGAATTTTCTATATCCATAATCGCCGACCATACCAAGTCCAGCGCGCCCTGTCGAACCATCTCCTGAACATGGAGCTTGGCCTCTGTCTGAAGTCGAACAATCAAATCCGATTGATCATCAAAGGGACGGTTAAAACAACAGATATCCAGATAAATACGCATGGCATTCCCTACTATTTGACGGACATTTGGTGCATTTTACCATCCACCAATTGCATTTTCAGTTGGCTACAGTTTGTAGTCGCGTTGAAGCTGATATCCTTGAGAGCCCAGAACTCTTCGTGGGTAGAGTCATTTTGCTGCTCTGAAAAAAGATGAAGCAGCTTCCGGTTGATACGCTTGGCACTATTCGCCAGGACATCGCGCAACGCGGTATAGCGCTCCTGCTTCCGGTGACCGATGTTGTATTCTTTCGAGAGGTTCTCGACTGAGATGACAGATGACATCAGGGAGCCTCTGGTTTTAGATTTTGTCATTAGGCTCTGTCTGAATCGATAACGAAGATGTCAGCCATTTCAGTGCGCCAATACTGCCAGCAACCCCGCCTGATCGGCGACGGCGCGCAAGCGTTTGTCGCGCGTCCAAAGCAGGGTGCCCGGTGTCAGGCGCGTGCTTGCCAGCAAGTGCGCATCTATATAACCGATCCCGATCCCGTATAGATTGCTTTGGTTGATGAGCGCCAGCACTTCTTCATCTGTGGCGACTTTTACACGGGGCATATCAGTTAATGTATCCAGAATCACATCGCGTTGTCGCAAGCTACCCAAGGCAATCTCGCCGATGACAAATGGGTGCACAAGCACTTGCCCGGTATTCAGCAGTTTCACCAAGGTATTGTCACCATGGCGGAGATGGTCTATCCACACCGATGTATCGACCAGTATCACGCTCGCACCGATTTCCGTCTTGGTACAGGCTCAAGCGCGGGCTCGCTGCCGCCCAGCAGCGCAAGCCGATGCGCGCTTTCGCGTTCTATCAATGCGTTCAGCGCCTCTCTCACCAAAGCCGATTTTTCTGTCAGCCCGGTAAAAGCCTGTGCTTTGGCAACCAGGTTGTCATCAAGTGCAAGTGTTGTTCTCATCGCAATATCCCTCAAATGTTGAGGCACACATAATAACATTAAATGATGCCTTGATTGATGCCTGAACTAACCGCTATATCCGCTGAATTGGGTCACTTTCCCGGCTTGGCGAAATGATGGCGGAGACATCAGATCACGTCCGCAACGGCAAGGTTAAGTGCAAAAACAAGCTCCGGAGCAAGTCCGGAATGACGAATGTAATCGCTGACATAGTGATGCTCATTTATGTTTGGCTTTCCGGTTTAGCTGTTGCGCTTGCCCTGCCCGTGTGATGCGATATTTCTGAAGACGGCTATTTGGCTTGTCTGAGATGGTTGGCTCAATCAAGCCCAACACAAGCGCTGGCTTGAGATAGCGCCTGTCAAAATTGTCGCGTGATTTTAGCGCTAGCGCATCCGGCAACTGTTGTCGTGACATTTCGTCGTGCACAACATTTAGCAACCGCCCGATCTCTGCTGTGACTTGCCTTGTGACTTGCCCTGTGCCATTACTATTCTCTAGCAGTGACTCTGGCTGCTCAACCTCAACCTGAGCGAAGGTGAGCATGAATCCGCCGCTGATTTCTTGTGTGCTCATTCGTCTGAGTCCAAATAATAATAACCGCCCGTTTTGGCTGCGCCTCTAAATTCAACCAAGCCATTTTCTTTGAGTTGCCTGAGCCAGCGCTCAACATTTTTCGCGGAGGTTGCCATTCGTTCTGCTAGTGAGGGGACACGCAACCCAGGATGCAGTTTGATGGTTTTGAGTAATGAATTTACTCCCTCATTTACTCCCTCATTTACTCCCTCATTTACTCCGCCATGCTGCGCAAACGTAACCATCACGCCGCCTGCAAATTCTTTGATATCGAAATCAATTTCCGGGTAGTCGCGCAGCGCTTTGCGAATGCGTATGAAGCCGCTACCATATTTCTCGATACTGCCAGTAAGGTAAAAACCTTCGGCAACCAGTTTGTTGCGCAGGCTGGAGCGATAGTTGTCGGCCTGGATGTCGGCCACGCTGATGCCGCCGTAAAAGGTGCCGGGGCTAAAGATTGTGATCTTGTCGTCAAAGATTTTGATTTGAATGTCTGAGCCATCGGTGTAGTCGCGGTGGACGACTGCATTGAGCAGGGCTTCACGCAGCGCGGGCAGCGGGTAGCCAAAGCGTTCTTTGCGCTGAATGCTGCCATCAAACTCAAACGCGACACTGATGTACGAGATGATGAATTTCATCGACTGCTCGACCACTTCAAACAGGGTATCGGTGAACTGCCGGTCGTCGATGATCATGCTGGGTGTTTTGAAGCGCCCGATGTGAATGTTGTGACGTATCGGTTCCTTGGCAAATAGCAGCATGGCCGCCCATGTGGGGCGACCATTGATGATGTAGTTGAGTTTTTCCAGTGCGGCGAGGCCCGTGTTTTCCAGTGCGAAGCGGCCATTGTCGTTCACGTGCTGAATGAATCGCTTGATCTTGGGCATGGATAACTCAGCCAGCGTGTGCTTGCCGGCTTGATGTGCGTCCCATGAAATCTGTAGCGATTGCATGTAGAGATCGGCAATTTCGTTTAAGGCAAGTTGATGGTTGGAACTGGCCACGCGCTTGAAATAGCGTCCCCGTGTGTTTATCGGTTTGACTGGAAATTCGTCAATGCGAATGGCCACGACGGTTTTGCCATTCACAGCGATGACTTCCAGGTCGGGGATAAGTGATGGGCTAGTAGCGGATTTGATTTGCCCCAGCCATTCGTTGAGCGTTTCCTTCCCCATCGATACACCCAAGGCCACCCCAGCATCGCTTATTCCCACCAGCACTATTCCACCCTGCGCATTGGCAAAGGCCACCAATGATTCAACTGTGGTCTTATCAAAACTGGTTTTAAACTCCAGTGTCTGTGATTCGCCATCAAGCAGCCATTGATCGTAATGGTTGTCCCTGGCGGCCATGATCAAATCACGTCCGCGAAAGTTTTTTCCGTTTTACGGAAGTAATAGATTCCTGTGACCAGTATCACCAGAACCAGAGACAGGGAAAGCAAAAATCCAGGCCAGTAAAGTTGGGTATTGCCGCCTAATATCGCCCAGCGGAAACCATCGATCACGCCTACCATTGGATTCAATGAATAGAGCAGGCGCCATTTTTCAGGAACGATCGTGCTGCTGAATCCGACTGGTGAAACGTAGAGTCCGAACTGCACCACAAAGGGAATGATGTAGCGAAAATCCCGGTATTTGACATTGAGTGCCGCTGTCCACAGTCCTGCGCCTATTGCAGCAGCAAAGGCGATCAAAATAAACAACGGCAGCGTTAATATTCGCCAATCAGGCGCAAACCCATACCAGAGCATCAAACCAACTAGAATGACCCCCGAAATCAGAAAATCCACAAAACTCACGATTACGGCACTGGCAGGCACTACCAAGCGGGGAAAGTAAACTTTGGAAATCATGTTGGCATTGCTGATCAGGCTATTACCCGCTTCGGTAAACGCATTGGAGAAAAATTGCCAAGGCAGCAGCGCGGCGAAAACCAGAATCGGGTAGGGCGCACCCTCGGAAGGCAGTTTGGCCAGTTTGCTGAATACGAACACAAACACAACCATGGTCAAGAACGGCCTGATTAGTGCCCATGCAAAGCCAATGACAGTTTGCTTATAGCGGACCAGAATATCCCGCCAAGACAAAATATAAAAAAGCTCACGATACCGCCACAGGTCTCTCCAATAGTGGCGTTCCGTCCTGCCTGCTTCGATAACGAGTGTAGCCTGATTGGTTGGCATGCGTATTATTTCATCCCTTTTTTAGAAGGAGTGCCATTGTGTTGCCGCGCCCGAATTTGCCCGGCCTCTTGCCGCAAACCTTTGATCTCTTTCGTCAACGCCGCATGTTCGTCAATCTTGATCTTGAGGAATTGCACGGTGATTCGCGCTTTTTCCTCGATTCCACACGGCGTCAGCAGGTAGGCATAGCCCTTTTTGTTGTTGCTGTTGCGGAAGTTGTTGGCTTTGACCAAACCTTTCTCGATCAAGGCTTGAATGCAATAGTTCACCCGCCCCAGGCTGATGCCCAGATCTCCGGCCAGTTCGCGCTGGCTGATCTCAGGATTGGCCTCCAGGCGTTTCAGGATTTTGTAGCGGTATTCGTCGCTTAACATGGCTACGCCATTCACTTTTATCGTTCAATCATTGAACATGTTCAGCGATTGAACGATAATTTCAAGGTAGAGTCAAGCGGGTTAATGGGCTGAGTGCTGCATGAAGTCGCGGTAAGCGTATTTTAGCCCGTCTTGCAGGTTTAAACCCGCATGCCAGCCTAGGGCGTTCATGCGTGAAACATCCAGCAGTTTCCTCGGGGTGCCATCCGGTTTGCTCGCATCAAATACGATTTTACCGGTAAAGCCGACGGTTTCACCCACACACTCGGCCAGTTCCTTGATGGTGAGATCAACGCCCGTGCCGATATTGACCAGCGGCGGCAGCTTGCCGCTGCCGTCATCGAGCACGTTCTGGAAACGCGCATCGTCGAGGTTCATCAGGAACACGCAGGCATCGGCCATGTCGTCGCTGTAAAGAAATTCGCGATACGGTGTGCCGGTGCCCCACACCACGACTTCTTTATCACCACGCAGTTTGGCTTCGTGGAACTTGCGAATGAGTGCGGGGATCACGTGTGAGGTGTTGAGGTCGTAGTTGTCGCCGGGGCCATAGAGATTGGTCGGCATGACCGCCAGGTACTGTGTGCCATATTGCCGGTTATACGCCCAGCACATCTCGATACCGGCGATCTTGGCGACAGCATAGGGGCGGTTGGTGGATTCGAGCGGGCCGGTGAGCAGGTATTCCTCCTTCATCGGCTGCGGGCAGTCGCGCGGGTAGATGCAGGAGGAGCCGAGAAACAGCAGGCGCTTGACGCCGTGCCGGTGCGCCGCCTGGATGATGTTGCTCTGGATCGCGAGGTTGATGGCGATGAAATCAGCCGGATAGGTGTTGTTGGCGAGGATGCCGCCGACTTTGGCGGCGGCGAGAAACACGTATTCGGGTTTTTCTGCGGCGAAGAAGACTTCGACTGCGGCCTGGTTGGTGAGGTCGAGCTCGGCATGGGTGCGGGTGAGGATATGGGGGTGGGAAGCGGTCAGGCGGCGGACGATGGCGGAGCCGACCAGGCCGCGATGACCGGCGATGTAGATTTTTGCGTTTGGGTTCATTTATTGGCCTTCCCGGGGGCCGCATCGGTTGCAATAAAACCGATGGGGCGTTTGCTTTGCGCAGGAGGTGTCATGAGCTGACGGATCGCATCAATCAGCCCGGTGATGGCTTGGTCATGACTGCCGATTTTTCGCTCCAGCGCTTCCAGCTTTGCAGCGAATTCCTTGTGTGTGGAGAGCATTTCGCGGAGCTGGACGAAGGTGCGCACGATGGCAATGCCAACTTCGGCAGCGGTCTCTGAATTAAGCACACTGGAAAGCATGAGTGCGCCATGTTCGGTGAAAGCATAGGGCGCATAGCGGCGACCGCCACGTCCTTTTGAGGTCACATTTTGTGATCTCAAAGCCAGCCATTCCTCTTCTGTGAGCCGAAACATGAAATCCGCTGGAAAACGGTGGGCATTGCGCTTGACGGCCTGCACCAATGCGCGTGTCTCGACGCTGTATAACAAAGCCAGGTCAGCATCCAGCATGACTTTATGTCCGCGAATCAGGAGGATTCGTTGAGCGGCAGACTCCGGCGCGACGAGCGTGGATGCGAGCGTCATTCGTGGTAGTCCATGGCCTTGTAGCCATGATGCTTGACCAGTTCGTCGCGTTCGGCCGCCTTGAGGTCTTCGCGCACCATTTCGGCGACCAGCTCATCGAAGGTGATTTTGGGGGTCCAGCCGAGTTTTGCCTTGGCTTTGCTGGGGTCGCCCAGCAGCGTTTCGACTTCGGTGGGGCGGAAATAACGCGGGTCGACTTGAACGATGATGCGATTCCCTTCTCCCGCGAGGGGAGGGGAGGTAAGCCAGTAGCCTTTTTCGTCCATGCCGGTGCCTTCCCAGCGGATGGCCATGCCCAGTTCCTTGGCGGCGGCATTGACGAAATCGCGTACGCTGTATTGCACGCCGGTGGCGATGACGAAATCTTCCGGCTCGTCTTGTTGCAGCATCAGCCATTGCATCTCGACGTAGTCTTTGGCATGGCCCCAGTCGCGCTTGGCGTCGAGATTGCCGAGGTACAGATCGTCTTGCAGGCCGAGTTTGATACGCGCCAGCGCGCGGGTGATCTTGCGGGTGACGAAGGTTTCGCCGCGCACCGGCGATTCGTGGTTGAACAGGATGCCGTTGCAGGCATACATGCCGTAAGCCTCGCGGTAGTTCACCGTGATCCAGTAGGCGTAGAGCTTGGCGGCGGCGTACGGCGAGCGCGGGTAGAACGGGGTGGTTTCGCGCTGTGGGGTTTCCTGCACTTTGCCGAACAGTTCGGAGGTAGAGGCTTGATAGAAGCGGGTTTTCTTTTCCAGGCCGAGGATGCGGATGGCCTCGAGCAGGCGCAAGGTGCCGAGCGCGTCGGAATTGGCGGTGTATTCCGGCTCTTCGAACGACACCGCCACATGCGATTGCGCGGCGAGGTTGTAGATTTCGTCGGGCTGCACCTGTTGCACGATGCGTACCAGACTGCTGGAGTCGGTCATGTCGCCGTAGTGCAGGAAAAACCGCCGGTTCTGTTCGTGCGGATCCTGGTACAGGTGGTCAATGCGGTCGGTGTTCAGCAGCGAGGCGCGGCGCTTGATGCCGTGCACTTCGTAATCTTTTGCAAGCAGGAACTCGGCCAGATAGGCGCCGTCCTGGCCGGTAACGCCGGTGATCAGGGCTTTTTTCATAAGGTAATATTTTGGGTGGTTACTAAATTAGTGTGTTGTGCAGGTGTCGCATCAGCAGGTTGGCGGAGGGCTGGCGCTCTGCGTTATGCCCAGCCTCGTTGCTCGATTTCATTCATCATTTTGTCGGCTGCAGCAATCAATGCCGGTACAAAAGCATGGCCGGATTGCAGCGCGCTGGCGAGTATGGCAGGGTCTTCAACGTATTCGTGAACCATCTGGTTTCTGAGGTTGCGCATGCTGATCCATTCGTCCGTTGAGTGGATGAGCCTCAGGCGCTCGGCGCGGTCAAGGTTGTCGATTGCAGCACCGGTTTTTTCGCCCAGGGCGGTCAACAGCAGGGGGAGTAATTTGTCACCTACGGTGTCTTGCAGGCGGCCGAATCTGCCGACAAAGGCTTCCACACGTTCTGCCAAGTCGGGGTCTGTTTCGAGCTGGCTCGCTTGCGCCAGGGTAAATGCATTTGCAAACAGGCGCTGGTCGGTGGTGGCGAGGTGCTGGCATTCTTTGCGCACAACGCGTACCAGGAACTTCAGACGTAGTGTCATTTCGGGTTTCAACGTCACAGCAACTGCCCTTCCTGGAATGCAATGTTGTGAATGGGCAGACGCATGAGGTTCGGTGCGCTGATCAGCACGTCCACTTTGCGGCCATGCAGGGCGCGTGAGGCGCGCGCCGCCAGTTGCGCGGCCATGAGAGCGGGGTTGTCTACCGGCTCGGGCAGTTCGAGCATCAGGTCGAGGTCGCCGCCGCGTGCGCTGTCATCAAGACGCGAACCGAACACGCGCACGCGTGCCAGTTCGCCGCCGATCTGGCGTGCGCTTTGGCGTATTGCTTCCATCTGTTCGTCAGTCAGGCGCATAGAGGTGTTTCACACTGGTTGGTATCGCCACTGGTTGTCTTTGCCGTCATTTTGACACACTCACTACGTTCGGGAAGTGCGCCAGCAAATATCGGCCAACAAATTCATACAATGCATTCAACTGTGTTGCGCCATCGAGAAAACGGTTGATGGCGCCAGCCTGCAATGCAGGGGCATCGGGGTATTCATGGGCAATTGCGTTGCGTGCTGTGCGAAGCTTTTTCCATTGTTCTGCCGAAGGCAATGCCCCCATTCGCTCCAGCCAATTGAGCTTTTCAGCGAAGCTTGCGTCGGGTGCAATGGGTTCCTGTGCCAGTTCGAGAACCGCCGGTAAAACTTTCTGGCCCATGGTGTCCTGTAATTTGGTGAAACGGTAGGCCACCTGGTCAAGTACTCGAAGCTGCTCTTTCGTAATGCGCTGAACGGAATCAGCATTAAACGGCAGCCATTTACGCGCCTCAGCCATGGCCTCTGCCAATACACTCACGTGTAGCCTGCATTCATTTAGATAGAGGCGCATCAGGCGTTCTGGTGTCACAGCCGGATACCTTCAGTTCGGGCAATATCATAAATCGGCATGTGGAAACCGGAATGCCGACGCTTGACGATCAGGTCTATTTTCTCGTCCTCAAAGGCGGGGGATGACTGGAGTTCTACGATCAATGCAATTTTGTGCTCAATGATGGCATCGGGCTGGTCGAGTGAGGTTTCGATAAAAAAATCGTAATCGCCACCTTTTTTTCTGTCGTCGGCACGCGAGCCGAACAGCCATAGCGCTGCGTCTGCGCCGAAGTGGCGCTGCGCTAAGGTTTTGACTGTCTCGGCTTGGTGCGGGGTCAGGCGCATGGGACGATGGCTCTTAAATAAAATAGGGGCTTACGCGCACAGATTGTGAAGGTATATGCAGCGCATAGGTGGGGATTATAGCAGCCCGAATCCATGCCTGGATTCAGCCGATGTTACCCTGCGTATTGGTCGCGCACACTGACTTGCATCGGCGATATTGCAGAATCAGATCAGAGCGCGCAAAAGGCTGCGTGCTGCAAGAGAGTAAGCGCATTGAACCCGTTGTGTTAAATAGGTAATTCCATTATTTCTCGTTAAAAATAGCATCAATTGCAGGAGCGGCTTTAGCCGCGATGCATTCTGATTGCGCGGCTAAAGCCGCTCCTGCATCCGGAGAATTCATTACGTTTTATCCACCAGCGGCAGATTTTGCTCGGCATAGGTCTTTATGCCATGAAAAGTCTTGTATAGCTCACCGGCCGTTTCGCGCGCCTTTACCAGCGCGGCAGCCAGTTGCGCCAGGTCATCGACATATTCGTGAACCAGATGGTTGCGCAGCCGGCGCATGGCTAGCCACTGGTCCGGGTCACTGACTATGCCCAGCCGTTCTGCGCGGCGCAGGTTGTCCAGGGCGGTGCCTGGTTCTTCGCCTACGGCGAGCAGAAAATGCGGCAGTAACTTATCGACGAGTGTGTCTTGCATGCGGGAAAACTTGCCGACAAAAGATTCCAGGCGGTCTATGCCTTCAGGTGTAGCAAGCAGATTTTCCAGCCATACGGGCGAAATCACATCTTGCCTGGGGAAAAGTCGTTGTATGACGCCTTGCAGGTAGATATCTTCTTTTTCGACCACGCGCAGTATCTGCCACAGGCGATTGATGGTTTCAGTCACAACGGTACTCCGGTTCTGCGTGCTTCTTCGTCGATGGTGCGCAGGGGTGTGCCGCGTCGATGAACGACGATGTCGATGCGCTGCTCGCCCAGCCGGCGCTGGAGTGCGGCGTAGAGCTGGAGCTCGCGCGTTAATGTCTGTTCGGCGTTGCCTTCGGCTTCAACGAAGAGGTCGATGTCGCCGCCCAGCGCGTCGTCACGCACCCGTGAGCCAAATAGCAAAACGCGCGCACTGTCGCCAAAGTGCCGTTGCACTTCTTCGCGGATGGTGGCGCTCTGGGTGTCGGTGAGTCTCATCTTGGTAGCTGCGTCCAATCAATCGGAAATAACAGGAATAATGGGAATGTGCAGGAAGGTATTGTAGCAGCCATGTAGTCACACATGGATTCAACCCGTGCCGTTGCCTTCTTGCAGCTCATCCATGCCGGCTTGCGTATCCGCTGATTCCAGCGTGAGGGTATTTCCGGTGGCGTAAATATCGGGATATGCCTGTTCGCTGAACGGCGCAACCATTGCTGTTCCACGTGGCGATTCCTTGCGTCAATCTGGCCGGGAACTGGCGGCTGATCGGTGCAGCCTGTGTTTACTTTTCCAGTTTGAGGGCGACCATTTTGGCAAATTCCGTAAAGTCCACAAGGTGATGGCGGGCGATGCTGTGCACAATCATCCAGTTGATACACTCGTAATTGTGAATGGCTATATTACGAAATCCAACGGCTTTTTTAAGGCGGGTTGCCAGCGTATCGTCCAAAACGCCTTGTTGTGCCAGGATGTCAAAAGTTTGCCCCATCGTGTCTGGTGGCGGCACCTCCATACCCGCTATCAAGTGCGTGCCAATATCAACGCAGATTTGCACTGCTCGGCTGAGATTGAGCGTGACGATGTCTTGAAGGTCTATGTTGGCTACCAGCGTTTGTGGATCTGGCGGGCACCTGGTTTCTATGCGTTGTAAAGATCGGCGCAAGGATTCCAGTTTTTGTTCGACTATTTCCCGATCCATGCGCGCCGCCTTTCCGCGAGTAATCTGGTGCGATAAGGCATGAAGTCTGCCTGTTCGTACAGATGTTTGCGAATCACTTCCCCATAAAGCGTGTCGCTGCCGACGATTTTTTTACCGTGGCGCACGATCTGCCCGAGCAATGGTTCCGCGACAGTACTCAGGTCAATCAGGTCGATCGGCCGCCCCGTATGCTCGGCCAACGCGCCGATAATGGCTATTTTCTCGTCGGCGGTCAGCGGATGGTTTGCGGCAATGGCGATATCCAGATCGCTATCGGGGCGCTGGCGGCCTGACGCTAGTGATCCAAACAACATGGCGAGGGTAATCTGCGGAAATTGCGCCAGCACTTTCCTGAGCAGAAGAAGGAATGGCGTCAGGCACCGTTTCTCGTTTGGCGAGGCCGGTTTAGCAGAATTCATTGCGTTTTATCTCCCTGCGGGAAAGCTTGCCCACGAAGGATTCCAGACGGTCTATGCCTTCAGGTGTGGCAAGCAGTTCTTCAAGCCACGCAGGCGATATCGCACTGTGTTCCGGGCAGCGTGCTTCTTTATCGCCGCCGGGCACGCCGTCGCCGAAGTGCCGCTGCACTTCTTCGCGGATGGTGGCGCTCTGGGTGTCGGTGAGTCTCATCTTGGTAGCTGCGTCCGATCAATTGGGGATAACGGGAATACGCAGGGGGTATTGTATCAGCCTGAACCCATAGCTGGGCTCAGGCCACGCTGCTGCCTTCGTACAGGTCATCCATGCGGATTTGCAGATTCGCCGACTCCAGCGTGATTTCATCGTCTGGCGCGAAAATGTCGGCGCTCCAGCCAGCTTCATTGCGGCGGTAAACCTCTACCCAGCGCCGTTCCTGGTCGATCAGCACGTATTCGCGCAGGCTGGCGATGTGGCGGTAGGCGAGCATTTTTTCGCGGCGGTCGATGGCTTCGGTGGTGGGGGAGAGCACTTCAACCAGCAGCACCGGGGATTCGATGTAATCCTTGGGGCTGTCGCTGGCGAGGTCGCCCTGTGCGCAAGTAACGGCAACATCGGGATAGTAGTAGCTGGCCTGCGTGGCGATGCGTACTTTCATATCGGCGATGAAGGTCTGGCAGCCGCTATCGCGCAGTTTGTTGCGCAGCAACGTGAACACGTTTCCAGAAATGATGTTGTGTGCCTTGCTGCCACCGGCCATGGCGAAGATTTCACCGGCGACATATTCATGCCTGACCTGGCTGGCGCGCTCGGTTTCGAGATATTCCTGTTCACTCAGTTGCAGAACAATCGCGTGCTTCATGTCGTACTCCCTTGTGGCCAACTGGCCGGACGCTGCTTATTGATTGGCGTGAGCATCACCCGGCCTGATGATAATAACCGCGATACCACGCTACAAATTTCTCTATCCCTTCCGCGAGCGGCGTCCTCGGCTCAAACCCTACGTCACGTTTGAGATCGGCCACATCGGCATAGGTAGCCACCACGTCGCCGGCCTGCATGGGCAGGAAGTTTTTCACGGCCTGTTTGCCGGCGGCGCGCTCGATGGTTTCAATGAAAGTCATCAGTTCCACCGGCTCGTGGTTGCCGATGTTGTAGACGCGGTAGGGGGCGTAGCTGGTGCCGGGGTCGGGGGCGTTGGTGTCGAATTGGGGATTGGGTGTGGCTGTGCGGTCGAGGATGCGCATCACACCTTCGACGATGTCGTCGATATAGGTGAAATCGCGCTGCATTTTGCCTTGGTTGAATACGTCGATCGGCTCGCCGCGCAGGATGGCGCCGGCGAACAGCGAGGGTGACATGTCCGGGCGTCCCCACGGGCCGTACACGGTGAAAAAACGCAGGCCGGTGGTGGGCAGGTTGTACAGGTGGCTGTAGCTGTGCGCCATCATCTCGCTGGCTTTTTTGGTGGCAGCGTACAGGCTGACCGGGTGATCGACATTGTCGTGCACGGAAAACGGCATGTGCGTATTGGCGCCGTATACGCTGGAACTGCTGGCGTAGACCAGGTGCTCGACCTGATTGTGTCGGCAGCCTTCGAGGATGTTGGTCAGGCCGACGATGTTGGACTGGATGTAGGCGTGCGGGTTTTTCAGCGAGTAGCGCACACCGGGCTGGGCGGCGAGGTTGATGACGCGCTGGAATTTTTCCGTGGCGAACAGGGTTTCCATGGCTGCCCGGTCGGCAATGTCGAGCTGGATGAAACGGAAGTTGTCATGGGGCGCCAATTGAGCCAGCCGCGCCTTTTTGAGATTGACGTCATAGTAATCGTTGAGGTTGTCCACACCGACGACTATATCGCCGCGTGCCAGAAGTTGCAGCGCGGTGTGCATTCCGATGAAGCCAGCCGCCCCAGTGAGTAGGATTTTCATGTGGTCTCCAGAATTATTAGGGCTGATTCTAACATGCCCGTTTACGCGTCATGCGCTGTTAGAATGCCGGCATGAAACTGTTTTTGCCCCGTTTTTTCTACGCCTTGCTGCTGTTCGTGGCGTTTCCTTACACGCTGCTGCATTTGCTCTGGCGTGCGCGTCGCCAGCCTGCTTACCTGCACCATTGGAGTGAGCGCTTCGGGTTGTATTCGGCCCGTCCAACGCAACCGGTGATCTGGTTGCATGCGGTGTCCGTGGGAGAGACGCGCGCCGCGGTACCGCTGGTGGAGGCGTTGCTGGCGCGCTATCCAGGGCATCGGATTTTGCTGACAAACACGACGCCAACCGGCCGCGCAACCAGTGAGTCTCTATTTGGCGAGCGGGTGATCAGAGCATATCTGCCCTACGATTACAGTTTCGCTGTGCGGCGCTTCGTGCGGCATTTTAAACCCGCGCTCGGCCTGTTGATGGAAACTGAAATCTGGCCGAACCTGATCCGTGCCTGTCACGCAAGCGGCACGCCAGTATTGCTGGTGAATGCGCGTTTGTCCGTGCGCTCCGCGCGGCGCTATGGCTGGCTTGATGCACTGGTGCGCAGCAGCTTGGGCAAGCTCGCCGCTGTCGTGGCGCAAACACACGCGGATGCTGAGCGGTTGAGCCTGCTGGGCGCGCAGGGTATCGAAGTGGCGGGTAATCTGAAATTTGATTGCGAGCCGCTCCCGGCGCAACTCCAGACCGGGGAGCAACTGCGTGCGCAGAGCGGCGGTTCACGGCCGGTATTCGTAGCGGCCAGCACACGTGAGGGCGAGGAGGGACTGGTGCTGGACGCGCTGGAACGGCTTGCGTCGCCCGGTCTGCTCACGATGATTGTGCCGCGCCATCCGCAGCGTTTTGACGAGGTGGCGGCGCTGCTGGAACAGCGCGGCGTGATTTATCAGCGGCGCAGTGCAGGTGAGCCTGTAGCAGTGCAGACAGCGGTGTTGCTGGGCGACACCATGGGCGAACTATTTGCCTACTATCGCGCCGCCGATATGGCATTTGTGGGGGGGAGTTTGCTGCCTTTCGGGGGGCAGAACCTGATTGAAGCCGCCGCCGTAGGCTGTCCGGTATTGATTGGCCCGCATACCTGGAACTTCACCGATGTGGCGCGCCAGGCTATTGCGTGCGGTGCGGCACAGCGTGTGGAGGATGTGGCCGGCCTGGCCCGGGCATTGAAGGATTTGCTGGATGATGCTTCGCGCCGCCGCCGGATGTCGGAAGCAGCGCAGGCGTTCAGCCTGGCTCATCGTGGCACGGTGCAGCGCTTGATGCAGGTTATTGGCCGATTTCTGGGTTGAGCCTGATTAATTGCTGCCCAGCAGTGATTTGTCCACTTCGTTGAGGTCGGTTTCGCTCAGGATTCCGGCAGCGGCTTTCAGGCGCAGTTTGGAAAGAATGTAGTTGTAACGCGCGGCAGCCAGATCACGTTTGGCGGAATAAAGCTGTTGCTGCGCATTGAGTACATCCACCGTGGTACGCACGCCGACCTCGAGGCCAAGCCTGGTCGAATCGAGCGCTGTCTGACTGGAGCGCAACGCCTGTTCCAGCGCCTTCACCTGGGCAGCGCCACTGGTTACGCCAAGGTATGCCTGGCTGGTATCGAGATCCACCTGGCGCCGCGCATCTTCGAGGTCTTCGCGCGCCTTGTCCTGATTGGCAACCGCTTCACGTACTTGTGAACTGACCAGGCCGCCCTGATACAGCGGCAGGTTGAATTCCACCCCGATTACGGCATTTTTGGTGTTGACCTGAAATCCGCCAAAATTCTGGTTGCGATTATCCGAATAGCTGGCAACGGCATCCAGGGTCGGGTAATGACCGGCGCGGTTGCGTTCGACCTCGCGTTGGGCGATGTCATAACTGGCGCGTTGTGCCTTGAGTACAGGGCTGTTCTGCTCGGCATGGACGATCCATTCTTCCATGTTGGCTGGATCGGGCGGTGTCAGGTGTAGCTTGTCCCCCAACGTGTCGAGCGTGGGCGGTGGCGTTCCGATAATGCGTTGCAGGGCGCGTTGTTTGATTTGCAGATCGTTGAGGGCGGCGATTTCCTGGGCGCTAGCGAGATCGGAACGCGCCTGTGCTTCGTTGCTGTCGGTAATCGTGGCGGTGCCGACCTCGAAATTGCGTCTGGCTTGCGCCAGTTGCTCGCCGATGGCGGCCTTTTGCGCACGCACGAAGCTGATGCTGTCCTGGCTTTGCAAGACATCAAAATAGGCTTGCGCGGTACGCAGGATCAGGTCCTGCGCGGCATTGGCGAGTTGTGCCCCGGCTACACTGACTTGCAGTTTGGCTTGCTCGTAGCGTTCCCAGTTCTGCTTGCGATAGATGGGTTGGGTGACAGTGATGCCGGCACTGTTGGAGGTGTAATTTTTGTCCCCGAACACCGATGAGTGGCTGTCGTTATTGAGCACATTGGCATTAAGACTGGCTTGCGGCAGTAAACCTGCCCGGCCCTGCGGCAGTTTTTCTACACCGGCGCGGTAGGCCGCGCGGGCAGAGGCATAAGCGGCATCGCTGTTTTGTGCCTGATGATAAATATCAGATAGGTTGGCGGCAAACGCCAAATGGGTAAATCCGATACCGAGGAGTGCGAGAGACAGACGTTTCAAAAGGTCCCCCAGAATTAGCCGGCGATGCGTTTCAATAAGTGGGCATGCCGGCATCCACTTGCTGCGCCCAGCTATCCACCCCGCCTTGTAAATTGTAGACCTGTTCGAATCCGGCATGCTCTAGAAAATGCGCTATCTGCATGCTGCGCACACCATGATGGCAGATCACCACAATATGCGCCTGTTTGTCGAGCATATCGAGTTTGCCCGGGACGCTTTGCATCGGTATCAAATGGGTATTGGCGATATGGCAATGCTCATATTCCCAGGGCTCGCGCACGTCCAGCAAAAAAGGGCTGGCACGGCTGGTATCCTGCACCCATTGCTGGAGTTCGTGCGCGCCGATTTGCTGCATGGCGGTTAAAATACGAAGCGTTCGGGTTGCTGTGCGTTGATGAGCGGCTGAATGCTGGTTTCAAACAGTGTCACGGTATTGTAGGCGCCTTCGGCCATGCAGGTGATGAGCTGGGCCTGCATGGCTGGCGCATCGCCGACGATGGCGAACATCCGTCCACCAGGCTTCAGGTCGTGCAGGTAAACTTCGGGCAATACAGGCGTGGAGCCGGCCAGCACAATCACATCATACGGGCCATGCCGCGACCAGCCGCGTGCCGCGTCGCCCACTTCCAGCGAGGCATTGGCAAAACCATGCGCCTTGAGTTTGGCTTCGGCGCGTGTCTTGAATTCCGGCACGATATCCACGCTGTGAACGTGGTGTCCCTGATGTGCGAGCAAGGCGGTGAGATAACCGCTGCCGGTGCCGACTTCGAGGATCTTGTCAGTTTTTGTGATGGCTAATTCCTGTACGATGCGCGCTTCGAGTTTGGGCTGCATCATCAACTGGCCGTGGCCGAGCGGAATTTCCATATCCACAAATGCCAGGGTACGGTAAGTTTGCGGGACGAATTCCTCGCGTTTGACCTTGGACAGCAGGTTGAGAATGTCCTGATCCAGCACATCCCAGGTACGGATCTGCTGCTCTACCATGTTGAAACGGGCTTGTTCGATATTCATTATTTAACACCTGGGCGCGAACTTATACCTTGCGATTATTCCATAATTCCTTTAATTTAACATCTTTGCTAGGGGTCTGCGCCGGATGTTGGTCAGCGCAGTGAGACACACCCTTTGAACCTGATACGGGTCATGCCGTCGTAGGGAAGCATCTGGCCGTGCTCCTTACGCTATTCTGCTTAAGGACTTTCCATGAATGCCAATCCCCAGTTTATTGCCGCCACCGCCCATGTCGACGAAGCGGCCGTCCAGCCCTTGCCCAATTCGCGCAAGATGTACGTCGAAGGCAGCCGCCCTGATATCCGCGTGCCGATGCGCGAAATCAGCCAGGCCGATACGCCAGCCTCATTCGGGGCCGAACCCAACCCGCCGATTTATGTGTACGACTGTTCCGGCCCTTACACCGATCCGGCAGCGAAAATAGATATCCGCACTGGGCTGGACACCGTGCGTGCCGGCTGGATCGAAGCGCGCAATGACACCGATGCGCTGACCGAGCTGAGTTCAGAGTATGGGCTTGAGCGCTTGAACGATGCCGGGCTCACCGTCATGCGTTTCCCTGGCCTCGCTCGTCAGCCGCGTCGTGCCAAGGCGGGAAAAAATGTCACGCAAATGCATTACGCGCGACAGGGCATCATCACGCCGGAGATGGAATATGTGGCCATTCGCGAAAATATGCGTCGCAAGGAATACATCGAGTCGCTCAAGACTGCCGGTTCCACCGGGTTGAAAATGGCGGAATTGCTGGGCCGCCAGCATCGTGGGCAAAACTACGGCGCTGCGCTGCCCGAAGAAATTACGCCGGAATTCGTGCGTGATGAAGTGGCGCGGGGCCGTGCCATCATCCCCGCCAACATCAACCATCCGGAAACCGAGCCGATGATCATCGGACGCAATTTTCTGGTGAAAATCAACGCCAACATCGGCAACTCGGCGCTGGGTTCATCGATCCAGGAAGAGGTCGAAAAGATGACCTGGTCGA
The DNA here is from genome assembly GCF_054605375.1 of Sulfuriferula sp. NCBI lineage: Bacteria > Pseudomonadati > Pseudomonadota > Betaproteobacteria > Nitrosomonadales > Sulfuricellaceae > Sulfuriferula > Sulfuriferula sp. The sequence goes on along the minus strand of NZ_JBTSEG010000009.1, from coordinate 70,249 downwards.
TCCGCTGGGGCGGCGACACGGTGATGGATCTCTCCACCGGCAAGAACATCCACGAAACGCGCGAATGGATTATCCGCAACTCACCCGTACCGATCGGTACGGTGCCTATTTATCAGGCGCTGGAAAAGGTGGATGGCAAGGCCGAAAACCTGACCTGGGAAATGTTCCGCGACACCCTGATCGAGCAGGCCGAGCAGGGTGTGGATTATTTTACCATCCACGCCGGCGTGCGCCTGGCACACGTGCCGCTGACCGCCAAACGCATGACCGGCATCGTGTCGCGCGGCGGCTCGATCATGGCCAAGTGGTGTCTGGCGCACCACAAGGAAAGCTTTCTTTATACGCATTTCGAAGACATCTGCGAGATCATGAAGGCGTACGACGTGAGCTTCAGCCTCGGCGACGGCCTGCGCCCCGGCTCGATTTACGATGCGAATGACGAGGCGCAACTGGCTGAATTGAAGACACTGGGCGAACTCACCCAGATTGCCTGGAAGCATGATTGCCAGGTGATGATCGAAGGCCCGGGCCACGTGCCCATGCAGCTGATCAAGGAGAACATGGACCTGCAGCTGGAGTGGTGCGACGAAGCGCCGTTCTATACCCTGGGGCCGCTCACCACCGACATTGCGCCCGGCTACGACCACATCACCAGCGCCATCGGCGCCGCGCAAATCGGCTGGTACGGCACCGCCATGCTGTGCTATGTCACACCGAAAGAACACCTGGGCCTGCCGGACAAGGACGATGTGAAAGAGGGCATCATGGCTTACAAGGTCGCCGCCCACGCGGCCGATCTGGCCAAGGGTCATCCGGGCGCGCAGATTCGCGATAATGCCTTGTCCAAGGCGCGCTTCGAGTTCCGCTGGGAGGATCAGTTCAACCTCGGCCTCGACCCGGACAAGGCGCGCGAATTCCACGACGAAACCCTGCCCAAGGATTCAGCCAAGGTTGCCCACTTCTGTTCCATGTGCGGCCCGCATTTCTGCTCCATGAAAATCACCCAGGACGTGCGCGACTATGCGGCACAGCAGGGATTGTCGGAGCAGGATGCCTTGCAAAAGGGCATGGAAGTGAAAGCAGTTGAATTTGTGAAGCAGGGCGCGGAAATTTACCGCAAGGCATAATTCGCATTGAAACTTCTGGTGCGCCGTTTCATGGATTGAAACAGCGTACCTGCCGTGCGCCTGAATAGGAAAAACCCGGTTTGACCATATCTGACGATATCCGCGTCATATCTTCACAGAATTTCTTTATCATGAATGCGCCGATGTAACCATTGTGCGCATTCACGAAATATCCGGCCATGCATTTCGCGGGTGGTTAACGCGTGTATATTAGCCCTAACTGATTTGCGCCCTGAACGGGTTTTTTTTTGTGCGAGGAACAATGGACAATCTGATATATCTCAAAGCCTTCATCATGGGGCTGGTAGAGGGTGTGACGGAATTCTTGCCGGTATCGTCTACAGGCCATCTGATTATTGCCGGCGACTTGTTGAATTTCAACGATAACGTCGGGAAAGTATTCGAAATCGTTATCCAGCTGGGTGCGATTCTGGCCGTGGTATGGGAGTTCAGGGCGCGTATCGGCGAGGTGGTTGGGGGTTTGGGCAGCAAGCCCGCATCGCGGCGGTTTGCCATCAACATCATGATCGCTTTTATGCCCGCCGCTGTTTTCGGGCTGTTGTTCATCAAGGCAATCAAGGCGCATTTGTTTAACCCATTCTGGGTCGGCGTATTTTTCATTCTGGGCGGTTTCGTGATATTTGCAGTGGAACGATACGCACGTAATCCGCGTATTCATCATGTTGATGACATGACGTGGAAGGATGCGCTGAAAGTGGGTTTCGCACAGGCTTTTTCCATCGTGCCGGGTACGTCGCGTTCAGGCGCCACCATCATGGGCGGGATGATTTTCGGGCTGTCGCGACAGGCGGCCACGGAGTTTTCATTTTTCCTGGCCATACCCACCATGTTCGCGGCGACTTTCTACGAAGTGGCAAAGCATTGGCATGAACTCCATGTGCATGATTTCATGGTGTTCGGAATTGGTTTTGTCACCGCTTTCGTTAGTGCATTTTTCGCTGTACGTGCGTTGCTGCGCTATATTTCAAACCATAGTTTTGCAATCTTCGCCTGGTATCGCATTGTGTTTGGCGTGATATTGCTGATTTATTTCCGCGATACCCTGTTTGCGAGCGCCGCCTAAGATTCCGCAGTGTTGTCCGGATGTCTGTGAGGCGATGGGAGGAAAGGCAGAAAGCCGGCCCGCACAGCAGCGGGCCTGAATTCAAACCGTTTCGGACTGTTGCATATAATGCGCAACGTGGGCCAGCAGTTCTTCTTCCTGGAATGGCTTGCCGAGGTAGGCATTGACTCCCAGACTCATGGCGTGATCACGATGTTTATCTGCAGTGCGCGAGGTGATCATGATAATGGGCACCCCGGCCAGTTGCTCATCTGCGCGCATGGTTTTGGTCAGCTCGAAGCCATCCATGCGCGGCATCTCGATGTCCAGCAACATGACATCCGGGATGACATCCTGCAGCATTTGCAATGCATCCAGGCCATCCTTGGCGGTGATCACTTCATAACCTTCGCGCGTCAGCAGCCGGCCGGTAATTTTGCGTACAGTGAGTGAGTCATCCACGACCATCACCACCTTGCTGCGTACGGCTTCAATTTCTATGACTGGCGCCACTGTCGTCTCGGTGTGTTCACCCTGACGCAGTGCCAGTTGTACCGGGTTGAGAATGAGGACTACCTGACCATTGCCGAGCACCGTGGCGCCAGCGATACCGCTGACGCGGGCTAACTGCGGACCGATATTTTTGACCACGACCTCACGGTTGCCGATCAATTCGTCCACCAGAATGGCGCAGCGTTGTGTGGCGCTTCTCAGCAGAATGATGGCGTTGTAGCGTTGCGAGAGGTGTGCCTGTTCCATCTGGCCGAGAAGGTGCGGAAGGTAGAACAGATTATAGTGATTGCCCTGCCAATTGATGGCGCCCGTGGCAAGCAGATCGACCAAAGCCTCACTTTTGTATTCCTGGACTTGTTCGACCATGGTGGATGGCAGCGCGTACAGGTGCTCGCCGGCCTTGATCAGAACCGTCTGCGTGACGGCGAGGGTAAGCGGCAGGTAAATCATGAACTGCGCACCTTTGCCGGATTCGCTCTCGACTTCTATACGGCCACCGAGGCTGGTGATTTCGCTTTTGACCACATCCATGCCAATGCCGCGGCCGGACAGTTCGGTGACCGATTCAGCTGTGGAAAAACCGGGTGCAAAAATGAATTGCATCAGCTGATTGGGGGCGACATGAATCTCGGGTTGCAACAAGCCATTGGCGATTGCACGGGCGCGAATTGCCTCCAGATCAAGCCCGCGCCCATCGTCGCGTAGCGACAGCATGACTTCGTTACCTTCCTGGCGCGCATGCAGCACAACTTCGCCATATTCCGATTTCCCGGACCCTATCCTGTCTGCGGGGAGTTCGAGGCCGTGAGCGACGGCGTTGCGTAACAAATGCTCGAAAGGCGCGACCATTTTTTCCAGTACGCTGCGATCGATTTCAACCTGCTCGCCAATGATCTGCAAGCTGGCTTTTTTGCCCAGGTCCTTGGCCGCGCGACGCACTGTGCGGTGCAGGCGATCGGCAATGCTGGACAGGGGCACGATACGAATATGCATCAATGCCTGTTGCAGATCGCGCGTCATCCGGCCCTGCTGGGTCAGGGCAGCCTCGGTTTCGTTGAGGCCGACTGTAATGTTCTGCTGGACGGTGCCGACGTCGTTAATACTCTCGGCAATCATGCGCGTGAGTTCTTGCAAGCGTGTGAAGCGGTCAAATTCGAGTGGGTCGAACTGCTGATCATCCATTTGCATATGCGACAGCGTGGATTGCATCTGGCTTTCAGCCTGGATTTCCAGTTCGCGCAACTGACCGCGCAAACGTCCGATATTTTCTGCCAATTCACCTGCATTTTGCTTGATGCCGGATACGCTGCTTTCAAGACGCGAGCGGGTGATACTGATTTCACCGGCCTCGTTGACCAGACGGTCTACCATTTCAGCACGTACGCGTAACATGCTTGCGCTGGTTTCCGGCTCGATCATGGGCACAGCGGGCGTGTGTACTGGCGTGACGTGAGGCGCGGCCTGCTGATCTGTCTGGGTGCCCTCGCCGAGAATGGGGGCTTCTTCAGGATGCAGCAATTGGTGCAAAGCGTCGTTCAGACGATCCAGCTCGATCTCGAATTCATCGAAATAGGCTGTGTCGAGAGAGCCGGATTCAAGCGCGTTGACAACCTGGGTTTCCATGACATGGGTCAGCTCGCCAAGGCGCATGGCACCGGCCATGCGTGCGCTACCCTTGAGGGTATGCAAGAGGCGCTGCAAACTCGCCGGTGCATCACCCTGGGTCGGGTCAGCGCGCCAGTTGCGGCTTTCAGCGCCGATTTTCGGCATCAGTTCAGCCGCTTCCTCAAGGAAGATCGGCAGCAGTTGATCGTCCAGGTCATCCACGATATTGCGCCGCGCCTGCTGCTCGTCGGCAGTGGCTAGCAGCGTGTTGAGATGGGGAATATCAGCGGCAGGTTCATCAATATTTAGTGGCTCGAGAGGAGCAATTTCATTCTCGACACCAGGTGCTATTGCAGAGTTGTTACTCGCAACTTCACTGTCTGACAGTTGTGCTTCATATTCAAGCGTGGCAGCCTGCAAAGCCTCGAGGGCGGCAATGAGGTCATTTCCATGTACAGGAGATTGCTGCGCACGGATACTGTCCAGCATTTCACCTAATGCGGTGATGGTCTCGTCTGTAAGCTTGCTGTCGGCGGGTAATGGTGCAACGCTTTCCTGCAATTGGGTAAGCCATGTTTCCAGCGCGTGTGCAAGATCGGCCACGGCGGTGAAGCCTGTGGTCCCGGCAATGCCGGCCAATGTGTGCGCGGCACGCATGAAATCGTATGCGACCGGTTCGCCAATGTTGGTTTGCAGACGCACGAATTCGTGCCGTAAAGTAGCATGATGCTGTTCGGCTTCGCGCAGAAAAATGTCCAAAAGCGGCGCGGAGATCAGGTTGGCGCCGATACTGATGCGGTCGTCTTCGGGAGGCGCGATTTCAGCGGCGTCCTCTTCGGAACTGATGGCGCCGATGTCCGTTTCGACTACATCAGATGGGGTCGCCGATTCATCTGGAAGGCTGAATTCATGCGTGCTGGATTCAGGTTCAGGTGCCGACACAGGTTCCAGAATGGCCGGCTCAGGCGCCAGGCTGGCCGATTCCTCAGTGGGCTGGACATCTTGTATTTGCACCGGTTCCAGCTCTTCACCCGTGCGTAACTGGTTTGCCCTGCTCACTAATTCGCTTGCTGAAATAAGCGCTTGTCCACTGGATTTTAGCGATTGAATCCAGCCATCAAAGTGACCGTGGGCGTCTGTCAGCACAGCCAGAAGAGCTGCGCTGGCCGGTTTTTCATCCTGCAGCCACTGATTAAGCAGCTGCTCGATGCTCCACGCAACTTCACCCAGGTCGGTGAGCCCTACCATGCGGCCGCTGCCTTTCAGGGTATGGAAATTACGGCGCAGTGTCGTCAGACTGTCATTGTTATGGGATTCAGCGCGGCATACTTCCAGATGGCTGGCGATGCTATCGAGCACTTCGCAGGCTTCTTCCAGAAACACTTCCAGCAGTTCCGCATCAATCGCCTGACTTGTGGCTGCATCGGGCGTTTCAATTGCGGACGCGGGCAGTGCAGGTTCATTACCCGTGATGTTCTGGATGGCTTGAGACAGTTCCGGATTGGGTCCATTGTCGGCAAGCTTTAGCGCCTCGGCAGTTTGTTGTTTGAGCGCATAGTCCCCGATGAGCTCGGCATCTTCTTCCAGCTCAAGCAGTGCGCTCAAAAACTTTTTTTGAGTGTGTGCCTCGCCGGGCGCTTCCTGCCAGGCTGTCAGCTGACCAGGCAGATTGTGTTTCAATGTATCCAGATTATCTTCGACACTGGCAGTGGGCACATTCGCCGATGCGCCTGGTTCAGGCTCATATAACCCCATCTGCTGAAGCGCGGGAAGCAGGATCGTATCTGCATCGTTGCGCTGGTGACGGAGTGCGTCAATATAAAGACCAAGGCTACTGAGGGCGTCTGCGATGACTGCAAAATCAGCTTCGTTAATGGGTTGCTGGAGATCCTGAAAACCCGACACAATGTCTCGGGCTGCAGTGAGTAGCTGCCCGGCCTGATCCAGCTGCAGGATGCTCAAAGCACCTTGTACCTGTGTCAACGGGGAATTGATGCCGCCCAAAGCCTGGCGATCATGTGCGGGGTCACGGAAAAACGCATCCAGTACTTCTTCGGCGTGGTTCAGATTGGATTGGATTTCCTGTGCAACCTGTGCGATGAGCAATCGCTCCTGGGCATGGCGCGATATTTCATCCAGCAACGGAATTTCCGGTATCTCGGATACATCCACATCGCCGTATGCGGCAGCGCGCAGCCGCTGTATTTGTACATCGGTTTGCGCAACCAGCTCGCCGGTAACGTTCTGGTAGTTTTCCAGCGTGTTCTGAATCAGTAATAGTGCGGTGGCAATTTCCAGACCCAGTGTTTCGCTTTTGCCTGTTGGAAGCGTGTCCAGGGATGTGGCGATCTCGCTGATTTGAGTCAGCAAATTCAACAGTGGCGTGCTTTTCAGTTCGGCAGTTCGTGCCAGCAAAGCGGAGGTCTGGGATCGGAATTGTGCCAAACTGTCACGATTGCCGGCAGTAAATTTGAGCCAGGACTCCTTGGCCGGACCGAGCAGATTGCGCAGTTCCTTGAGTAACGGCAGCAGCGCGGTCATTTCACTGGATGCGGCGCTATCGTCTGGCATCATGTTATCCAGCGCAAAAGCCTGCTTGACGGCTTTGACATGATCGCTGACATCGCGGCTTTTTGCCACGAAATAAAGGATGTCCTTGAGCAGGCGTTCGGCGACTTTATACGAGCCTTCAGCCTGGCGGCGCATTTGCAAATCGATGCGTCCGCACAGTTGCTTGACCGCAAAATTGGGTTCGATGGCGTGATTGGCAAGGCAGTCTACAAATGCCGTGGCGCCCCACCATAATGTACGATTGGCAGGCAGTGCCATGGCTTGCTCGATTTCATGCACTGCCGTACGCATCACCGCCAGACCCCGGTCCGCATTTTGTTGGCGCAGGAACGCCAGCAGGCCGCGCTGGAACTGGACGCGTGATTTTTTTACCAGCGCCGCCAATTCTTCTTCGGAACGCGACACTACGGATTGAATCTTCGGAGCGCGCTGACCCATATCCGGAAAGAATAGATCACTTTCTGTGCTGTTTTCAACGCCAAGAATGGTGCGGATTTCCTTGTAAAGCGGAAACAAGCGCAGTTCCAGGTTGGGCTTGCCTTTGATCAGGTCATCCAGATACAGACAAATCGCATCGATGCTGCGTTGCAGCAGATCAATAGCAGCCGTATCGATAGGCAGCGTCTGGTTCTCGAGTTGCTCCAGCAGTTTTTTGGCTTCCTGCGAAACAAGTGCAACACCTTGCAGCCCGACCATCTCGATGGCACCGCTGACCTGGTTTAGATACGTGCGGGCATTACGCAACTGTGCAGGGTCGTCCTGCCCGACACTGAACTGGTCCAGTATCGTGCGAGTTTGCTGCAGGGCGTGGTCGATTTCGCTCTTTACCCAGCTTAATGGGCCGGTATCGTATTCCGCAGTTGCGCTCATGGTGTGTCCTGTTTAGTCAGCTAGTCGCAGCGGCGTGCGCTCTGCACACGCCGGAAGTCAGTGTGTTATGTCAGCTTGAAGCCGGCAATCGATTTCTTCAGATCGGCTGCCAGGTCGCTCAGGGCGCCAATTGAAGATGCAGTCTGGTTTGTACCAGTTGTCGTCTGCTCGGTAATGTTCTGGATGTCCTGCATGGTGCGGGCAACTTTGGTGGCTGCCGAAGCCTGGGCTTCGGTCGCGGTGGAGATGTTTTCGATCAAGGCCGCCAGATTGCGGGAGACCTGACTGATCTCGGACAGCGCCTGACCGGCAGCATCGGATAGCTTCGCACCTTCAACCACACCCTGGGTACTGGTTTCCATGGCGGCAACCGCGTCTTGCGTATCCGATTGAATGGTTTTTACAATGGCGGCGATCTGCTTGGTCGCTTGACCGGAGCGTTCCGCCAGACGTTGCACCTCTTCCGCAACCACCGAGAATCCGCGCCCTGCTTCACCTGCTGATGCGGCCTGAATGGCAGCGTTCAAGGCGAGCACGTTGGTCTGTTCGGTAATGTCGGAGATCAACTCCACAATTTCGCCAATTTCCTGTGATGACTCACCCAGGCGTTTGATACGCTTGGAGGTTTCCTGAATCTGCTCACGAATGCCATTCATACCTGCAATGGAGTTTTGCACTGCGTGGGTGCCTTTTTCAGCGGCTTCCAGTGATTGGTGCGCCACCTGTGCCGATTGGCTGGCACTGGCTGACACCTCATTAATGGATTGCGACATATCCAGAATAGCGGCAGAAGTATCTTCGATTTCACGTGATTGACGTTGTGCCGCAGACAGGAGTTCGTCCGACACCAGTTTAGCTTGCGTGGTCGTCGAATTGACTTGATCAGTTGCCTTGTCAATACCTGCAACCAGTGACCGCAGTTCATCGATAGTGAAGTTGATCGAATCCGCGATCGCGCCGGTGATGTCTTCGTTAACCGTCGCGCTGACGGTCAGGTCGCCTTCCGAGAGGTCACCCAATTCGTTCAATAACCGCAAAATAGCTTCCTGGTTGCGTTTGTTCTCGGCCTCACCTTGCAACGCGCGGCGTTTGGCTTCGTTAATGTTGATATATCCAAACAATGCCAGGCTGGCTAGCCCCAGTACCCCAAACAGAATGGCCAGGGCATTGCCAAGCGCCCCCAGCTTTTGATAAGCGATGGTGATTTTTTGCGTGTCGGACAGAAGTTTGTCACTTTCGGTGAAAATTCCGTGTCCCGCCTGTTTGGCCTCCACCAGGGGCTGCATGTTGGCAAGGATGTTGTTGACGTCAACGTCAAATCCTTCGTAGGCAGTGAGAATGTCCTGCAGTTTGGTGCGTACGTCCTGATCCGTGGCGGCAGTCAGGCGCAGCTTTTCGCTACCGTCATGCAAGCCATTCATGATGTCCTTGAAAGTAGTCGCATCTTTGCCCAACTGAAATGCCACATCCTGATCAATGACTTCGCCGGACAGCAGCGTGTTGGCATTTTTAGCCATACGCTGGGTCAGCATGACCATTTCGCTGGCTAGCGAGGTAGGCCGTTGTGCTGCATTGGCATCGTTCATGCGGCCAACGAGTTGCTCGGAAAGTTCCAGCAGCGTACTGCTGTTCTTGTTGATGTTTCCTACGCTCTTATGCAGGCCAACCAGCGTTTTTTCCTGGCCCAAAATCAAATCGATCTGCTTGGCCATCGGCTTCCAGTCTTTGTCGAGCGTGGCCAGTAGTGGCTGAATCGAACTGGGTGAAGCAGGGATGCTGCTGTTACCGTTTACCAAGCCTGACAGGCTGTTTTTGTAAATATTACGGCTATCCTGGAGTTGTTTGAATGCTTCCGGGGTGCCTAGCACGGCCTGTTGCGCACCCTTGGCAATGCGTTGTGACAACATCTGCATCTCTGTGGATGTTCCGATATATTCGGTCTTGTTACCCACTTGAATGGTGCTGTATGTCACCAGACCGGCTGCCAGCACAATCAGCCCCAAGGCTGCGCCGAGGGTAAGCATGTACTGTTTTTCGATCGGCAAATGGCCGATAAGCGGCGTCTCTCCGGGGGTCTTTGCGGAAATTTTGCGCAATCCGCTCATGATCAGCGTGGTGTGCTCAGGCACGTCGCGCGTATTCCTGGATTTGGCAGTTTTGTCCTTGGAGGACTTCAGATTGAAACTGGGAAAGCTGATAGCCATGCTTTTCTCCGCGTTAAAGTTGTTTAGTAGATTGTTATTATGAAATAGCTAGATGCCGGCCTGGAGAAAAGTCGGGTGCGAAACCAATGCGCCCATGTCCAATACTTTCCAGGAGACATTTTGTCCGTCACGATAATGACGGCTTACCCATTCTGTATCCGGCGTGCCGGTTTCCGTGTGAGCGGCGTGTTCCAGGCTGCGTAGTCCCAGTGTCTGGTCAACGAGCAATGCGGCATTCACGGCAAAGCGGCTGTGTACCAGCAGTAAGCGCGTGTCCGGCCCTGGTGTAACCGGGGCGTGACCGGAAAAGGCGGACAGGTCGACAACGCTATATAGTTTGCCGCGTATATTGGCGACCCCCAGCAGCCAGGGCTTGGCAAGCGGCACCCGTATCCATGGCCCCGGCGCAATGACTTCGCTGATGTTGCCCAATTCGATCAACCAGTTTTCCTCGCCGACGCGCACTCCCAGGCTGGTCGCCAGCGTGGTGCGCGTGCCCGCATCCTGAAGCCGGGTACTCAGATCTTGCTGGAATTGTTTGAGGCTGACGCGTTTTGACATGGTCGTAAGTGAGTTGTCAGAAACTGAAGCTTATAAAGTACGGATCTTTTGCAGCAAGGCAGGGCCGTCGATGGGTTTCACCATGTACTCAATGGCGCCCTGACGCATTCCCCATATTTTATCGGTTTCCTGATTTTTGGTTGTGCACAGGATGACCGGGATATGCTTGGTGTCGTCGTCGCGTGAAATCGCGCGGGTGGCTTGAAAGCCATTCAGACCTGGCATCACGACGTCCATCAGGATCAGGTCTGGTTTGGTCTGCTTGGCTTTGTCCAGCGCCTCAGTGCCATTTTCAGCCATGCTGACCTCATAGCCATTTTTGCCGAGCAAATCAGCCAGGAAAAAGCGTTCGGTCGGAGAGTCGTCTACAATCAGGATGCGTTGGATAGCCATGGTAATAATCTCGTCTTAAAAAGTCAGGCAGCTAAATGCTGGGTGGTGTGGCGTTGTACTGCAGTTAACAGGGTATCTTTGGTAAAAGGTTTGGTCAGGTATTCATTGGAGCCCACCATGCGCCCGCGCGCCTTGTCGAACAAACCGTCCTTGCTCGACAACATGACCACCGGGGTGGCACTGAAATGTGCGTTTTTCTTGATCAGCGAGCAGGTCTGGTAGCCGTCCAGGCGAGGCATCATGATATCCACGAAAACCACATCCGGCAGATGCTCGGTGATTTTAGCCAATGCATCAAACCCGTCCTCAGCCAGAATGACCTGGCAGCCGGCCTGATTGAGAAAAATCTCTGCGCTACGGCGGATTGTATTGCTGTCATCGATGATCATTACTTTGATACCAGCCAGATTTTTCGTGTCGCTCACGCTGTACCCCGTCCTGAGTGTGTCGGTTTCGGCCTGCGCGGTGGTTCAATTGCAATAAGCACCAGTACAGGCTTTGAGTAAATATCGGACTGCCGGGCGAAATCTTTAGGAATTGCTACGCGTCCTATATTTGAACAAGCTCGAAATCGTCCTTGCGTGCGCCGCAATCCGGACAAGTCCAGTTGGGAGGCACGTCGTCCCAGCGGGTTCCAGGGGCAATGCCATCATCCGGACGACCCTTTTCCTCTTCATAGATAAAGCCGCAGATCACACACAGATAAGAGTTGAAGGGGGTTGCCATTAGAATTTCCGCTTTTCGGTTAAAATGATTATTCTAACTCCATAATGCACCGAAGTATCGGGTGCCACCGCCTCGACCATGACCGAAGAACTCCCGCCTATCGTACTCACTTTTGCCGCGACCGATCCCAGTGGCGGGGCCGGTATTCAGGCCGATATTCTCACGCTGACCAGCATGGGTTGCCATGCCTTGTCGGTGGTGACGGCGATCACGGTGCAGGATACGGTGGGCGTGGACGATTATCTGCCTATAGATGCCGACTGGATCGCCGATCAGGCGCGCAGCGTGCTGGAAGACATGCCGGTGGCCGCTTTCAAGATCGGCCTGCTCGGCAGTATCGAAGCGATTGCTGCGATTGCGGAGATCGTCAGCGATTACCCCGATGTTCCGCTGATACTCGACCCTGTACTGGCATCCGGGCGTGGTGATGAACTGGCGAATGACGACATGCAGGCGGCGCTTCTCGACATGCTGATCCCGCAGACCACTATCCTGACCCCCAACAGTATGGAAGTCAGGCGTCTGTTACAGGATGATGGTGAAGAAGGTGTGGAACTCGATCTGGAAGAATGCGCCCGACGCTTGATTGATTTGGGATGCGAATATGTGCTGATTACCGGCACCCACGAAAATACGCCGCAAGTCTTCAATACGCTTTATGGCGAAAACGGTCTGTTACGACGGGATGCATGGGACCGCCTGCCGGGCAGTTATCATGGCTCGGGTTGTACGCTGGCATCCGCGATTGCCGCCGCGCTGGCGCATGGTCTGGATCTGGCGGAGGCGGTCCGGGAGGCGCAGGAATTCACCTATGAGTCATTGCGCGCAGCATTTCGCCCCGGCATGGGACAATTCATTCCGGATCGTTTGTTCTGGGCGCGCGAGGGTGAGAAGCCGCAATGATAGGCGGGCTCTACGCGATCACGCGTGAAACTGACGACAGCGCACGGCTGCTGAATGAGGTCGAGGCCGCCCTGAAGGGTGGTGCCGCGGTTGTCCAGTATCGCGATAAGAGCGGTGATGTGGCGCGCCAGCATGAGCAGGCCAGCGAGTTGCTGGAGAGGTGCAGGCGTTACAGGGTGCCATTGATTATCAATGACAGCTTGCGTCTGGCCGATCTGGTGGATGCGGATGGTGTCCACCTCGGGCGCGATGATGGCGGCATCCGTGAAGCACGCATTGTGCTGGGAGCGGCCAAAATCATCGGCGTATCGTGCTATCAAAGCCTGGATCTGGCTTTGGCAGCCCAAAAAGCAGGCGCTGATTATGTGGCTTTCGGCAGTTTTTTCGCGTCCGTTACCAAACCCGATGCGCCGCGTGCGGATTGCACATTGTTGCAACAAGCCAGCCGGGCATTGCGCCTGCCCATCGTGGCAATAGGCGGCATCACGTCTGAAAATGCAGTGTCGCTCATCGAAGCAGGTGCCGATGCAATAGCGGTTATCAATGCCTTGTTCGAAGTACCCAACGATATCGAAGCGCGTGCGCGTCGCTTCGCTGATCTTTTTATTGCTGAAACAGAAGACTGAAAACCATGAGTAAAAATGAAGAACTGTTTGCCCGCGCCCAGCGCCATATTCCGGGTGGGGTCAATTCACCGGTGCGCGCGTTTCGTTCGGTGGGCGGTACGCCATGTTTTTTTGAGCGTGCGCTGGGTGCGCGCGTGTGGGATGCCGATGGCCGCGAATACATCGACTATGTGGGTTCGTGGGGGCCGATGATCGCCGGTCACAGTCATCCCGAGGTATTGCAAGCCGTGTGCGAGCGTGCGGCGCTTGGCCTGAGCTTCGGTGCGCCGACCGGGCTGGAAGTGGAAATGGCCGACCTGCTGGTTGAGCTGGTACCGAGCATGGATATGGTACGTCTCACCAGTTCCGGTACCGAAGCGACGATGAGCGCGATTCGCCTGGCGCGTGGCCATACCGGGCGCGACAAGATCATCAAATTCGAGGGCTGCTATCATGGTCACGGTGATTCGCTGCTGGTCAAGGCGGGCTCCGGCGCGCTCACTTTCGGCCAGCCCAGTTCCGCCGGGGTGCCTGCTGAACTGGCGGCACTCACCGTGGTGCTTGATTACAACGATACACAACAGTTGACAGACACGTTTGCCCGTATCGGATCAGAAATTGCAGCAGTCATCGTCGAGCCTGTGGTGGGTAACATGAACCTGATTGCGCCGCGAGGGGAATTCCTGAAAGCCATGCGCGACCTGTGTACGCAATATGGGGCAGTACTGATTTTCGACGAGGTGATGACCGGATTTCGTGTTGCGCTGGGTGGCGCGCAGGCGCTTTACGGAATTACGCCGGATTTGTCCACTTTTGGCAAGGTCATTGGCGGCGGTCTGCCGGTCGGGGCATTTGGCGGCCGGCGCGAGATTATGGAAAAACTCGCGCCGCTGGGTCCGGTCTATCAGGCCGGCACCCTGTCGGGCAATCCGGTGGCGGTGGCAGCGGGTTTGGCGACACTCAAACTCGTTCGTTCTACAGGTTTTTATGAGCGCTTGGCTGCCTCAACTGCCACTTTAGTGAGCGGATTGACCGAGGTGGCCTCGCGTCATGGCGTGGTATTTTCCGCGCAATCGGTAGGCAGCATGTTTGGTTTGTATTTCCGCGCCGCGCCACCTCAAACCTATGCCGAGGTGATGGAATGCGACAAAGAGGCCTTCAATGGCTTTTTCCATGCCATGCTGGATGAAGGTATCTACTTTGCGCCTTCAGCGTTCGAAGCCGGGTTTGTGTCGGCCGCGCATGGTGCAGCCGAGATCGAGGCCACCGTGGCGGCGGCGAATCGGGTATTCTCGAAAATGGCAGAATAATGATGCGATCGCCCAATAAAAAACGCAGCCAGGCTGCGTTTTTTATTGGGTGATTGAATTATCAACCCAATAGTTTTTGCAACTCGCCGTTTTTGAACATCTCTTGCATGATGTCAGAGCCGCCAACGAACTCGCCATTCACGTAAAGCTGCGGGATGGTCGGCCAGTTTGCATATTCCTTGATTCCCTGGCGAATTTCCGGATCGGCCAGCACGTTGACGGTAAACGGATCAGTCACACCGCAGGATTTGAGAATCTGCGTTGCGCCAGCGGAAAAACCACACTGCGGGAACTGCGGTGTGCCCTTCATGTACAGTACGACTTTGTGGGTGGTGACTTGCTCGCGGATAGTGTCTTGTGCGCTCATTGCTACGAATGCTCCATGATGATTATAAAAGATGCGGGTGAATACCCGACTAAATCAATCAGGAATAATACGCGCGTGCAGTTGCGTGCGTCAAGTTTCGCTTGCCGGCATATTTACCAGGCTTTGCTTGAATTTGTGATGCGACAGTCCAAAATGAGAGCGAATACAAACTTAGATTCAAAAAGGAAAAATCGCTGTGGAATACAAGGATTATTACAATATTTTAGGTGTGGCGCGGGATGCTTCACAGGATGAAATCAAGCGCGCATATCGCAAGCTGGCGCGAAAATATCATCCTGATGTAAGCAAGGAGGCCAACGCCGAAACGCGTTTCAAGGAAATCAATGAAGCCAACGAGGTGCTAAAAGACGCGGAAAAGCGTGCCGCCTATGACCAGCTTGGCAGTCGCTGGCAGGCAGGCGAGCAATTCCGTCCGCCACCTGACTGGGATGCCGGTTTCGAATTCAGCGGCGCCCCTCATCAGGGTGCTCAGGGGCAGGATTTCAGTGATTTTTTCTCGGAGCTGTTTGGCCGCCGCGCACGTCAAGGCGGCTCGGCGCAGCAGCGCACAGCCGGAAAGGATCACCATGCCAAAATCATGCTGGATCTGGAAGATGCCTATCGCGGTGGAGCACATCGAATCAGTCTGCGCGTACCTGAAATTGATGCCGGCGGCCACCTTGCGTACCGTGAGCGCAGTCTGAATGTGCAGATGCCAAAGGGGGTGCGCGCGGGCCAGCAAGTGCGCCTGGCAGGGCAGGGCACGCCTGGCGCTGGAGGAGCCGGGGACCTGTATCTGGAGGTGCAGTTCCGGCCGCACCCTTTATACCGTGTGGACGGTTCGGACCTTTACCTGAAATTGCCGGTTACCCCCTGGGAGGCTGCCTTGGGGGCAACAATCAAAGCACCGACTCCGGACGGCACAGTTGAAGTCAAAGTACCGCCCAATTCACAATCCGGGCGCAAGCTGCGCCTGAAAGGACGCGGATTGCCGGGTAATCCGGCGGGTGATCTGTATTTGACGCTGGAAGTGATATTGCCCGAGGCGGCAACACCGCGTGCACGCGAGCTGTACCAGACCATGGCGCAGGAGCTGGCATTTGATCCGCGTCATGCGCTCGGAGTATAACGTCGATGGAATCTTCCCTACCGATTTCCGCAGACAGCATTTTTACGCTGACACTGGAGCAGCTTGCCTGGACTTGCAGTGTTGAATCTGCATGGGTCTGTGTGCTTGTGGACGAGGCGATATTGAACCCGTCAGGTGCAACCCCGGCTGATTGGCGGTTTAACGCGGAAGATTTGGCCCGTGCCCGCCGTGCCTGGCGTCTGTATCACGAGTTGGAGGCCAATCTGGAAGTGCTGGGTTTGATACTGGATATGCAGGATGAGATCAGTCGCCTGCACGCGCGTTTGGACTGCGCTTAATTTTCTGCTGCGCGTGGTGGAAACAGCGCCTTGTGTGCCAGGTGATAGGCTAGCAGGTGGGGTGGCATGCGCAACCAGTGGGCACGTGTATAGAGCAGAATGCGAGCTGTCGCAGACAGGGCATCGTGGCAGCTGACGTGATCAGGTACCAAGGCACGTTGTAACAGCGCATTCATGAGCTGCTTTGCTGGTGTAGAGGGCCGCGCGCATGCGTCGATCTCGCGTAGCACCGGGGAGGGTATCGGCGTAGCAAACAACCGCACCGCCCAGTGCAGCGCGTAATACAGCGGCCGCGCCAGATCCAGTCGTTGCGCGCGCGCCACCAAGCCATCCCAGAACCCTGCCACAATACCGAATTCGCGCAGCAGCAAATCGATGTCCGACAAATCGCGCAAGCCATGCTCGAATTCGCCGCAGAATAAATGACTGGCCGAGTGCAGCACCATGTCAGCGGGTGCCAGAGTATATACGCCGGGTTGATCCACAACAGGCTGTGCCGCAGCCAGCAGCAGAGCCGGATCCGGATGCAGTCGCGCCGTCTCCGGCAGGATGGCATGGTGCACGTCGATCACCGACAGGCGCCTGATGTGAGTCAGCGGCGGAATTTCATGCATCCAGGTACGGTAGTAGCGCTGGTCGTAGGCATCATGTTGAGTGGCGACCCAGCCATGCAGCATGAGTGCAGCTTCGGCGTGATTGATAAGTTGCTTGGGCACAAGGATGTCCACGTCTGAGAATACGCGTCCGCGTCCCGCCGCCAGTGCCGCCATGCGGTAGGCAGCACCCTTCAGAAGGATCAAGGGCGCACCGGTAGGTGCAATCGCCTCGTGGATTTTGCGCACTTCCCAGGCGACTGCGGTCGCTTGCTTGTCGGCGATCACCCGTGCGGCCTCCAAATGGGCGCGTGGTGCTGCGGGTAGGGATGCGAGCAGATTTTTTTCTTGTGCGAGCCAGTGCAGCCGAGCCAGCAAATTGGCGCGCCGGCCCTGACGAATGAGGACATCCCATTCCGCCATGCTGAATTGATCGAGGCGGTCTGGCTCTCGTAGCGCGCGAACAATGGCGCAATCAGGTGTCTGCATCGTGTTGTGCTGCCATTGCGTCAAACATCCGCACGGCCTCGTCGAGGTTGCTGTATTCAAAGCTGTAACTGGCGCTGCCGCCCATCAGAGCAGACAGACGCCGAAAGCCTTCCTCCGCCAACAGGCTGTAATTGAAAGCGTTTCGTGCGAGTTCCATGAAGGCGTCAGTGCGTGCCATCGCGTGCATTGTGGCGGCTGCCTGGGCAGTATATTTGGGAAAAATGACCCAGCCCGGTTGCGCCCGCTCCAATACCCGGGCGACACTGTCTGCTGGCGCGCGTAAATGCGCCACAGTTCCTTTGATGGTGTCCTTGACTACTCGTCCGATAATTGCGTCCGGTGCGAATTGGCGAATCACGGCGATGGACTGGTTTTTCAGGCTGACAGGGCGCGCAATGCCCTGTATCAAGCCGTCCGATCCAATGAGTGTGAGTTCATCCGAGAGCAGCCGCCAGCCGCGTTGGATCAGTCCGGCGGTGAGCGTGCTTTTGCCCGAGCCCGGCGGCGCGGGCAGGATCGCCACCCGACCATTCTTTTCGATGGCGGCTGCGTGAATCATCAGATATTGATGCGCGTGGCTGGAAATACACCAGTTGAGCCCCCATTCAAACAACGCAAAGGCTTGGTCGATTGGCAGGGGTTTGAAGGGAGAAAACCCGTCAAAACGGAACACCACTTGGGGCTTGAGCCAGCGTCTAAAATTTTCTGGACGCAACAGTGTGATGTGGAAATCGGCAAACTGCTCGGCGGACAGCACGGGCGCGTCGGCATAGAGCTCATGGATACCTTCGGCCACCAGCGGAATGGTGCTGCGCACGCAGGCAGAAAATATCCCTGTTTGTAAATGTACCCCATTGTGCGCCATTGCGCGGCGCAGTTCGGGCAGAGTGTAATCGGCAATATTCAAACGGCGGTGTCGGTAATCAGATCTAGCTGTTGCAGGTCGCCCAAGGTGGCTTTCAGCGTCTGCTGCAATTCTACGGTGTCCTGACCCGGTGCGCAGTTAACAATGTGTTGGTGCAGTGTGTCGGTGGTCGCGGCAACGGATTGCAGATGCAGGATGACCTGACCTGCCAGTGCGCTGACCAGATGCGTATCGCCTGATGCGATCTGGTAGATAACCGCCTGACCATCCAATTCTGGCACGTAGAGCAGGGTGTCAGTGGTGAGGTGCCACACAGCGGGATTCGAGATCAACTATCGTGCAGGCTTTCCAGATAGTTTTTAACGTCTTCGTCCGTCCAGGAAACACTGGCATTGACTTGATACTGTCCGGTGTTCACCACCTCATTCCAGATTTGTTTGATCTGCGCCATGCTAAGCGGGAAGTTGGGCGCAAATTGTTGCGCATTCAACAGGGCACAAACCACTTCGCGCGCCAGTGCGGTCATGTCGCCACCGCCGAGATTGAGCACTTGCAGCATGGTTTGACCCGTGGTTATTCCCGGTGCATCCAGTAGCGAATTGGGCGCGCCGGCATTCCTGAACAACTGGCTGGGTGCAAACGGCGCTGGCCAATCACCTGTGGCCGTGTGGGTTTTCCAGTAGCCATGGCTCAGGCCGATGGCGCAATTGCCTTCTGGACCATGGGTCGAGACGTTGCCCGAGGCGTGACCGGAGATGGTGCAGTTGTAGGGAGCGGCGCCCAGCACCGGCTGGCTGGCGAGTGTGGCGATAACGGCTCCGGCACCCAGTCCGGTCTTGGTAAAGCGGCGCCGTGAATCGCTGGCCACGCCGTTTTTGGCAACAGGTTCGGTCACTCTGGTTCGCGACTCGTCATAAATTTTATTATCCATTGTCTGCCCTTTGAATCATGCTTGCATGTCGATATATGCAAAATTAAGCAATAAACATTCCAAAACAAAAATTACTCTGGCGCATCAGTATTGGCAAGTCATGCCGGGTTATTCAGAAATGATATCAGCGTGGATAGCGACGAGGGTGTAAATTTATCCGACAGTCCCCAGCGTCACTCGCTCCACACCGGCGAGGTCGTGATAAGTGACGCATTCGTGGAATCCCGCTTGCCGTAGCGCAGCGCGAGCATATTCGCCCTGGTCGTAACCATGTTCCAGCAACAGCGTGCCAGTGCTTGTTATACGAGATACTGCCTGATCAATAATCCAGGCAAGCGCGTCGCGTCCGGACGCACCCGCAGCGAGCGCGATAGGCGGCTCGAAACGCAAATCACCACGCGCAAGATGCGGGTCATCCGCGCGGATATACGGCGGATTGCTGACAATAACGTCAAATTTCTCGACACTGCTCAGTGCGCTGAACCAGTCACTTTCAATAAACAGTACATTGTTCGCTTTTAGATTACGGGCATTTGCTTGCGCCAATTCCAGCGCTACAGGGCTGACATCTACAGCCACCAGCTCGGCTAACGGGCGCAGCTTGGCCAATGTGATAGCGATGATCCCGCTGCCTGTGCCCAGATCCAGTACCCGGCATGGCCGATCCATGGGGATGCGCGCTAGCGCCAGCTCCACCAGCAGTTCGGTTTCCGGGCGCGGGATGAGCACGGACGGACTGACCTTGAACATCAGGCCGTAGAATTCTTTTTCACCAAAAATATAGGCGATCGGCTCGCCTGTCAGTCTGCGTTTGAGCCAGCTTGTATAACGCGCTGCGACGGGCGGGGCAAGCATTTCGTCATCATGTGCCAGCAGCCACGCACGGTTGACGTCCAGCGCGGCAGCCATCAGAAGCTGAATTTCCAGGCGGGCGTCGTGCGGCGTGAGGCGCAGTGTTTGTACGAGTTGTGACTGATCTGCCGCGAGCCGATCCCGAATTGCCGGCACGATTACCGCTCGCCCATCGCCGCCAGCAGTTCGGCCTGATACTCGGACGCCAGCGCGTCCAGCAGTTCGGTGAGATCGCCATCCATGATGGCGTCGATCTTGTACAGGGTGAGGTTGATGCGGTGGTCGGTGATGCGTCCCTGCGGGAAATTGTAGGTGCGCACACGCTCGGAGCGGTCACCGCTGCCGATCAGGGATTTGCGCGTGGCGGCTTCCCTGGCGGCGATTTCACGCAGCTGCTTGTCCTTGATGCGTGCAGCGAGCACCGATAGCGCCTGTGCCTTGTTCTTGTGCTGCGAGCGGTCATCCTGGCATTCCACCACAATGCCGGTGGGAAGGTGGGTGATGCGTACTGCCGAGTCGGTCTTGTTGATGTGCTGGCCGCCGGCGCCGCTGGCGCGATAGGTGTCGATGCGCAGGTCGGCGGGGTTGAGGTTGACGTCGGCCACTTCGTCCGCCTCCGGCATGACCGCTACAGTACAGGCGGAGGTGTGGATGCGCCCCTGGGTTTCGGTGGTGGGCACGCGCTGCACGCGATGGCCACCCGATTCGAATTTAAGCCGGGAATAGGCGCCGCGCCCGATAATCTTGATGATGACTTCCCGATAACCGCCCAGCTCGCTCATGTTTTCCGAAATCAGCTCGATTTTCCAGCGCTGGCGTTCGGCATAACGTGTGTACATGCGAAACAGATCGGCAGAAAACAGCGCGGATTCATCCCCGCCGGTGCCCGCGCGGATTTCCAGGAAGATATTGCGTTCGTCGTTGGGATCCTTGGGCAGGAGTTCGGTCTGCAATTCGGCTTCAAGCTGCTGGAGCCTGGCCTTGGCATCTTCGATTTCAGCCTCTGCCAATTCCTGCATTTCCGGGTCGGCCAACATTGTCTGGGCATTCACGATGTCTGTTTCAGATTGGCAATAAGCTTTGTAAAGCGCGACCACCGGAGAGATTTCAGCATGCTCGCGGGTGAGTTTGCGATAATTGTCGAGATCGCTGGTCACCGTCTCACTGGCGAGCAGACGGTTGAGTTCATCCAGCCGCTCGGTAATCTGAGCGAGCTTGGTAAGCAAGCTTGGTTTCATTCGTGATGGAGTGAGTAAAGCCGGGCCAGCAGCGCCGCCAATTCCTGACGCTCGCTGTCACCGGCGTGACTGAGTGCATGGGTCGGCAAATGCAGGAATTTATTGGTCAGTGCGCGCGATAACACGTCAATGACTTCGTGCGGGTCGTCGCCGCGCGCCAGCATTTTCTGTGCGCGCTCCAGCTCGTGGCGGCGGTAACGTTCGGCATGGTCGCGCAAACCGCGGATGGTCGGAACCATTTCGCGGGTTTCCATCCAGTGTACAAAGGTTTCCACCCTGGCTTCGATAATCGCCTCGGCCTGGCCGACATGCGCCTGGCGATTGTCCATGCCTTGTTTGACCACTTCGCCCAGATCATCCACGGTGTAGAGAAACACATCGGCCAGCTCTGCCACCTCGGTTTCAATATCGCGTGGCACCGCCAGATCCACCATGAAAATGGGACGATGGCGGCGTGCTTTGAGGGCCCGTTCAACCATGCCCTTGCCCAGTATAGGCAGCGGGCTGGCGGTACAGGTCACTACAATGTCGTAATTTGCCAGATGTTCGGGCAAATCGGCCAGCGCAATGGCGCTGCCGTTATACCGGTCGGCTAACTGATGCGCGCGTTCCTCGGTGCGGTTGGCGACCAGAATGTGCTTGGGGTGACGCGCGGCAAAATGTGTTGCGCACAGGTCGATCATTTCACCGGCACCAATGAACAATACATTCTGTTCGGCAATGCTGGGGAAAATCCGTTCCGCCAGGCGCACGGCTGCGGCCGCCATGGATACCGAGCTGGCGCCAATTTCGGTGGTGGTGCGTACTTCCTTGGCGACTGCGAAAGTGCGCTGGAACAGCTTGTGCAGGAGCATACCGAGCGTGCCGGCATGCTCGGCGGTTTTGACTGCCTGACGCATCTGGCCAAGAATCTGCGTTTCGCCCAATACCATCGAATCCAGTCCTGATGCGACCCGGAACGCATGTCGGGCCGCTTCGGCTTGTGGCAGGGCATACAGATAGGGTTGTATGACGGAACGCTTGAGCTGGTGATAGCGAGCCAGCCAATCCAGCGCCACTTCCCCCTGGTTGGTGTTGCAATAAACCTCGGTGCGGTTGCAGGTAGACAGGATGGCGGCTTCTTTAACCGGCGTGTGTGTAGTCAGGTCGCGCAGCGCCTCCTCCATGCGTTCAGCATGAAACGCCACCTGCTCGCGAATGGAGAGCGGTGCAGTCTGGTGATTAATGCCGAAAGTAAACAGCTGCATGAATGTGTTGAGGCATTATAACTGCCCCATTTTACCTAATTGTGGAAAACCGCGCAGGATTGAGTGCGGTTCAATGTTGGCGCTGACGCATTGAACGTTCAATAAGTTTCTTCGCTTTTGGGTTTGATGTCTTCATCCGGAGCGGTTGCCGCGGGGCTGGGCGAAGCGATTTTCGGTTGGGTTTTTGGTGGGCTGCCCGGGCTGATTGTCTCGGGAGGAAGATGCGGTTCCGGTTTTTCCTGCGGCAGGGTATGGTGTGGCTGGGGACGAGTGTGCCGGGCTGGTTCCGGTTGTGATTCCGGCACGGCGCCATGCTTGATTTTGGCGCGGGTCTGTTCGTTGATTGGCGTCAGGACGCTGCTTAAAGCGGGCCCCATTTCTTTGAGTATTTGTGCCGGCAGGGAACTGGTGAAGCGATAGGCGGCTGCTTTTTCACCGGGGACCAGTGCGGTCATGGTGCCGAAAAAACGGTCCCCCAGGAAAAATACCATGGTGGCGGTGCGGTTCACTACCCGCGAGGTAAGCAGATTGCCACCGGCACCGAAGGTTTTGTAGCGCTGGTCGCCGGTGCCGGTTTTACCTCCCATGGGAATGGGATTCCCGTCGGCATCCTTGAATGCGCCGTTCAGGCGTGCGGCAGTGCCTTTCTCCACGACTCCCTGCAATGCACGGCGCACGACCTGGGTCAATTCAGCGGGAAGCAGGCGTTCACCTTGCGGTTGCTGGCGTACAAACACGGTGTCGTAGGGCGTACCCGCGGCAAAGTGCAGTTTCTGTATGGAGACGGCCGGCAGGCGCACGCCATTATTGACGATTACACCCATTAATTCGGCGAGGGCGGCGGGGCGGTCTGCCGAGCTGCCGATGGCGGTGGCATAGGAGGGCACCAGGCTGTCAAATGGATAGCCGAGCCGTTTCCAGTCAAGATAAATGTTCTGGAATGCTTCGACTTCCAGCAGGCTGTGTATGCGTTGATCCTGCGCATTTTTGCGGCTGGTCTTGAACAGCCAGCTATATACTTCCAGGCGCTGATCGTGGCTGGCAGCGACGATGTTGGCGAAAGTCGCATCGGGATGACTGCGTAGATAGCGCACCAGCCACAATTCCAGCGGATGAATTTGCGAGATGTAGCCTCGATCGGCCAACGAATAGGCATCCGTCGCCTGCTGTGTGTAGAGTGTCTGAATTTCACGATCCGATAGGGTGGTCCCTGCTGCAACGTGGCTGCGCAGAAAGCTGGCAAATACACTGAGTGGGGCGGCCGGGATGACATATCGATAAACAGCGGCCAGCCTGCGCGGTATCGGATGCATCTCGGAAAACAGTTTTTCCGTGATCTGGTCAGGGTTGAGGCCGCGGTATTTTTTATGGAAGCGCAACAGGAATGCCTGGCCTTCCCGGTCGGCAAAACGTTCCAGATAGGTTTTCCGCGCCGGGTTGCTCGCATCTTCGAGAATCTTGCCGGCTACGCCAGGATTTTGCGCAATGTAGTGACGCTCGATGTCGCGCATGACACGGATATACACCAGGTTGACCGAGTTGCGCGTGGCCTCCCACAAGTTCATGCGGCGGCCATTATCGTCCTTGTTGAAGTTGACGAAATGAAGCAAGCCGCCGCCGGTGAAGAAGCCAGTAAACGGATCCGCAGAATAGGTGCGGTTCATTGCCGCTTCCAGCATGGCGGCAAGGCTTTTGTCCTGCGCGGTCAGCAGATATTGAGCTGCCCACTGGGCAATTGCATCGTTTTGCCGGCGCGTGATTTCATGCAGGCGTTCGTCGGGCAGATGCAGATAGGTATCATGCAGTTTGCTGACGATCTCCAGATAGCTGATCAGCGTGCGCAGTTTGGCGGTCGAGCCCAGATCCAGTTTTGCGCCGCGGTTGATATCGAACGGCTGGTTGAGGTTGTCTGCCTGTACCCGCAACAACGCGCCCTGCGGAGTCATTTCATACAGGGTAAAACTGTAGATTATTTGTGACAAATCATTTTCCTGGCTCAGCAGATTCCTGCCATAAGCACCGATTGCCTGGACACCTTCGTGTGTATTAAGACTAACCAGCAAGCGGGTTACCGCTTTTTGTGCAGTGGCGTTCAGGGTGCTGCTGGCGGTCAGGTCGAGACGATCAAGGTTGTACAGGCGGTGCGTGCCGAGCAATATGGCGAGTCGCGAGCGCATTGCGTTGGCGGCTTTTTGCTCGACAAAGTCGGTATAGCTGGCGGTGCGCTGGATGTTGAAATGCAAGGGGATCGATAGGGCTGCATCGCGCAGCGCCGGGCTGATCAGTCCTTCCCTGGCCATCAGGCGTACGTAGCTGTTGGTAAGATCGTTGAGCTCGGTGTGGTTGCTGCCAAGATAAAATGAGGGCTTGCGCTGTGCGATCAGCAAAGACAGCATATGCTTGAAGGCATTGGCTGTCGCGTGATCCGGCTGATCGGCATTGAGCAGGCGCACCACTTCATGGTAATTCAGCCCGTACCATGCTTTTAACGCATCCGGCAGGCCGATGACCTCACCGTAACCAGGGGCGGCGGAGAGAGGCACCGTGTTGAGATAGTCCAGTACCAGTCTGCGTCGCGTAGTCAGGGTGTTTTCGCCATCCAGATAAGCACGCACCGATGCCGATTCCATTTGTTTGAGTTTGTCGCCCATGGACAATGTCAGACCATCAGGCGAGTGACGATATTTTTCAATTTGTGTGGCGAGCGTACTGCCGCCGGGCACATCGTGTGCAGGATGGAAAATCTGAATGATTTTGTCCGTCACAGCCTGGGCGAGGCGATCCCATTCCACGGCGGGGTTGCGTTTTGGGTTTTCCGTGGAGAGCAGTTCGCGGTTTTCGATAAACAACAGCGAATTGCGGATCAGTGCCGGAATGGCCTGAAAATTGTCGAACACATGGTGTGGTGTGCGACTGGAAAACATGACCGTGCCGGTTGTGTCGTACAGGGTAAGGCCAGCCTGATCTTTTTCATGGTAAGGCAGGAACAGACCTTTATCAGCCATTTGCGCCATGGCGGGGCTGATGCGTGCCTGCGCCGAGATCGCGAAGCCGGCGTCCGTCAGACGTTTGCTGAAATCGGGCAGCTGGGTATAACCAAAGCGCACATCATAGGGGCCGTCATGCGGAAACCGGATGGACGGGCTGGGTCCCGGCTCCAGTTTGAAATGCATGCGTGCAGCGTACTCGCTGAGGTATTTTGCCTGCAGGGTGGAGGTGGTGAATTCCCAGGCGAGGAAGCCCGCCAGTATGCCGACGATAAGCAGACTACTACCACTGATAATCAGTTTGCTGCGCAGAGATGCCATGACGTCATTCAGACCCGGTTAAGCATTGGCGAGCCAGTCCTTGGCTACCAGAAAGTCACTGTATAGCTGTGACTCGGCGGTACCCGCTTCGGGCTGCCAGCGATAGCGCCATTTGGCTACAGGCGGCATGGATACCAGGATGGATTCGGTGCGGCCATTGGATTGCAGGCCGAATAGCGTACCGCGATCGTAGACCAGGTTGAATTCCACATAGCGGCTGCGCCGATACGCCTGAAAATCCCGCTCGCGTTCGCTGTAGGGCATATCCATGCGGCGCTCCAGGATGGGCGCGTAAGCGGAAAGAAAATGATCACCCACGCTTTGCACCAGGTTGAAGCTCGAATCGAAATCAGACTCATTGAAATCATCAAAGAAAATCCCGCCGATGCCGCGTGGTTCGTTGCGATGCTTGAGGAAAAAATACCTGTCGCACCATTCCTTGAAACGTGGGTAATAGGCAGCATCAAATGGATTCAATGCATTGCGGCAGGTGTGATGAAAATGTATCGCGTCTTCCTCAAAGCCGTAATACGGTGTCAGGTCCATGCCGCCGCCGAACCACCATACCGGCGCTGCACCCGGCTTGGTGGCCATGAAAAAACGTACATTGAGATGCACGGTCGGCGCATAGGGATTGCGCGGATGGAATACCAGCGATACACCCATGGCCTCGAAACTGCGTCCTGCCAGTTCCGGCCGCACCGCGCTGGCGGACGGGGGCAGATTGTCACCAAAAACATGAGAAAAATTGACCCCGCCCCGCTCCAGTACATTGCCCTCTTCCAGTACGCAACTGATGCCGCCGCCGCCTTCAGGGCGCACCCAGCTTTCGCGCAGAAAAGGCTTGCCGTCGATCTGCTCCATGCGTTCGACGATGAGTTCCTGTAACTCCAGCAGATATTCCTTGATTGGCTCGGTGTTCATGTCTCGTTCCTTAACTGCGCAAGATATTGCCGCTGACAAAATCCATGATGGTGCTGGGGCGTCGGGCCGTGCCGATTTTACCGGTAATGACGCGGACTTGATTGCCGAACAGCCGATAGCAGCCGCGCGCATTTTTCAGTGATTTCCCACCCGCCCGATTGGCGCTGGTGGAAACCAGTGCCATGCCGAGGCGTTCGCACATCAGGGCGGCACCCGGGTGCGCAGTAACACGCACTGCCAGTTTGGCATGCCGGCCGGTGAGCCAGGGTGGACAACGCTTGGCTGCGGGCAACAACAAGGTAACCGGCCCTGGCCAGTATGTGGAAAGTGCTGCGCGCTTCAATGCATGCTCATCCACAAAATACCCGAGTTGTTCGACATGCGATGCGATCAGTATCAATCCCTTGGATTTGGGTCGCCCCTTGATCTGCAGAATACGCCGGACCGCATGCGGGTTCATTGGGTCACAACCCAGTCCATAGCAGGATTCGGTCGGATAGGCGATCACGCCGCCGGATTTCAACCAATGGCGCAAGGCTGTATCAGTGGGATTTTTTGTCAATTGCGCGGTAACCGATATCGTGGCGCATCTGGCAGCCGTCGAAGTGGATCAGATCGGCAATTTCATAAGCGCGTCGCTGGGCTATTTTTACGCTGTCACCCAATGCAGTGGCACACAGTACCCGTCCGCCACTGGTCACCACGTTATTGTCCTTTAGCGTGGTACCAGCGTGAAATACATGGAAATCCTGGTCATCTTTTGGCAGGCCGAAAATCACGTCGCCGCTACGTGGCGTGTCCGGATAATTGGCTGCGGCCAGGACCACGCCCAGCGCGGTGCGTCGATCCCATTCGGCCTCCACTTTATCCAGGGTGCCATTGATCGCATGTTCCATGATGCTGATCAGATCGGACTTCAGCCGCAGCATGATGGGCTGGGTTTCCGGATCGCCCATACGACAGTTGAATTCCAGCACCTTGATATGGCCTGTGGCATCGATCATCAACCCCGCATACAGAAAACCGGTATAAGCGACGCCCTCTTTTTTCATGCCGGCCATCACCGGTGCGATGACCTCGCGCAGTACACGCGCATGAATTTCCGGCGTGACTACCGGTGCTGGCGAATAAGCGCCCATGCCACCGGTGTTGGGCCCGGCATCGCCGTCCAGCAATCGTTTGTGATCCTGACTGGTAGCCAGCGGCAGCACATGCTCGCCATCGCACATCACGATGAAGCTGGCTTCCTCGCCAACCAGAAATTCCTCGATGACCACGCGTGCACCGGCGCTGCCGAGTTTGTCACCTTCCAGCATCATGTCTACTGCGGCGTGGGCTTCCGCCAGGGTTTGGGCAACGACCACGCCTTTGCCTGCGGCCAGTCCATCAGCCTTGATGACGATGGGAGCGCCGTTGGCTTCAATGTAGGCATGCGCGGGCTGCGCGGTACTGAAGGTCTGGTATTTCGCGGTGGGAATGTTGTGCCGGGCCATGAATGCCTTGGCGAAATCCTTGGAGGCTTCGAGTTGGGCCGCCGCCTGGGTCGGGCCGAATATTTTCAGGCCAGCCGCACGAAAAGCGTCAACAATGCCGGCTGCCAACGGCGCTTCCGGGCCGACCACCGTAAACGCAATACCCTCGCGCCGGACAAATTCAATCATGCTGGGGATTTCGCTGACCGGCACATTGGTGAGTGCCGGATCCCGTGCCGTACCGGCATTGCCGGGAGCAACCAGTACTTTGGAAATGCGCTGTGACTGGGCCAAACGCCAGGCGAGCGCATGTTCGCGTCCGCCGGAACCAATGACTAGAACTTTCATGTTTAACCTGTCAAAACTTTAGTGGCGAAAATGCCGATGCCCGGTAAAGACCATGGCAATGCCATGTTCGTCCGCGGCGGCAATGACTTCTGCATCCTTGATACTGCCGCCCGGTTGAATCACGGCTTTGGCACCGGCCGCAGCGAGGATATCGACGCCGTCGCGGAACGGGAAAAATGCATCCGAAGCAACCGCACAACCGGTTAGCGGCAAGTTCGCTTGCCCCGCCTTGATGACGGCGATACGCGTGGAATCAACGCGGCTCATCTGGCCCGCACCCACCCCCAAGGTCTGGCCGTTGGCGGCAAATACAATGGCATTGGATTTGACGAATTTGGCGACGCGCCAGGCGAACAGCATGTCCTGGATTTCCTGCGGGTTGGGTGGACGTTGACTGACCACTTTCAAATCGGCTGCGGTGATGTTGAAGGTGTCGGCACTCTGTACCAGCAGCCCGCCACCGACGCGTTTGATCTCCAGCGCGTTATGGCCAGCAGCGAGCGGGATGGCAAGTACCCGTACGTTGGCCTTTTTTGCCAGCAGCTCCAGTGCGGCCGCGCTGTAGGCCGGTGCAATCAGGACTTCCATGAACTGCCCGGATATCGCTTCGGCCGTGGCCGCATCCACCTCGCGGTTGAAGGCAATAATGCCGCCAAACGCCGAAGTGGAGTCAGTCGCAAACGCCAGCCTGTAGGCGCTCAGTGGATCGGTTGCGACTGCCACGCCACAGGGATTGGCGTGTTTGATGATCACGCAGGCGGGCGCATCGAAAGTCTTGATGCATTCCCACGCCGCGTCGGCATCGCCGATATTGTTGTAGGACAGCTCCTTGCCTTGCAACTGGGTGTAATGTGCCAGCGTGCCGGGAGCCGGATTCAGGTCGCGATAGAAGGCGGCGGCCTGATGCGGGTTCTCGCCATAGCGCATTGATTGCACACGCTCGAAATTAAGGTTGAGTCGACCGGGAAAGTCAGCTTGTTCACCGTTCAGTTCGCGCGCAGTCAGATAATTGGAAATCGCACTGTCGTACTGGGCGGTATGCGAAAACGCCTTGCGTGCCAGGCTGTAGCAACTTCCGGTGGATACCGAGCCATGGTTGGTTTTTAGTTCGGCGAGCACAGCGGCGTAATCGGCTGGATCCGTCACCACGGCTACGTGCTGGTAGTTCTTGGCAGCGGAACGCACCATGGTCGGGCCGCCGATATCGATATTTTCGATGGCATCGGGCAGCGAGCAATCCGGTTTGGCGACTGTCTGACTGAACGGATAGAGATTCACCACCACCAGGTCGATGTAACCGATACCGGCATGGCGTACTGCCTCGGCGTGTTCGGCCAGGTCGCGGCGTGCCAGGATACCGCCATGTATTTTCGGATGCAGGGTTTTCACCCGGCCATCGAGCATTTCCGGGAAGCCGGTGTAATCGGCTACTTCGGTCACCTGGATACCATGCTCGGCTAGCATTTTTGCGGTACCGCCAGTGGAGATGATTTCGATATTGAATTCGCGCAAGCCTTTGGCGAATTCGAGTACACCGGTCTTGTCGGAAACGCTGATCAGTGCACGTTCGATGAAAGCCATGATTAATCCTGATTGTTTAAAAATTGTGCGTCACAGAATGCGCCCGGACGGCAAAGGGCAAGAATTTCTGTGGTGGATAGACTTATTTGATTCCGTACAGCGCCATTTTTTTGCGTAGTGTATTGCGGTTGATACCCAGGTATTCGGCCGCACGTGTCTGGTTTCCTTCGGCGAAAAGCAGCACTTGTTCCAATAGCGGTTGCTCCACACAAGCCATCACCATGTCATAGATCCCTGCGGGTACTTCTCCATCCAGATCGTGGAAATAGTCGTCCATGGCGCGGGTCACACATGCCGCAATGTCATTTTCTTTTTCTTTTCTCACCTTGCTGAATCTCCCTGTGCCTGCCGCATCATGCGGCTAGCGATGTTTCATTGAGGTTGTAATTGTCGAGTTCGATATATTCGAGGCACTGGCCGCGAGCGCGGCAGCGGTCGAAAAACTCGTTCACTGCCGCTTCTTGTTCGGCTACGTTCTGCAGCTGGTTCATGGCATGGCGAAAGGTGGCGGAATCCTGCAGGCCTTTGGTATACCAGGAGATGTGTTTGCGCGCGATACGTACCCCGGCATACTCGCCATAGAAGCCGTAGAGATCGTGCAGATGATCAAGTAGCACGCGGTGGATTTCGTCGACTTCGGGTGCGGGCAAGTGTGTGCCGGTTTGCAGGAAGTGTTCGATCTCGCGGAAAATCCATGGTCGGCCCTGGGCGGCGCGACCAATCATGACTGCATCCGCTCCGGTGTAATCGAGCACGAATTTCGCCTTTTCCGGGGTGGTGATGTCGCCATTCGCAATGACGGGGATACGTGCCACCGCTTTGACTGCAGCGATGGTGTCGTACTCGGCGTTGCCCGTGTAGCCGCATGCACGCGTGCGCCCATGCATCGCCAGTGCCTGGATGCCGCTGTTCTGGGCAATACTCAGCACGCTCAGCGCGTTTTTATGCTGCTTGTCCCAGCCGGTCCGAATCTTGAGCGTTACCGGCACGCCGGGCACAGCGTTAACCACGGCTTCCAGAATTCGCGCAACCAGCGGTTCATCCTGCAGCAGTGCGGAACCGGCCATGACGTTACAAATTTTCTTGGCAGGGCAGCCCATGTTGATATCAATGATTTGCGCGCCGCGATCGACATTATGACGTGCCGCTTCCGCCATCATTGCCGGATCTGCTCCGGCAATCTGTACCGAAATCGGGTCCACTTCGCCATCGTGATTGGCACGGCGTGCCGTTTTAGCCGAACCATACAGCAGCGAGTTGGAAGTCACCATCTCGGATACCGCCATACCCGCGCCCATCTGTTTGCACAGCTGGCGAAAGGGCCGATCGGTCACGCCCGCCATGGGGGCGACAATCAGATTGTTCTTGAGAGTGTGTGAACCGATACGCATGGAAGGGACAGCTAATGAAGAGGAAGAAAAGGCTGCCTATTTTATACGCAATCCGGAGCCGGGGCAAAACTGTCTGATTAGCGTTTTTTTGCCTGCAAATACAGCGGCATCACTTTTTCAGCGTATTGCTGCAAATCCTGCATGCGCGATTCCGGATTGGGGTGCGTACTCAAAAATTCGGGCGGGCGGTTGCCACCCAGCCGGATCATTTTTTGCCATACGGCTATGGCAGCGCGCGGATCATAGCCTGCACGTGCGGCGAGTTCCACGCCCATGCGGTCCGCCTCGGTTTCCTGTCTGCGGCTATGCGGCAAACCGATGCCAAGCTGATAAAGCTGTCCGCCCGCATTCACGATATTCTGGCCTGCCCCGGCCAGTGATGCACCAAGCAAGCCCAATTGCGCCAGCGATTGCTCGGAGGCCTGTTCGCGTGCATGTTCGCGCAGCGCGTGAGCGATTTCGTGGCCCATCACCGCAGCGATCTCGTCATCGGTCAGCTTCAGCTTGTCGAGAATGCCCGTGTATATGGCGATTTTGCCTCCCGGCATGCACCATGCATTGACCTCTGGCGAACGGAAAACATTGACCTGCCAATTCCATTTCGATGCATCAGGCCTGAATACGGTAGTTTGTGGAATCAGGCGATCGGCTATCCGGCGTACGCGCGCAGTCTGCGCAGGATCGGGATTCAGATCACCTTGTTTGGCTTCCTGCCCAACCAGGTTGGTATAGGTCAGCGCTGCCTGCTGTTCAAGTTGCTGGCTGGAAACCAGTGGCGACATGATTTGCTTGCGGTCAATGCCGACCGCACCACTTTGCGTGGTGCTCACTGTCTCGCACGCAGTGGTGAACAAAGCACTTGCAACAATCAGGGCGAGCAGAGTGAAGCGTGATCTAGTCATGGCTCATTTCCTGGTGCGGTTTATTTTGAAACTGTCCAAAATGCTTACTGTAGCTTCTTGAGATAGTCCTTGTTGAAAACCTTGTCGGGCAGGTCACGCAATTTCATGTTGCTATAGTCCAGTACTGACGTGTCGCCGGACTTGAGGGCGTCCTGTATGAGCAAGCGTGCCGGCCGCTGTTTTCCCGCCATGGTTTCGTAATTCTCGTAAAAACTGGTCTTCAGCAGACGGCCGGAGAGCGAATAAAATTCGGCCTTATACGGACGATAGCTGGATTTGTTGACCCATAGCAGGACTTGATGGTAGGTCACGCTGCGATCCACGGCATCCAGTTGCAGGACATAATAATCATCGCCGCCCAGTTTTTCGGTGCGTAATAATTTTGGGGTATAGTCACCGGAGAAGTTGGCTCGCGCCAGATCGCCATTCGCAACCTGACCGGTCAGGCGCTGGGCCAGTCCCAGCCGGATGGGTTGGGAAACGTCGGGCATGAAAATCCAGAGATCACGATCTTTCATCAGCATGATCTGTCCCCGTTCCGACGCGGGTTCAAGTATCATGACGACTGTATTTTCGTTGCCCTTGGAAAGTATCCGGTATTTGCGGTGTTCAGTTGCCGTCCCCGGCGAAGCGCTGGCAATATCGACATCAACCTGAAAGCCTTGGGCCGGAAATCGTATCGCGTCGGATTTTTCCAGAATGCTGCGCGCTAGCGGGCTTTCCGCAGTATTCGGCTCCGCAGCTGTTGCGGCACCCATCAGGGTCTGGGAAAGAAAACAGGTTAAAAAAGCGGCACGAAAAAAACAGGAGGTTATCGACATGGTATTAATCCTTCAAACGATGCTGCCTCGAACGGATGGGATGCAATGAGCCTGGTCCGGGTCGAAGGCGTAACCAAAGAATATTTGCTCGGTGAGCAAAAGGTTATTGCACTTGAAGATATCACACTCTCCATCGAGGAGGGCGTGTTTTTGGCCATAGCAGGACCTTCCGGCAGCGGTAAAACCACGCTGTTGAACATCATTGGCTGTATCGACAATCCTACCCATGGCAAGGTCTTCATTGATGATGTCGAGGTGACAGGCCGGTCGTCCAATCAGCTGGCAGACTTGCGTGCGCGTACCACCGGCTTTATCTTTCAAACCTTTAATCTGTTCCCGGTGCTGACCGCCGCGGAAAATGTGGAATACCCGCTGCTTCAACTGCCCGAAATCAGCCGTGAAGAGCGGCACAAGCGGGTCAGGAAATTTCTGAAGGTGGTCGGGCTTGAGCGCTATGCCGAGCATATGCCCAATCAATTAAGCGGCGGGCAACGGCAGAGAGTTGCGATCGCCCGGGCCTTGGCAATCAATCCCCGTATCGTGCTGGCTGACGAACCCACCGCCAACCTGGACAGCAAAACGGGTGAGAGCATCCTGAATTTGATGAAGGATGTTAACCGGCGCTATGGTACGACGTTTATTTTTTCCACCCATGACCGCCATGTCATGGCAATGGCTGATCGACTCATCCGTGTCGAGGATGGTCACATAACGATGCTGGGTATAAAAACGGATAAAAAATGGAAAGCAGTCAACACGAATAGCGCAGTGGTGAGCGAGGGGGAGAGTTAGTATGGGTTTACATTGGGCAAAAGCGGTAGGGGTGGTTTTGCTGGGCGCACCTGCTCTGGCAAATGCGTCAGGGACGATTGGGGCGAATACGCTCGGGAAGCCGGACGTATTCTTGCTGGCCGCGGCAGGTGCGGATCTACCGGTGTCCAAGGATGCGCTTTTCGATGCCCCTGCCGCGCCGGATAATGCAGATAAACCTGTTTCCAAAAAAGTGCCCGGGGATGCGGCTGAATCAAAGGATTCTTTGTTCGGTATTGATGACGGTTCGGACCAGAAACCCCAATCCGCAACCAGGACTGGCGGGGTTGTGCCAGACAGCAAGGCTGCGCTGTTCGATGACGCGGCTTTGGCATCACCCGGCAAAGATCAGGCACCATCGCGCTGGCACGGGTTTGCACAAACCGAGTTTGCCTATACTTATCCGCACCCGGCGCATTGGTCAAAACAAATGGGGCGCTTTGAGCTGGGTACAGAGGGTAATCTGGGCTCCGGAATCCATTGGAAGGTAAGTGGCCGCCTCGATTACAACGCGGTTTACGATCTTACCAATTACTATCAGGATGCAGTCCGTGATGACCAGCGCTTCGGGTTGCAGTTTCGCGAAACCTATCTGGACTTCAGCGGTGGTGGACTGGACTGGCGCGTAGGTCGGCAACAGATTGTTTGGGGCGAAATGGTCGGCGTATTCGTTGCCGACGTTGTTTCTGCCAAGGATCTGCGCGAATTCATCCTGCCGGACTTTCGGGTGCAGCGTATCCCGCAATGGGCTGCGCGTGCGGAATATTTCAAGGACGATTTTCATGCCGAGCTAATCTGGATCCCGGTTCCCGGTTACGACAAGATCGGCAAGCCGAAAGATTTCAGCCAGCCTGGTGCCGGGTCGGATTTCTATCCCTATCCGGTTACGCCTGCGGGTTATCCGGTGGTATTCAGGGACGAGGTGTTGCCAGGAAATCGTTTGAGTAATACCAATTACGGCCTGCGCCTTACTCAGCTAAGTCATGGCTGGGATATGTCCGGATTTGTGTACAGCAGCATGGACAGCCAGCAGACGTTTTATCGTCAATTGGTGATTGCACCCGCACCGCCGCATTTTATCTATACGCCGCGTCATGACCGCATCTGGCAGACCGGTGGAACCCTATCCAAGGATCTGGGCTCCTTCGTGTTGAAAGCGGAAGCTGTGTATACCAATGGGCGCAGTTACAATACGCTAAATCCTACTGATATCAACGGTTTGGTGAAACAGAATACTCTCGACTGGATCGTCGGGATGGATTTCAACCCGACTGCCAAGACCAGAATCAATACGCAGTTCTTTCAGCGTGTTTATTTCAATCATGATCCGAATATTATCCCCGACCGGATCGAGAACGATGTTTCCCTGCTGGTAAACCATAAGATCGCCCACAACTGGGAAGTGGAAGCGCTGGCAGTGCATAGTCTCAATCGGAGCGACTGGATGTTCCGGCCCAAGGCGACCTGGAAATTCGAGCGTAACTGGCGTCTGGCATTCGGGCTGGATACATTCGGAGGGCCGTCCACCGGATTTTTCGGTCAGTACAGCAAGCAGGATCGTGTCTACACAGAGCTGCACCGCGATTTCTAGTCACGAAAATTGCAGCGCAATATCGTTTTACACGTTCTGCCGTAATGCATCGACTACCGGTATGCGACGCACTCGTGCGGCTGGCAAAAACGCAGCCAGGAAGGTAGCAATCAATCCCACGGCGAAAGCACTGGCGACAACCGACGGCACGACGCGGATGTGAGCGGTATAGCTCAGATCCGCGTTGGGCGGTGGTGGCATGGGGATGCCGATGGCCGAGATGATCAACGCCAGGATGATGCCCAGAACCACGCCGAGGGTCGCGCCGGTCAAACCGATGATGGTGTTCTCCGTGATGATCAAGGTGAAGACCCTGCTACTACGATTGCCCAAGGCCATCATGGTGCCGAATTCACCCACGCGCTCGTAGATGCTCATATTCACGCTATTGATGACGCTCAATAACACCATTAACAGGATGATGAAGCGCAGCACACCGAACTGTACGTCATACATCTTCACGGTTTTTGCGTAAAAATCATTTAACTGCAGCCAGGTCTTCACTTCCAGACCGGCACCGGCAAATTTGCTGGTCAACGCCGAAGTGACGGATGCCGTATCCCGGGTGTGCTTTAATGACACTACCAGCGTATTGACACCATGCGTGGCGAGCAAATTCTGGGCGGAAGTCAAAGGGATGCGCACCGCACGGGCATCATAATCCTTGGAGAAAGTCTGGAAAACGCCGATTACCTGGAGGTCGAGGCTATTTAAAGCGCCATCAGCAGTATTCATCACCAGCGTTGCCCAGTCTCCCGGTTTGAGTTTGAGGGCGTGGGCCAAACCGTAACCGACCATCATGCCATTCTTGTCTTTGTCATCGAGTCGGCGCCCGGCCGTGATTACCATCCCGCTGCCCAGCCTGGCTTCACGAGAGGCTTCCACACCCTCGCCAACAATGGGCAGATCGGAACGGCCATTATTGAGTAAACCGGCAAAGTAGACTCTGCCCATGACATCATCCACTTCAGGCATCGCGGCGATATATTTGCGGATTGGCTCAGATTTGGCGATTAAATATTTTTCCGGGCTGCGTGCACCGTGTTCGAAGTAGCCGGTGCGCGAAAGCTGTATGTGACCGGATTGGGAATGAATCAGCGCTTCGCCCAACTGGGTGAAAATGTCGTGGACGAAGCCACCGCTCAAAATAAGGCCGACCACACCAGCGATGATCGCCAACAGGGTCATGCCGGTTCGAGCCTTGTGGCGCAGCACATTACGCAGGGCGAGTTTCCACATGCCTATGCTCCTCAGCGGTTGTGGCGTAACGCATCGACAATAACCAGCCGTGATGCGCGCCAGGCTGGATAAATGCTTGCGATGATGGTCGTAATTAAAGCCAGCAACAGGGCTTGTTGAATGATGCTTGGTGTGATCATGATCGCTGCGATGAACCCGCGTGACATACCCGGCGAGGGCGGCATCGGAATGCCGATTGCCGAGATAATGCGGGCTGCCAGATAACCGAGCAGCACGCCGCTTGCGCCTCCCATTGCACCCAGTACAGATCCCTCCATCAGGAACAGGCCGAGAATACGCTGGCGCCGGACTCCCAAAGCCATTGCCGTACCGATCTCCACAGTACGTTCCAATACGCTCATGGTCATGGTGTTGCTGATGCTGAGTATGATGATTAGCGCAATGATGGATTTGACGATATTCATCTGGCTGGAAAACAGTGCGACTGTCTTGTTATAGAAATCTGCCAGTTTCGTCCATGGCACGATTTCATAATCTTTTAATGCAGGTGCGGCTTTTAGCTTTTTCACAACTTCATTTGTCATGTCCGTGTGCCGCAGAGACACAACCCATACATGCGAGCCCTTGGTTCGAAGCAGGGTGCGTGCCATACCGATTGGTACGCGCAACATGGTGTCGTCGTACGCCTTCATGGAGGTGGACGCCAAACCCCGTACATGCCCTTCAACGGCATTGATTCCACCCGATGGCGTATTGGTGAGCAAGACGATGGTGTCGCCGGTTTTGACACCCAGATTGGCCGCCAGCCCGGCGCCCATCAGGATGCCTTTCGGGTCATTGGCATTGAGTCCATGGCCATCAAGAATATCCAGATTGCGCGCGGATGGATCCTTGGCAGGATCAATGCCCTCGCCAATGAAAGAGATGGTATTTTCACCATGACTGACCAAACCGTTAAAAGCCAGACGCGGTGTCACCGACTTTACGCCCGGGGTATGTTCGAGAACATCTAATGCGGGGGATTTTTCCGGAAGCAGGTAGGCCAATGGGTTTGCCTGGCCATTTTCATGATAACCAGGTTTGGTCACTTGAATGTGACCGAGTTGATTAACTGTCACCAACTCGCGATTAGCCCAGAAAATCCATTCAATGTAGCCCGAAGAAAGCATCATCGCGATGACGCCAAAACCAATGGCGACAATGGCGATGAAACTACGTCTGCGCTGACGCAAAATATTGCGCAGCGCAAGCCGGAAATCGATAGCTAGAGTATTGGCGATCGACAAGGTGTTAAATTAAATGGGAGGCCGCAAAAAGGTTTGCTGGTTAAGCATACTCGACATCATTTGCATCATCAAACCCTTGCGGCACTATGGTGTGTTCTTGGGGATCAATGTGCGGCTTCCCAGTTTAATCCAACACCCAGTCCAATTTTAATCGGCACTGCCAGCTTGGTCACGTCGCACATCAACCCGGGTAACGCACCGCATACGCGTTCCAGCTCAACCTCCGGCACTTCGAGTACCAGTTCGTCGTGCACCTGCATGATCAGGCGGCTGTGCAGGTGCTCGCGTTCCAGCCAGCCCTGCACGGCGATCATGGCGAGCTTGATGAGATCGGCGGCGGTGCCCTGCATGGGGGCATTGATGGCGGCGCGTTCGGCACCGTCGCGGCGCTGTTTGTTGGCACTGCGGATTTCCGGCAGCCACAGGCGTCGCCCGAATACGGTTTCTACATAACCCTGCTCGCGTGCCTGATCCCGGGTGCGGCGCATGTATTCGGCGACACCGGGATAACGCGCGAAGTAGCGGTCGATATAGGATTGTGCGGCGCTGCGATCGATGCCCAGCTGGCTGGCCAGTCCGAAAGCGGACATGCCGTAGATCAGCCCGAAGTTGATGGTCTTGGCGACGCGGCGCTGTTCCGGGCCAATCTCCTGCTGGGGCATACCGAAGATTTCGGCGGCGGTGGCGCTGTGGATGTCGGCGTCCTCGGCGAAGGCCTTGAGCAGGCTGGCATCATTGGAGAGGTGCGCCATGATGCGCAGTTCGATCTGCGAGTAGTCAGCGGAAACGATGTGGCTGCCCGGCGGCGCAATGAAGGCCTCGCGGATGCGCCGGCCTTCGGCGGTTTTGACCGGAATGTTCTGCAGGTTGGGGTCGGAGCTGGACAGCCGTCCGGTGACCGCCACCGCCTGCGAATAACTGGTATGCACGCGCCCGGTGGCGGGGTTGACCATGCGCGGTAGTTTGTCGGTATAGGTGGATTTGAGCTTGGCCAGTCCACGGTATTCCAGCAACAGCTTGGGCAATGGGTAATCCAGGGCGAGCTGGGTGAGCACGTCCTCGTCGGTGGAAGGCACGCCGCCGGGGGTTTTCTTGATTATCGGCAAGCCAAGTTGAGTGAACAGGATTTCCTGAATCTGCTTGGGCGAGTTGAGGTTGAACGGCTGGCCGGCGGCCGTGTGCGCCTGCTGCTCCAGTGCCAGCATTTTTTGTCCGAGTTCGCGGCTTTGCGCGTCGAGTAATTTAACATCGAGCAGTACGCCGTTGCGCTCGATTTGCCAGAGTATCGATAACACGGGTATTTCCAGCTGGCGGTATACATAATCCAGCCTGGCGTCAGCGGCGATGCGCGGGTACATGGATTGATGGAGCTGGAGTGTGACGTCGGCATCCTCGGCAGCGTATTCGGCGGCACGCGCCACGTCCACCTGCTCGAAACCGATTTGCCCGGCGCCCTTGCCGGCGACTTCGGCATAGGTGATGGTGGTTACCCCCAGGTGGCGCAAGGCAAGACTATCCATGTTGCGCGACTGGTGTGATTCCACCACGTAGGACTGCAGCAGGGTGTCGTGCGCCACCCCGGCCAATTGAATACCGTGGTTGGCGAGTACGTGCATGTCGTATTTGAGATTCTGGCCCAGTTTGGCGCGGGTGGCATCTTCCAGCCAGGGCTTGAGCTGCGCCAGCACGCTATCACGGTTGAGCTGTTGAGGCGCATCCGGCCCAACGTGCGCCAGCGGCAGGTAGGCTGCAGAGTGCGGCTCGATGGCGAATGACAACCCCACAATGCGCGCCTGGAGTGGGTCGAGGCTGGTGGTTTCGGTATCCACGCATACCAGCGGGGCGGCCATCAGCCTGGTCAGCCAGGTATCAAGCTGCGCCTGGGTGAGCAGGGTGTCATAATGGCGCTGCACGGGTGCTGCGGGTTGTGCATCGTCGGCAAACATATCCGCCGTGACCGGATTGATTGCAGGGCCTGGTGTGCCATTGTCGAGATCGCGCAACCAGCTCTTGAATTCATAGCGGGTATAGAGTGCGCTGAGTGCGGCCTTGTCCGGTGCATCCATGACCAGCGCATGTACACCCACGGGCAAAGTGACATCGGTGCGGATAGTGATCAGTTTGCGGCCGGTGGGTAGCCAGTCGAGCGCACGGCGCAGATTGTCGCCCACCGCACCTTTCATCTGCCCGGCCTGAGTGATGAGGTTGTCCAGCGTACCGTATTCAGTGAGCCACTTCACTGCGGTTTTTGGGCCGACCTTATCCACCCCCGGCACATTGTCCACCGCATCACCTACCAGCGTCAGGTAGTCCACTATACGCGAGGGTGGAATACCAAATTTGGCCAGCACCGCAGCTTCATCCAGCGTTTCGCTGGTCATGGTATTGACCAGAGTGACATGGTCATTGACCAGTTGCGCCATGTCCTTGTCGCCGGTGGAAACGATGCTGTGCATGCCTTCTGCTTCGGCCATTTTGACCAGTGTGCCGATCACATCGTCGGCCTCTACGCCGTCTATCATCAATAGCGGCCAGCCCATGGCGCGGATGGCGTTGTGCAGCGGTTCGATCTGGCGCGCCAGATCGTCTGGCATGGATGGCCGGTGCGCTTTATACTCGGGGTACCAGTCGTCGCGGAAGGTTTTGCCTTTGGCGTCGAATACACAAGCGCTATAATCGGCGGCGATATCCTTTTTCAGCCGGCGCAGCATGTTGAGCACGCCGTAAATGGCGCTGGTGGGCTCACCAGCGCTGTTGCGCATATCCGGCAGCGCGTGAAATGCCCGATACAGATACGACGATCCATCCACCAACAGCAGCTTTTTTGTCACCACGATACCTCAAAATGCTTAAAGAAAAATTGCCTCTGCCCGCCGATCCTGAACTGGCCGCCCATGCAGGTTACAACGCGCGTGAATCCTGGCGCATGTTCGAGATTATGTCAGAGTTTGTATCGGCTACCGAACGTCTGGGTGAGATACGTCCTGCAGTGAGCATGTTCGGCAGCGCCCGCACACCTGCCGATCACCCTTACTATGGGCTCACCGAGCGCATTGCACGGCAACTGTCGGATGCGGGTTTTTCAGTCATCTCCGGCGGTGGCCCCGGCATTATGGAAGCTGCCAACAAAGGCGCTTATTTCGGCAAATCACCGAGCGTGGGTTTGAACATTCAGCTTCCGCATGAGCAGCATGACAACCCTTATCAGGATATCTCGCAGAGCTTCACGCATTTTTTCGCGCGCAAGGTAATGTTCGTCAAATTTGCTTCGGCCTATGTCGTGATGCCGGGTGGTTTTGGAACCATGGACGAGCTGATGGAAGCGCTGACTTTGGTACAAACCGGCAAAACCCGCAAAATACCGATTATTCTGGTGCGCAAGCCATTCTGGAACGGATTGCTGGACTGGTTTAAATCCACGCTGGTGGATGAGGGCATGATTAACGCGGAAGACATGGATTTAATCAAGGTGATTGATCAGCCCGAGGATGTGGTATGTGCCATTTTTGACCATTACGAAAAGCGCGGTTTCGAGCCTTCGGCCAGGGAACGTGAAATTCAGCTTTATTTGTAGGGCAGTGTTGCAGGCTCTGCTAAAATCAAAACAATCCCATAAACATAAAAGGACGCCATCATGCGCCGTCTCATCGCAGCTCTTCTGGTTATTTTGCCCATCGCCGCTTCGGCAGCAAATCGCCCCGGTAACCTGCAACCAGTCCCGGATGCACCCCCCCCTCCGCCCCCACAAGGATTGACTGGAGATGATGCCACGCCCCAGATAACCATCAAAAAGCAGGGGCAGGAAACGCGCGAAGAATATCGCGTGCATGGCAAACTCTACATGATCAAGGTCACGCCAGCCGTGGGCAAACCTTATTACCTGGTTGATCAGTTGGGTGATGGTACGTTTGCGCGCAAGGAGGGGCTGGATTCAAATATCCATCCGCCGATGTGGGTAATACACCAGTGGTAATCTCGGCGTTTTAATTTTGGGTCGCCATTGTGCGGCTTCTTTGTAGCCATGTCCGTATTCACTACCGTTACTCCCGACGAAGCCAGTCATTGGCTCGGCCAGTACGCCATAGGCACGCTGGTCGAACTCAATGGTATTTCTTCGGGGATTGAAAATACCAATTATTTCCTGACCACGACGCACGGGCGTTATGTGCTGACGCTGTTCGAAAAGTTGACCCATGACGAGTTGCCGTATTTTCTCAATCTCATGGATCATCTGGCACGGCATGGCGTGCCTTGCCCGCAACCGGTGGCAACCATTGCGGATAGCCTGCTGACCAGCCTGAATGGCAAACCGGCCAGTATCGTCTCGTGCCTGTCGGGCCGGTCATTGGAAATCGCTGGAATGGGTCACTGTGCCCAGGTAGGCGAAACATTGGCTGATATCCATTTGGCGGGAAAAACCTTTTCTGCACAGCGCATCAATCCGCGTGGAGCGGCTTGGTGGAAAGTAACTGCCCAGCAAGTCGCCCCCTTTCTTGATGCGGAAGCGGCGCAACTATTGAACGATGAAGTGCGTTTCCAGACGCTGCACCGTTTGCAGGATTTACCGCGCGGCGTTGTTCACGCCGACCTGTTTCGCGATAACGTATTGTTTGACGGTGAACGGCTGGGCGGAGTGATCGACTTTTATTTTGCCTGCCATGATGTCTGGCTCTACGATATTGCGATTGCGGTCAACGACTGGTGCGTGAGTGAGGAAGGCGGGCTGGATGAGGAACGCATGCTGGCTTTGCTGAGCGCGTATCATGCGGTGCGCCCATTTATGTCGATAGAGCGTGGCGCCTGGCCGGTGATGCTGCGTGCTGCGGCGCTGCGTTTCTGGGTGTCGCGAATGTATGACCTTTACTTTCCGCGCGCGGGTGAACTTACCCATGCCAAAGATCCATTGCATTTTGAACGCATTTTGCGTCAACGTGTTGCTGCGCAGTCGCAATTACAACGTATCTGGGTTTGATTCCAGGTTAATTTCAGGTAAACACCATGCAAGCAATTCCGGAATTTCGTCGCGTACCTGCCAGACACGGCTGGTTGTGGATCAAACAGGCATTTGGCCTGTTCAAACAGAATCCGCTGATCTGGATTGTATTGTCGGTCAGCATTTTTTTGCTGGCAGGGCTGTTAGGGATTATTCCGCGTATCGGCAGCGTGGTGTTTCAGTTGATCTCACCCGTCTTTACCGCAGGCCTGATGATCGGATGCAAGGCGATAGAAGCGGGCGAAGAGCTGGAAATAGCGCACTTGTTTGCCGGTTTTAAATTCCATGGTGCGCAATTGGTGACGGTGGGCGGCATTTACCTGGTGGGCCTGATCCTGATCGCGGGCGTCATGACAGCGCTCGGCGGTGGCGCATTGGTCACCATGATGCTGCAAGGACACCCTGATGCCGGCAATATGGCCACGCCGGCAATGCCCGGCAGCGGGGCAGGTCTGGCAGTATTGGTGGCGCTGGCATTATTGATGCCATTGTTGATGGCATATTGGTTTGCTCCCACATTGGTCGTGTTTCGCAACATGGGTGCGGTGGCGGCAATGAAGCTTAGCATGCGTGCAGCATGGGCAAATATGGTGCCTTTTCTGGTCTACGGTATCATCATGTTTGTTTTGTTCGTGATTGCTGCAATGCCCTTGATGCTTGGCTTCCTGATCATGCTGCCACTGGCATTCATTACTTATTACACTACCTATAAGGATGTATTTGACGCAACCTGATGGCCGTATTCCCGCCCAAAACAAAAAAAGCCCCTCGCCGATGGCGAGGGGCTTTTTTTCTATCGGTTGCCAATGCGCAGAGGGGCTGGCAAGTGACAGGTTCTGCGATCAGAGCGTGCCGTATGAATGCAAACCTGACAGGAACATGTTTACCCCAAGAAAGGCAAACATGGTGACGAACAGGCCAACCACGGCCCACCAGGCCAGCATCGGACCACGCAACCCCTTCACCAGACGGATATGCAGCCAGGCTGCGTAGTTGAGCCAGACAATCAGCGCCCAGGTCTCCTTGGGATCCCATGACCAGTATCCACCCCAGGCTTCTGCTGCCCAAAGCGAGCCGAGTATGGTGGCGACTGTGAAGAATCCAAAGCCCACGGCGATGGATTTGTACATCAGGTCATCCATCACTTCCAGTTTGGGTAAGCGTGAGGCAAAAATGCCTTTGGAGGCAAGCAGGTACGCTATGCCAACCATGGCGGCAAGCGAAAATGAGCCGTAGCCGATGAAGTTCGCGGGAACATGGATTTTCATCCAGTAGGATTGCAGCGCCGGAACCAGCGGCTGGATTTCCTGGGCCTGACGATCAAATGCGTACCATAGC
Source organism: Sulfuriferula sp. (assembly GCF_054605375.1). Lineage (NCBI taxonomy): Bacteria > Pseudomonadati > Pseudomonadota > Betaproteobacteria > Nitrosomonadales > Sulfuricellaceae > Sulfuriferula > Sulfuriferula sp. The sequence continues at coordinate 25,823 of NZ_JBTSEG010000009.1, read as the reverse complement.
AGGAATGCGACCGCAGCGCTGATCACGGGCATCACAAAAGCGCCCATCTGGCGATTATTGTAGAGACGTTCGTAATGCAGATACAGTAGCGAGGTAATGATGGAAAACAGGATAAAAACTTCATACAGGTTGGAAATAGGTATGTGACCCACATCCGGGCTGATCAGATAGGACTCATACCAGCGCACCATCATGCCGATCAGTCCCATCAGGATGGCGGCCCAGGTCAATCCGCTGCCTACCTTGGCAGCGAATTCGGAGCGTGTAGCCAGGCTGATCCAGTAACTCAGCGTTGCCATCACGAACAGTGCGCTCATCCACATGATGGCGGACTGGCTGGCAAACAGATATTTCAGGAAAAATGCCTGATTGCCGCGTGCCAGGTCGCCGTGATAACTGGATATGGCAAACAGGCTTAATACCGCGACACCAATCATCAGCAGACGAATGGGTTTCCAGTTCCAGCCGAGTACGGAAAACACGCCGACGGCAGCCAGCAGAATGCTTTTGTCGTAAATGTTCATGTAGCTGCTATACAGATTCAAAGCGTATCCGGCGCCACTCAGCAAAAAGACGGCGAACAGCCAGTCGAATAGCGACAGACGCTTGAAAAACGGTTCCGGTGGAGCGGTTTGGGTCAGTTCCATGGCTTCAGTCCTTTACGATTGTGGAAATGCGCTGCCTATGGCGCTCGAATTCTTTTTCAAAATCCAAGGTCTTGCGGTTGCTGGACATGGCAAACAGGAGTTGCCCGGGTTTGACGAGCAGCCACAGCCTTCGTTCCCTGATAAAAAACATTGCAAAGATACCCAGCACTAACAATCCAGAGCCGCCGAAAACAATATTCTCGCCGGGGGAGCGTGTCAACTGTAAACCGCTGGCATTGATCTGGTCATATTCAGCCAGTTGCAGGTAGACGGGTGCACCATAGAAAAAGATGTCGCTGATGCTATTGAGTGAATCGCGGATGAACCAGCCGGTTTCCTCGTCGGCTTTGGGCGCAGGGGCGCCAGCCTTTTCTTCCGCCATGATGTAGGCTTGGAACGAGGATAACTCAAGGATTTTCAGGTAGGTTTGTGCCGCACGATCACGCTCGGCAGCGGGGATATGTTTTTCAATAAAAGCCGACAATGCCTGATAACCGCCTTTTGCAAACAGGTCGAGGACCTTGGCTGTGCTGTCAGCCAGCTTGGCGCGTACATTAGGCGGTACATTGCCTCCCTGAATTGCGCTGGCGGCAAATTGGCGTGCAATTTCGGCATGCGTGGAGGGGTCAAGCAGCATGCCGCGCAGGCGCATGAAACCATCCAGACGCCGATCCTGATCCAGCGGAAAGCGAATGTAGTGGAGCGGGTCCGCAGGGGTGTTGCGTACGCCCGAGAGCATGTACCAGCGTTTGTCGACCAATAAGGGCAGCATGTAGTTGTTGTATTCGTGCGCCTGACCCTGCGCATCGCGTACTTTGTACTGGAAGCTCGGCCCGACATTGTGCAGGTTGGTTTTATCGCCCACCGCATTGCCCACCATCACGCTACGCGCGTCCTTATTCTGCTGTTCGCTAGAGGGAAGTTGGCCGGTGTTTTCGATATTGAAGGGGCGGAAATCAGTAAATTCCAGCGTATATTGCTGATTGTCGGCAGTGATTTTCGTGTTGCTGTTGACCGCGCCATTCACATCGAAAGGCTTGCTGCTGGGGGAATACAGATTCCAGCCATTCATTTTCAGTTTGGTGCCACCATCGCCAAAGCTGGCCTGAAAGATCGCAATGCCATCATAAATGAGCGGGTGATTGACGGTTAGTGTGTGTTCCAGTATCTGCTTGCCGGTGGCCTTGTCGAGAATGGCGATGTCGCTGGCAAACATTTTCGGCTGGCCGGTACTGTAATGTTCAATATGAAATTTTTTCAAGGCAATGGCGAAAGGCAGGTCCTGCACCATATAGCCATCGGCAATATTGAGAAAAACCACGTCGGCGCTGGAACCTTCCGGGATAGTGACATTGCCGCGAAATGACAGGCTGTTGGGCCCCAGGCGGCTAATAGCGGGTACCTGACTCTCAGGGATGTCACGTGTTTCAATGCGTTTTATCCCGAAAGTCTGTTCAATCTTGAGCGGGATGTTGCTGTCCAATAGCGCGCCCAGGCAAATGACGACGATGGCCGAATGGGTGAAAATATATCCCAGCCGGTTGACGCTGCCCACCTTGGCCGCCAATAAGGTGCCCGCACCATTGTCCAAAATGCGCTGTTTATAACGATAACCTTGCTCGGTCAAATACTGGGTCAACGCGTCAAGGTGGGAACCGGACGTCGCAAATTCTGCATGATGCTGAAAGTGCCGCAGTGAGTTTTCGCTGGCCTGTTCGCGATAGCTGCGCATTTCTCGCAGCATGCTGGGCATGTTGCGGTAAATGCAGGTGCTGGTGGATGTGACCAGAAAAGCCAGGATGGTCACAAACCAGACAGTGCGGTAAACATCGTATAGCCCCAGCCACTTAAATACCGTAAACCAGTATTGGCCAAATTGCAGAATGTAATTCAGGTAGGGTTCGTTCTGCTTCAGTACTGTACCAATGATTGAGGCGATGGCCAGCACGGTGAGCAAGCTGATGGCAAAGCGCATCGAACTAAAGAGCTCGTATACTGATTTTGAAAATGTGGCGGTGGATTTACTCATGGTGTGCCAGGAAAAATAAGGGGTGACTCGCGCCACCCCCTATTGATTGCTTATACGCCGACAGGTTCCGGCAGGCAGTTAATTAATGCAGGCCGGAAATATACTCGGCAACGGCTTTCATTTCCTGATCAGTCAGTTTGGAAGCGATGATACGCATCATTTTAGCACCATCGTTTGCACGGTCGCCATTCCAGAAATTGTGCAATTGGGCCAGTACGTATTCGCTATGTTGGCCAGCCAGGCGCGGGAACTGAGCCGGAATACCGGCACCAGTCGGACCATGACAGGCTGCGCAGGCCGGTACGCCACTGCCAGCATTGCCACCCTTGAAGACTTTTTCACCCTCCAGGGCCAGTTCCTTGTTTTTGGCGCTGCCGGGTTTGGGTGTCTGTGAAGAGAAGTAAGCGCCCAGGTTTTTCATGTCGTCCGGGGTAAGGTTGTTGGCAGTAACAATACCTTGCATGATCGGGCTCTTGCGTGCACCGGATTTGAAGTCGGTTAATTGCTTGGTGATATACTCAGCGCCTTGGCCAGCCAGATTCGGGTTGGCCGGTGAAGTGCTATTGCCGTCTGCACCGTGGCATGCTGCGCAAACCGATGTCACCAGCTGTTGAGCTTTGGCCGGATCACCTTTGGTTGTGACTTCGGCTTGAGCCGGGGAAAAGGCAGTGAATGCGGCAAGCGCCGCAAGCGCCATGGTGTATTTCATTGTGAGTTCCTCTTACCGTAACATTCTAAAAAGCTAATATTTTAGCTGCGTTTTGGTTTCGACGCCAGTTCCCGGGATTTCTTTAGATGAATCTATTTCAGCAAGCAGAGTTTTACACGACCGTTAATCATTTGCGTGACCTGCCTCCGGAAAGTGTCATTGAGGTGGCTTTTGCCGGGCGCTCCAATGCCGGTAAATCAAGTGCGATCAATACATTGGCAAATCGTACCCGGCTGGCATTTGTCAGCAAAACACCTGGCAGAACCCAGCACATCAATTATTTCAGCCTGGGACAAAATCGTTTTCTGGTGGATTTGCCAGGCTATGGTTATGCCAAGGTACCGGGTGCTATCAAGGATCATTGGCGGGAGTTGCTGGCTCAGTATCTGGCGCAACGTAAGCAGCTTGCCGGCCTGATTCTGATTATGGATTCGCGTCACCCGATGACCGAACTGGATCGGCAGATGCTGGAATGGTTTCTGCCTACTGGAAAGCCAGTGCATTGCCTGCTGACCAAAAGTGACAAGCTGAACCGTAGTGACTCCATGACTACTTTGCGTTTTGTGCAAAAGGAACTTGCGGCCTTGTCGGCGTTCTATACAGCGCAATTGTTTTCCAGCCCAAAGCGCTTGGGTATGGATGAAGCAGGAGAGGTGTTTGCCAGATGGCTCGGTATTGGCACAAATGACGGGCATAAAAGAGCCCCGGTTAAAGGGGAGTAAAACCGGGGCCAAAAAAGCCTCAACTGGTGTCGAGGCACCCGCTCAGGGAGGAGAAGCGGGAGACGGCAGCGAGCCGTCTGCATGATAAGATGGGCCTTTCTGCAAGAAGTTCAAATTTTTTTAAATTCTTGATTAGCTGATTGATTCATATTGTGTATGAGCGCAGACGCCAACTACCCTAAGACACGCATGAGACGCATGAGACGCATGAGACGCATGAGACGCGACGATTTTTCACGTCGCTTGATGCGCGAGAACCAGTTATCTGTGGATGATCTGATTTATCCGGTGTTCGTTCTGGATGGTGCTGATCGTGTTGAACAAATCAGCTCGATGCCTGGGGTGGCCCGGGTTTCCATAGACCGGTTGCTGGAGGTGGCAGGGCAGTGCGTGGCGTTGGGGATCCCGGCCATGGCACTATTTCCGGTAATCGATCCAGGTTTGAAGACGCTGAATGCGGAAGAAGCTTTTAATCCAGACGGTTTGGTGCCGCGCGCCGTGCGCATCCTTAAACAGCGATTTCCCCAATTAGGCATTATTACTGACGTTGCACTGGACCCTTATACCAGCCATGGCCAGGATGGTTTGATCGATACCCAGGGCTATGTGGAGAATGATGCGACCATCGCTGTGCTGGTACAGCAAGCGCTGGCCCATGCCGAAGCCGGGGCTGATGTGGTGGCGCCTTCGGACATGATGGATGGCCGGGTGGGTGCCATTCGCGGGGCGCTGGATGCCGCGGGCTATATCCATACGCGAATTCTGGCGTACGCGGCCAAGTATGCCTCCAGTTTCTATGGGCCATTTCGCGATGCGGTGGGATCCACCGCCAATCTTGGCGCCAGTAGTAAAGAAACCTATCAGATGGACCCGGCCAATAGTGACGAGGCATTGCGCGAAGTGGCGCTCGATATTGCGGAAGGTGCGGACATGGTTATGGTCAAGCCAGGTATGCCGTATCTGGACATTGTGCGGCGCGTGAAAGATGCCTTTGGCGTGCCCACCTACGCTTATCAGGTCAGTGGTGAATATGCCATGCTCAAGGCAGCCGCAGCCAATGGCTGGCTGGATGAAAAAAAATGCGTACTGGAATCTCTGCTATCCTTTAAGCGTGCAGGCGCAGACGGCATTCTCACTTATTTTGCCTTGGATGTCGCAAAGTGGTTAAGCCTGCCCCGGTCTAATTAAAAGAAAGTTTTAGTATCGGTACGGTCTGTATCAGGTACAACTGTTAGATAACGTGCTGTTATTTGCTTGTTTTTTCTAAACTATTCGCAATTTAATCCGTTAGATTCAACAAGCGTTTGTTTGAATTAATTGGCATCGCGTTAATTGTAAGTAGTAGTTCTAACTGGTAGCAATATGATGGCTATTCAACGCAGAAAACCGGCAGATGAGTGGTCCAAAACCATCGTGGAGTTTCAGTCTCCCCACAAGCTGAGGGAATTGTGTATCCCAAGCGGCGAACAGGCGAGTACTCAGGATGTCACGCTTGAGCAGCAGAAATTCAAGATACGCCTGGCAGCCAATGAAGACAGAGTGCAGTCAGCAAGTCTGCTCATTCAAAAAATGTATTCCTGGCGCGGTTATCAGACCAGCGGAATGGATGAAGATCCGAATCGCATCACGCTGCTTGCTTTTGATAAGGACAGGATTGTCGGGACCCTTACGCTGGGCCTGGATTCCAGGGTCGGTCTGCTGGTGGATGAGTTATACAAGCCCGAAGTGGATGGTTTGCGTGCCCAGGGACGGCGTGTATGCGAGATTATCAAGCTTGCGCTGGACGAAGGTCTGGGTTCCAAACCTGTTCTCGCTGCATTGTTTCATATCTCTTTCATTTACGGACACAATATCCATCAGGGAACCGACTTTGTCATCGAAGTCAACCCGCGGCATGCCGGATTTTACCGGCGCATGCTGGGTTTTGAGTTATTGGGCGAGGAGCGTTTATGCAATCGCGTCAACGCGCCGGCGGTACTGCTAAGGCTGGATTTGTCTTATGCAGGGCAGCAGATTGAAAAATTGGGCGGCCTGACCCACAAACCACCCGGAGAAAAATCCTTGTATCCGTATGGGTTTTCAAAGCAGGATGAATTAGGCATCACTCAACGCTTGCTGCACGGAACTGATAGCTGACATCCAGGCTACCCCACTTTATACTCTACCCGTTTAGCAACGGGTTCTGGCTATGTCCGGTTTCTCCTATCACACTGCATTTTCACGCAATATCGGCTGGATTACCCGGAATGAACAGGAACGCCTGCGGCATAAGCGGATAGCCATCGCTGGTATGGGTGGCGTCGGTGGTGCCCATTTGCTGACCCTTGCCCGGCTAGGTATCGAAAAATTTAACATAGCTGATCTGGACACGTTTGAGCTTGCCAACTTCAATCGTCAGGCCGGCGCCGGTATGAGCAGCCTGGAACGCCCCAAAGTTGAAGTCCTGGCCGAAATGGCGCGGGACATCAATCCGGAATCCGGCCTGGTCATTTATCCGCAAGGCGTGAATGAGGTCAATCTGCAAGCCTTCTTCAAGGATGTTGATCTCTATATCGATGGCCTCGACTTCTTCGCCTTCGATGCGCGCGAGCGGGTTTTTGCATATTGTGCCCAACACGGTATCCCGGCGGTGACAGTCGCTCCTCTCGGCATGAGTGCCGCGCTGCTCAACTTCATGCCTGGCGGCATGAGCTTCGAGGACTACTTCCAGCTGAACGGTCGGCCCGAACCGGAAAAAGCGGTGCGCTTTCTGGTCGGCCTTGCCCCCGCGCTGTTGCATCGCCATTATCTGGCGGACAAGACCCGTGTCAATCTCAAGGAACGTCGTGGCCCGTCCACTATCATAGCCTGCCAACTTTGTGCCGGTGTTGCCGCCAGCGAAGCCCTCAAGATACTGCTCGGCCGTGGCAAGGTCTGGGCGGCACCCCATGGCATCCAGTTCGATGGCTACCGCAACAAGCTGGCGCATACCTGGCGACCCGGCGGCAACCGCCATCCTTTAAACCGGCTGGCCATTACTATCGCCCGTCATCAACTGGGAATCTAGGATGAATGCCATCGCGCAACACCTCGAACGCATCCTGAATCTGGCTCGCTGGGCACCGAGTGGCGATAATACTCAACCATGGCGTTTCGAGATTCTCGGTGACGAACATATTTTGGTGCATGGTTTCGATACACGTGATCATGTGGTGTATGACCTGGATGGTCATGCAAGCCAATTGGCCATCGGCGCCGTGCTGGAAACCATCGTCATCGCCGCCAGCGCCACGGGGCGCTCAGCCACCATCCAGCGCCGCTCCGATACGCCGGAAACCCACTTGCTGTTCGATGTGCGTTTCCGGCCAGAAGCGGGCATGGCGCCCGACCTCCTGTTGCCCTGCATTGAAACGCGCGTGGTCCAACGCCGCCCCATGTCCACCCGGCCCCTGAGTGCTGAGCAAAAGCAGGCCCTTGCAGGTTCCTTGCCTGAGGGCTATTCCGTGGTCTGGTACGAAGGTTTCGCCCAGCGTTGGCGCCTGGCCAGGTTCATGTTCGACAACGCCAAGGTGCGCCTCACCATCCCCGAAGCCTACGCGGTCCACAAGTCCGTCATTGAATGGGGAGCCCGGTTCAGCACCGACAAGATCCCCGGCCAGGCGGTTGGCGTTGATCTGCTGACGGCGCGTTTCATGCGCTGGGTCATGACGAGTTGGGCGCGTGTCGAATTTTTTAACACCTATCTTTTGGGACATCTGCCACCACGGCTACAGTTAGACCTGCTTCCCGGCCTGCGCTGTGGTGCGCATTTTGCACTGATTGCTCCCGCGCCGCCCATTTCCGTGGACGATTACATCGCTGCCGGTCACGCCATGCAGCGCTTCTGGCTGACTGCAACCCGCCTGGACTGGTTGATCCAGCCGGAAATGACGCCGGTGATCTTTACCCGTTACCACCGCCAGGGCTTGATCTTTACCCGGACGCAAGCCGCACTGACGCAGGTGGGACGGTTGAATGAACGCTTGGGTGGCTTACTCGGAGCCGAGAGGGTTGAGCGGGTATTCTTCATGGGACGAATTGGGGCGGGGCCTGGACCTTGGGCGAGATCGACGCGCAAAAAGATTGACGCCCTGATGTTGAAAGATGGCTGAATCACGCACCTCATTTTTTATCTGTCGAGAATTCTTACAACAATTCTTTTTATTGGATTTAAAAAACGGAAAATCGTGGCATGAATGTTCTCAACTATTTGTATTGTATATGTATTATTAATAATATTTTTGGCTGGCATGGGTCGTGCTTAATAGAGGCTACGTTCGATGCGACTTCGAGAAAAAGCTTACTGATCGCATCAGACCAAATTTTTTCACGTCGCTTACGGAGATTTATCATGAAAGCAATTAAAAGTACTCTTACGGCCTTGGCATTAGTATCCGGCCTGGCTGTTGCAGGTTCGGCAAATGCCACGCTGACCAACTGGTATCTGGATACCGATGGTGCTGGCGGCAATGCGCCTGTCCTTGTTCAAGATTACGTCGATCTGAATGGCAATGCGTATGTTCACAACACTTTCAGTACTGCCACGGCTTTTTCCTTCAATGAAGCTGGCTCCTTTCTGTCTGTATTGGCCGATTCAGTAACTCCGCTCAGCCCTAATTTGGCTTCTTACTTTCTTGGATCGGGTACCGGTACCACGGGTGGCCAATTGACATTTACCCCTGGTGGCACACTGAATATTTTTTCGGGTGCAACCCAGATCGGGGCATTTGTCCTGCAAACTGGTAGCGCCAACCTGATTGCAAACAGCACGCTGCCGAATGGTACTGTGTCACTGGTTTTCCAAGCGACCAATCTTGCACCCGGTTACTTCTTCAACAGTGGTATGGCCGATTTGTCTACCCTTGTATCGACTAACTTGGTTTTTGGTTTTGCGACAACCAACGTGATATCTCTTGCCAACGGTACTCGTACAGTTACCCCTGCATTGATAAGCGCATATAACAGCGCATTCAATCCCGATGTGCCGGCTACGATCGTCGCAAACAATACTACTGACCTGTTCCTTTCGAACAACGGTCAATACCGTATGTCGGTTCCAGAGCCTGGTTCGCTGGCTTTGATCGGTCTGGGACTGGTCGGCCTGGCTGCTTCGGTCCGCCGTCGCAAAGCGTAACAGCTGAAGCCCGACGAGTAGCGTTTAAACGCTACTACATTCGTAGCATCAGGATTAAGCCCCATGGAAACATGGGGCTTTTCTATTTGTGCGGGCTCGTTTGAAACAAATTCTTAGCGGCCAAAACCCAAACGCATTGAACGGGCTGCAATCGTCATCGGGCAAGGTAACCGACACTTGCAGCCATGAGCGGCCACACCCACCCTAGAATGCAAACGCCCGATGCGGTGCACCAGGTGTTAGTTTCTCAAACGCTACAACAATCGAGCTAATCAGCGGCTACAAAAGCCTGAATTTGTAAACATGTTCCAGGATGAGGCAAGGCAACGCACTGGATATGTTGTGTTTACAGGGTAATTAATAATTTCCTGGCTGCCGCAGCCTCCTTAAATTTCGGATGATCTGCAAGCAGTTTACTCAGTTCCTGGCGGGCCTTGGCCTTATCTCCGCTGTTAGCTAAAGCCGTTGCGTAATGATAGCGCACGTTGGGTTCGTCGGGCATTTTGGCCAGGGCCTTGCGTAATAGATCCAAGCCGCGCGCAGTCTGGCCTTGCGTCACAAGTATCCAGCCTAGAGTGTCCTGTATCGCAGGGCTGTCTGGTGAAGCTTTGAAAGCTTGCTCTGCGGTTGGCAGTGCACGGGTATCTTTTTCGAGTAGAAACAAGTTGGCAAGGTTGTTGAGGATTGAGGCGTTGTTAGGCGCCTGTTTCTGGATTTCCAGGTATTCGGTAATGGCGTCTTTGTTTCGACCCGTGCTCATGTAGTATTCGGCAGTGTAAGCGCGCACGGCGTTGTCGCCGGGATGTTGTTTGAGCCAGTCGCGAAGACTCTGCTCCGCTACTTTGATAGCCCCGGAGTCAAATTGAGTATTCAAAAGCTTGATAAATACCGTGGATCCTGCGCCTTTTTTCAGTGCTTGCGTATAAGCCTTGATGGCTTGGGGCAACTGCTTCTGCGCAACCAGAATGTCAGCTTCACGTTCATAACCCAAGGGCATCTCAGGATGCTTTGCTTCGATTTGCCGGGCAATCTGCAAGGCGGGATCAAATTTCTTCTCAGCCAGGTTCAAACCCAGCAAGGTGTCCAGTATTTGTATGTTGCCTGAATCAAGTTGGATCCCCGCCTGCAATGTACTGCGAGCTTCATTATGGTTTTTGTTTGCGAGTTGGGCAATTGCCAGATGCCAGTACGCTTCGGCGGAAGGTTTCCCTTTGCCGACCAGCTTTGTGTAGGTGATGATTGCGCCAACCATGTCCTTAGTGGACATTTGTGTGGCACCCAACAAGTTAAGCGCGTCAGGGTTGTCCGGGTTGGCATTTACAGCATCATTTGCCAATGCCAGCGCTTTCTGGGGCTCGTTTTTGGTAAGGTAATAACGCGTGAGGGCTGTGCGTGGGGGGATGGCTTCAGGGTGTGATTTGACCGCTTTTCCCAGCCAGCCGGCATAGTCCTTTTCCTGTTTGCTGATGGAGGCCAGTTCGGCCAGGGCCATCATGGCCTGCAAATTATTCTTGTCTGCATTGAGGATGCTCTCGAAACGTTTGCGGGCAGCAGTAGGATTTTTCGCCTGCAGATCAAGCTGCGCCAGATTGGCTGCAGCGGGGAAAAACCCCGGGTTGATTGCCAGCGCTTGCTCGAAATTTTTGCGGGCATTGAGTAGATCATTTTTTCCGAGGTAGGCACCCCCACGGAAATTATAGGTGAGCGGGCTATTTGGTTGTTTCTTGTCCAGATCGTCTATGGCTTGCAGGGCACGGTCGAATTGCTTGTCCCGAAGCAATGTCATGACAAGCAGCGTGTTTGCCTTGTAAGCGTCTGGTCCGACGTTCAACGCTGAGGCAGATTGGAGATCTGCCAGTGCGCGCTCGGTTTTGCCACTGGCAAGCAAGCTGACTCCTAAGCCGGTACGGATCGCGGCATTTTTTGGATCAATAGCAGCAGCTTTTTCCAGCATTTGGTTGGCTTTGACATATTCTTTGGCGTGAAAATATATATTGGCTGCGAGTGTCAGCAATTCAGTGTCATCGGATTGTTCCGCCAGTAGCGGTTGTAAAGTTGCTAAGGCCTGCTGATCTAAACCAAGTTTGACTTGTGTGGCAGCAAGTAATTTACGTGCATACGGGTTGCCAGGTACTTTATCAAGCACTTTGTTAAGTTGGCTTGCTGCTTGTTCATACGAGCCCATTGAATAATTTACAGCACCAGACAACAGAAGGCTGGGTAGGTAATCCGGAGCAATCTGTAGGGCTTCCTGAAGTGAGGAACGCGCAGCAGAAAAGTCATCCTTCTTGAAGGACAGTAATGCCTGAGAGTAATTGGCAAGCAGGGAATGCGGGGCAAGCGAACTGATTTTTTTTATGTCTGTTTTGGCAGTGTCTAACTGACCAATGGCAATATTAAGAGTCGCGTGCTTGCTGAGAGCTTCTAGACTATTCGGATCAGTTTTTACAGCATTTGAGTACGCAGCAAGCGCCGCTTGGGAATTGTTATTTAATTGTTCAAAATCGCCCATATAAAGCCACGATTTAGCCATCCTGGCATTAATTTTCAATGCGGTATTGAGCAATGCTTTGGCTTTGTTCATGTCTTTATCAGCAACAGCACATTGTGCCAGACCCCAATAGGTAGGAGGGTTCTGGTTGTCGGTATCGAGTGACTGCTGAAACAGATGACACGCTTCCTGTAATTTACCTGTTTTTAGCAATGCTTCGCCACGCATTTGATAAATGCGCGCCAGATTCTGCTTGGTTGTTTTGTCACCTGGCTGGATTTCGGCTAGCACTCGATCGTATTTTCCCATCATTAGCAAGGCCTCGCCTAGCAATGGTTTGATGGTTTCTTCGTCTACACCAAGTTTTTGGGCTTTCTGAAGTTCGCTTTCAGCTTCTGCACCCATGCTGTCCTTAAGATAAATTTGTCCGAGTAGCAACCTTGCTTGCGGGCTATTAGGATTTTTCTGGAGTGCGCTTTTTAGCTCAATAATTCCTGCTTTGGTGTCGCCTTTATCCTCAAAATCCTTGGCGCGCTGGATGAGTTGTTGCTCGGTCAAGTTGGCGTTATGGTCGCAGCCTTGCAGGGTGGACGTGGTTAATAATGCAAGGATCAAAGCCGACTGGAATGGTTTAAGTATCATGTTCGTTCCCTGAAAAGATTCTTGAATCTCGGTAGTTAATTTGCCTTGCCTTGCAGTTGCTTGAGTAGCGTACGCGCCTCGGACTCGTGTGGAAATGCGGCTCCGCTAGCGAGCAGTCGTTCAAGTTCGCTGCGTGCACGGGCAGTGTCGCCGGATTTTGCCAGCGCCTGGACATAGTGGTATGCGATTTCAGTGTTGTCAGGCACTTTGGATAGCGCTTTCTGAAGTAGTTGCAGAGCACGTTGGGTTTGACCGCGGCTTACCAGTATTTCAGCCAGCGTATCCATAATGGCGGTGTTGTCCGGTGCAAGCTTGTAGGCGCGTTCGGCATAATCCAGGGCACGCGTGTCACCAGCGTGCTGCAGGCTCCATGCGTAATTATTGAGGAGCAAAATATTGTTGGGTGATTTTTCCAGTAATTTGGCGTAGTGAGTATTGGCCAGCTTGTAGTTGCCACGCTCCATGACACTCTGTGCCAAATAGGCACGGCTTGCTGCGTCATCCGGGTGTTGCTTGAGCCAATCGAGCAACCCTGCGTCTGCCTCGGCAGGCTTGCCTGACAAGAGTTTGGCATTGTAGAGCTTGATCGCCAGCGGCCCACTGTTTTGCAGGTGCCAGGCTGTTTCGTATTTTTTGAGTGCCTGTGCAGGCTGCTTTTGCATCAACAGCGTGTCGCCTTCCAATACCCAGCCCGCAGGGACACGCGGTAGTTGGTGCTGCACCTGGTGCGCCATTTGAATGGCCTGATCGTAGTGCCCGCTTTGCGCATCGAGGCTGATCAGCGCAGTCTGAGCGTCGAGAAAATCGGGTTTGAGCTGGAGTGCGCGGTTCAGTGAGGCTCGTGCACGATCGGTTTGTTTGAGTGTGAGCTGTGCATTGGCGAGCCGGAGTTGGGCCATGGGTGACTGCGGCACCATTTCAGTCAATTTTTGAAAGCTGGCCAGGGCGTTGTCTTTATCACCTGTCGCCAATTGAGCGCTGCCCAGCATGTCGAGCGCAGCGGGATTGCCGGGATTGGCGGTGCGGGCCTCTCTTGCCAGCAACAAGGCTTTGGAGAAGTCGTTTTTGCGCAGATAGTAATCAGCCAGGAGCAGGTGCGGCTGCAACGCATCTGGCGCAGATTTGGCGGCCCGCTCCAGCCAGCTCAGGTAGTCCTTTTCCTGGCCTGCCCGGGCAGATAGCTGAGCCAGTGCCAGCATTGCTTGTGTGTTGTTGGCATCGTGCTGGAGCAGGGTTTCGAAACGCTTGCGTGCGGCGGCTGGATTGTTGGCTTGCAGGTCGAGTTGGGCGAGATTGGCGGCAGCCGGAAAAAAATCCGGTTTGATTGCCAGCGCCTGCTCGAAACTTTTACGCGCATTGGTCATATCTTTTTTGCCCAGATAGGCACCGCCACGCAAATTGTAAGTGATCGGATTATCGGGTTGTTTTTTGTCCAGCGCTGCGATGGCCTGCAGGGCGCGATCGTATTGTTTGTCGTGCAATAGCGTGAGGATCAGCAACGTATCGGCCTTGTGCGTGCCGGCTCCCGTATCCAGGGTCGCGGCGGACTCGAGATCAGCCAGCGCGCGATCAGTATCGCCGCTGGCGAGGCGGCTCACGCCTAAACCGGTGCGGATGGCTGCGTTCCTGGGGTCAATAGCAGCGGCTTTTTCAAGCAGCTGTCTGGCTTTGCTGAATTCGTTGGTACGCAGGTAGAGGTCGGCTGCCAGAGACAAAATCTGGGGGTTGTTTGATTGCTCGGGTTGGAGTGGTTGCAGGGTTGCCAGTGCTTGCGCATATTGGCCCAATTTCGCCTGTGTAGCGGCAAGCAGTTGGCGAGCGTAAGCGTGAGTCGGCGCTTTTTCGAGTACTTTGCCAAGTTGACTCACGGCCTGCTCATAGGAGCCCTGTGCGTAATTGACCGCAGCGGCCAACAATAGGCCGGGTGGATATTCAGGCGCGGATTTGAGTAATTCCTGCAGATTATCCCGTGCTGCATCGAGTTTGCCCTCACGGAAATCGATCAGGGCCTGCATATAGCGTACGGCAAGATTGTTGGGACTGAGTTCGCGGGCCGCATCAATCTCCTGCCGGGCTTCCGCGATCTTGTTTTTTTCCAGATAAATCGAGGCTATGCTGAGGTGGGCAGTGGCGTCAGCGGGGTCTTTTTTTAACGCGCCACGGTAAGCCGCAAGTGCAGCATCAGGCTGGTTTTTCAGGCGCAGCAGGTCGGCCTTCATTAGCAAGGCATCCCGATCGGTGGGCGCAAGCTTTAAGGCGCTGTCCGCTTCGCTGAGCGCGTCATCCAGACGGCCTTTGGCCGCAGCAACGCGCGCCAATCCCAGATGGGCCGAGGCGTCGGGCGCCGCTTTGAGTGCTTCATTGAATGTTTTGCCGGCTTTGTCGGGTTCATTCAAACCCAGTTCGGCATTGCCACGTGCCACGAGGATGCGTGCCTGGAACGATCCGGAAGCACCTGGAGGCAGGGTGATTTCATCGATTACCCGCTGAAAAGTGCCTTGACCAAGGAGCGCATCTGCCAGCGCAACAAGCACCTTGTCGGGTGCGTACCCGGCAGCGCGTGCGCGGCGCAGCTCTTTTTCGGCAGAGGCGTAATTGCCGCTATGGTTGTAAGCTATTCCCAGCAGATAGCGTGCCTCAGCGTTCTGGTCGTCTTTTTGCAGCGCGTTTTTGAACTGGATAATGGCGGCTTTGTCGTCACCTTTCGCTTGTAATTGCTTGGCTTCGGACAAGTACTTGGAAGCGGAATCACCGCAGGCGGTAGTAGCGAGGAGTGCCACCAGCAGTGCAATAGGAAGACGGAATATAGCAGTCACGTGCGGTATCTCCTGGAGTTTTTTATTTTATGATGGCGTCATATGCTTTGTTGCAAATGAGGGTTCTATGGTTTTGGGGCAGTCCACAAACTTAACGCCCGGTTAATATAGAACCCGATCGACAGAACATCAGGCAAATCGCGACGCGCCCATTCTATCGCTATAAAACCTGGGATCATGCTACCACGCGCCATCAAACAGTGTTATCGGCCATCTGGAGGATACACCCCGAAGGTCTATTTCAGGCCGCAGCGATTAATCAAGTCATATAAGGTCGGGCGACTTACGCCCAATAGCTCCGCGGCCTGTACGATATTGCCATTGGTGCGCCCCAAAGCGCGAATTACGGCGCGCCGGTCGGCTTCTTCTCTTACCTGGCGTAGATTCAGCGGTTCCGATTCGGTATTGCCGGTATTCAAGCCCAGGTCATGTGCAGTAATTTGCGCACCCTCGGCCATGATCACGGCACGTTTGATAACATTTTCCATTTCACGCACATTGCCGGGCCATGCGTAGGTCTCGATGGTTTCGATGGCATCAGCCGTAAAGCCTTTCAGAACGCGATTTTGCTGGGCGCTGAATTTCTCCAGGAAAGCATGGGCGAGCAGGGCGGCATCACCTTGCCGGTCGCGCAGTGGCGGGATCATTACACTGATCTCACTCAGGCGATAATACAAATCCTGGCGGAAACTGCCGTTCTGAATCAGGTTTTCCAGGTTCTGGTGGGTGGCGCCGATGACCCGCACATCCACAGGAACTTCGCCACGGCCGCCCAGGCGTTCGATCACACGTTCCTGCAAAAAACGTAACAGCTTGGCCTGTAAGGGTTGCGGCAAGTCACCGATCTCATCAAGAAACAAAGTACCTTTACCGGCATATTCGATTTTGCCGATCGTTTGCTTGGCGGCACCCGTAAACGCCCCTTTTTCATAACCGAACAACTCCGATTCGAGCAAGGCCTCAGGTATGGCCGCACAGTTGATGGCGACAAAGCGTTCACCGGCCCGGTTGGAAAGCTGGTGCAAGGCACGTGCCAGTAATTCCTTGCCGGTACCGGATTCGCCCAAGAGCAGCACCGTGGCGTCGGAAGGAGCGACTTTTTCCACAGTGTGGCATACCTGAATCATGCTCGGTGCGCTGGTGATGATGCCATGCATCACTTCACCCGGCCGTTGTTGCTGAAGCGCGCGGTTTTCCTGTTCAAGACCATGTACGCGGAAGGCGCGCGCGATGATCATGTCCAGAATTTGCGGATCAAATGGCTTATGGTAAAAATCGTAGGCACCCAGACTGATGGCCTTGACGGCGTTGGCGCGATCCTGGTTGCCTGTCACCACGATTATTTTGGTGGAAGGTGCGATGGACAGGATCTGTTGCAAGGTTGCAAGGCCTTCTTCAGCGCTGTCAGGGAAAGGCGGCAGGCCGAGGTCGAGCAGTACGACAGCAGGTTCAAAGCGGCGGATCTGATTGAGCGCCGTTTCGCGGTCGGCAGCCAGCTGTATGTCGTAACCATCCAGGCTCCAGCGTATTTGTTTTTGCAGTCCGGGATCATCTTCGACGACGAGCAGTGTGGGTTTATGATCGCTCACGCGATTTCTCCTTGCATCTGATTACTTATTGGTTGCCGGGTTGTTGCCAGCGGAATATGAATATCAAAAGTGGTGCCTTGCCCGAGGGTGCTGGTGACGTCGATTTTGCCGCCCAACTCGAGAATGTATTCGCGGCATTCGTAGGCGCCAATACCCATGCCGGAACCTTTGGTGGAATCAAATGGGCGGAACAGGCGTTCACGGATGAAGACGCTATCCATGCCGCAACCGGAGTCGGCAATTTCAATGACCGCATCGTTTTCCTTGCGTGACAACCGGATTTCAATGCGGCCATCGTAAGGGGTGGCTTCCAGCGCGTTTTGCAGAATATGGCCCAGTACACGTTTGAGGCGTTCGTGATCGGCACCTACCTCGATTGAAGCTTCATCCAATTGCAGCGCGGGTTTGAGGCGGTAAACATGCTTTTCACCGATGATTTCGGCAAGTAATTTCCCCAGTTCTATTTTGCGTTCGGCCAGTATGGCCGGCTGACTGCTGTTCAGTTGTTGTAGCAAGCGATCCATGCGTGTTACCGAGCTTTCCACGGTGCTGATCATATCGTCCACAAATTCCGGGTTGTGTTTGTATTTATCCGCATTGGATACCAGCAAGGACTGCTGGGCGATAAGATTTTTCAAGTCATGTACAACAAATGCCGCCATGCGATTGAAAGATTCGAACTGGCGTGCCACGGTGAGCGCTTCTGCAGCCTCCATTTGGGCCAGGTTGGCGGCGGCCTGGCGCGCGGCCGTCTTGATCAGATCGCTAACCTCCCAATCGAAGGAAATTTTTCCCAGCGAGTGGCCGATAATCATGAAGCCGATCAATTTATCGCGTACCAGTAATGGCGCAACCAGCCATGCATCGGGTATGGCGTTGAGCCAGGGCGGCAGCTGCAGATCTTCATAGAGATCGGGCCGGTTCCGGTATTCATCCAGATTGATTACCCATTCGCGCTGGGTGAGAAATTCTGCCAGCGCACCACCAACGGGTTCTTCGCCATCGGCATTCTGCAGGTTCCAGCTCACGATGCGGGTGAACCGATGCGGTTCGCGAGCTAGCCATAACGCGCCGGACGGACTCTCAACCAACCCTGCGACTGCCTGAATGGCACGTGTGCACAACTGTTCGCCAGAATCCCCCTGCGACAGGATGCGCGTGAAATTGAGCCATTCGTCACGATAATCGTAGGTGTAACTGAAAAAATTCTTGCTAAAAAACACACGTACCCGTGCCCGTAACGTGCCGGAAAACAGAATGGACAGCAGGATCACGAAGGCGCCGAACAGGAATGCTGCTTGCAGGATACTGCTCCATTCCCCCCCGAAGGTGCGGATGTAATAGCCGGCGCCTGCCATGATCAGCAGATACACACCGGCGCCGAGCAGGGCGGCAGTATGGAAAAACAGCCGCCGCGATACGGTCACGCGCAAATCCCAGTTGGGATTGCGTTTGGCGGAAATGGCGATCAACGGGACGGACAGTGCATTGACAATACCGCGCCCGGCCCAGATTTCAGCATCAATATGTTGAAACAGCATGGCATCCGAGTATAGATAAAAATCATAGGCCAGCATGCCCCCCAGGCCAAAGCACAGGTATTTGATGCTCCAGCGATCTTCGCTGCGGGTATTGCGGAACAACTGTTCGACCAGCGCCATGCCGAGTACCGCCAGGATGACACGGCTGACGGCACCGCCAAGCAGGGTATCCAGTATTGATAATCCACTGGTGACAGGAAAAATACCTGACACGCCAGCCATGATGCGGATTATTAACAGCGCGCAGTAAATGAGCGCTACATATCTCGCCAAGCGCAAAATGAATAATGTTTTAGGCGGCATGCCCTGGCGTTGAGTGACGAGGTCAAACAGGAAATATAGCCATGCCGCGTCACGCAGCAACTCGACTATCGCAGTAAGCGGCGCGATGGGTTGGCCATAGTAGGCATCCAGTGCCGCCAGTCCGGCCCAGAATGCAGTTAACAGACTGGCGGCCATGAATACGCTGGTGCGATTTTCACCGCGCACCGCCATGGTGCTCAGCGCCGCAAATGCAACAGACGCGAAACCGTAGCTGATCAAGGCGGCATTCATGTGAGTAGCCGCTGTGGTTACTGACCCTTGCCCCGGAGTACAACCTGTACTGTCTGGAACAAGACCATCATGTCGAGAAATAAGGTATGGTTTTTTACGTAATACAGATCATATTGCAATTTTTCTACGGCATCTTCAACGCTGGCACCGTATGCGTAACACACTTGCGCCCAGCCGGTAATGCCGGGCTTGACGGTATGGCGGCTGTTGTAATAGGGAAGCTGGCGCGTCAGCTCATTGACGAAATAGGGGCGTTCGGGTCGAGGACCTACGAAGCTCATGTGCCCCATAAATACGTTAAATAATTGCGGCAGCTCGTCCAGGCGCACGCGCCGGATAAAACGTCCGACCCGCGTGGTTCGGTCATCGTCTTTATCCGCCCAGCGCGGCTTGCCATCCTGTTCAGCGTCGTTGCGCATGCTGCGAAACTTCATGATGGTGAATGGTTTTCCATGTTGCCCCACGCGCTCCTGGCGATACAATACCGGGCCGCCACTTTCCAGATAGATTGCCAGTGCCGTCAGCACCATGGCGGGCAGCGAAATCAGTACGATAACCAGACTTACCACCAGATCAAAAATGCGTTTAACGGTGTCGCGCGCCAATCCCTGTTTAAAGCCTTCCGACAGGATGATCCAGCTGGCGTTAAGCGATTCCAGTTGTAACTGGCCATTTTCGCGCTCGAAGAACGACGATAATTCGATGATGTTGATACCGCGCAGTTTGCATTCCAGCAGTTCACTTACCGGGAGGCCGCCATCACGGCGGTCGCGTACCGCAATGACGATTTCGTGGATATTGTATTTGGTGACGATTTCACCAAGCCCTGAGTTGTCATGGATGACGCGTGAATGCTCTACATAATGGTGGCTGCCCTGCAAAGGCAGGTAACCAATGATCTGTACGCTGCGCGTCGACGACATTGACTGGATCAGGTGATCCACTTTGGCAGCACGACTACCGCTCCCAAGAACCAGTACGCGTTTCTTGAAGGCATCCAGATTGGACCATTTAATGAACGCAATGCGCGTAATTGTGACGCCGATCAGCGCAAACAGCAGAGAAAACAAAAATGCGCCCCGCCCCAGGAGCATGTCCGGGAACAGATAAAAAAGCAGGCTCATGACCACGAAGCCCGTTGCGAAACTCGCGGTGATACGGAGCGTCACTGCGCGCGCACCAGCCATCCATTCGTCACTGTACATGCCGAAGATGGTCATAATCAATATCATTACCAGTGCGAATGAGCTGGCTTTGGGTAGTATCGGGCCCAGCGAAGACGGCAGGTTGCCCTCACTCTCCATGAAACGCACGGAGATCCCCAGGTAGATGGACGCAACCATGACCGCAATATCCAGTCCCATGATCAAGATCAGGTTGGCGGGTATGTAATGTCTGAAAAATCGGATCATGTCGTGCCTGTTACCCTCGGGTAGTCCTGTTTGGATTGCGCAGATGTTTTTTCTTGTGATTATCCAGGTTGCCCGGATTGGTTACGCAGGATGCGTGCCAGTTACTGATATGACAGATGTTTTGTGCCGTCATGGCGTGTCCGGGGAGCCTGATAAGCTTGTTGCGGACAAGAGTCTAGCGGTCTGGAGTCGTGTTCTCAACTGTATGTCGGAATTTTTGACACTTTGCTTGTGTGGGGTGCCGGGATTCAGGTATGCCAGTATGGTGCTATTCAATGGCAGGTAAAGCGGGCCTTGCGTCGCCTAGCAGGGCCTGTACTTGCGCCAATTTGGCGCGTTTTAGCGTACGCCCGTCACCTTGGCCGCGCGGCACACTACGCAATTCATCTTCAGGGTAAATGGCAATCTCCACATCTGCCGAGTCCAGATTAAGCGTAAAGCTGGGGATATTTTTGACCCCCCCTTGTCGATGTACCTGACGCTGGCCCTGTTTGAACGGGATGTTGCGTTGCATTAAATACAGCTCGAATTCTTTTTCGTTGTCGGTAAATAGCTGCAGATTGATATCGGAGTGCGGTCCTGCGGTGCCATTCAGTACCGAACCGGTTAAATAGGGGTGATAATCGGTGAGCATGCGCATGGTATCCAGCGCAATTTCTCGCAGCAAGCGCAGTCGTGCCGGATGTGAGTCGCCATGGTAGAGCGCCTGATACGATTTGAGCGCCAGCTCGATTTCCTGATTGCCCGGCAAATTATAGCCATCCTCCACGCCCATCTGGCGCGCGGCCTTGCGTTTGGCCAGACCGAAATCCTGAATGCCGTGCTCAGCCATCAATTGCGCAGCCAGCTGCGCCACGCGTTCGCGCAGCTGATTATGTCGGCTACTCATGGGGGCTAAAGCATCGGATTGGCGTCGGGTTGCTGAACACCAGGCGTGGCCGGTACCATTTCCGGCATGACGGGTGCGGTGGTGAGCACTGGCACGGTCTCCTGATAAAAATATTCGTTGTAGCCTTGCTCGCCATTGGCAACCGGCAAGCCGGTGAGTGGGTTAATGGTGGCCGTGACGATGCCATCGGGCACGGTATATCCGGTTTGTGGCACGTTGCGTAATACCGTTCCCATGTATTTCATCCAGATCGGCAATGCAGCTCTGGCACCAGTTTCACCCCTGCCAAGCGTGCGTGGTTGATCAAATCCCACCCAGGCCACGCCCACAACATTGGGTTGGTAGCCGGTAAACCATGCATCAAACTGGTCATTGGTGGTGCCTGTTTTACCCGCCAGATCACTGCGCCCGAGCCGCATGGCGCTGGCGGCAGTACCGTGCCGCACGACACTTTGCATCAGGCTGGTCATGATAAATGCATTGCGGGGATCAATGACCTGACGCGGTTTTTCCGGCGTGGTCTGGCTGAGTACCCGGCCTTGCTGATCTACGACACGGGTAATCAGATAGGGCGTGGCTATCTTGCCGCCATTGGCAAATGCAGTATAACCCGTGGCCATCTGCAGCGGTGTGACCGAACCTGCGCCCAGTGCCAGCGTGAGGTAAGGGGGCTGGCGCGCAGGATCGAAGCCAAACCGCTTGATGTAATCACGTGCGTAAATAGGCCCAATCGCTTGCAGAATCCGAATGGTAGGCAGGTTGAGTGATTTGGTCAGCGCCTCGCGTACGCTGACGATGCCGGAATAAGTGTTTTCATAGTTTTTCGGAGTCCATTCGACACCTCCGGCTTGTGCGGCCGGGATTGTGAGCGGCGTATCTTCCACCAGTGTGGCTGCAGTAAAACCTTTCTCCAGTGCGGCCGAATAAATGAATGGCTTGAAACTGGAGCCTGGTTGACGCCAGGCCTGGGTTACATGGTTAAACTTGTTGAGGTTGTAATCAAACCCCCCAACGAGTGACAGTATTGCGCCGGTTTTCGGGTCAATCGAAATAAACGCAGCCTCTACATTGGGTATCTGAACAATGCTCCAGGTATTGTCCTTGGCGTTTTTTTCTACGCGGATCACGGCGCCGCGGCGGATATCGAGCTTGGCGGAAAGACCGCCCGTCAGCGCGCGATGGGCAAACTTGAGCCCTTCGCCGGAAATGGTAATCCTGCCCGCATCCTTGGCGTAGGCGCTCACCGATTTAGGATTCGCGGCCAGGACCACGGCGGGTTGCAAATTATGAATAACGCTCAAATTTTCCAGCGCGTCATCCAGTGCTGTATCGGTCAACTGGGCGTCTTCAGGTAACTTGGCAGTCCCTTCCACGCCGCGATAGCCGTGGCGCTGATCGTAATCCATTACACCCTGCCATAATGCCTGATCGGCAGCATCCTGATCGCGTTTGCGTATCGTGGTATATACCTTCATGCCGCTGGTGTAAATATCATCCTGATAGCGCTCGTACATGGCTTGCCTCACCATCTCGGCAACATAATCGGCACTGACATTTTTCGTGCTCAATTGTGCGCTGCGAATGTCCAGATGCTGGTTTTTTGCTTGCTCGTATTGCGCGTCAGTAATGTATTTAAGTACGTGCATGCGATGTAGGACATAAAGCTGACGTTGACGTGCGCGCTCGAAATTGACTACCGGGTTATAGCGTGATGGCGCCTTGGGCAGCCCTGCCAGCATGGCCGCTTCGGCAATACTGATTTTCTGTAGCGGCTTGCCGAAATAAGCGTAAGAAGCAGCGCCGAAGCCATATGCGCGCTGACCAAGGTAAATTTGATTGATATAGAGTGTGAGAATTTGATCTTTGGTCAGGCTATGTTCTATTTTGATAGAAAGCATCGCTTCGTTCAGTTTGCGCGTAAAAGTTTTTTCCCGCGACAGAAAGAAATTCCGTGCGACCTGCATGGTAATAGTCGACGCGCCCTCTTTGGCACCACCAGAAACCACATTGCTTATTGCTGCACGCAATATGCCCAAGGTATCCACCCCCCCATGTTGATAAAAGCGCTCATCTTCTGCGGCCAGAATGGCTTGCGGCACGAAATGCGGAATATTGGCGAGGCTGACCACAATGCGACGCTGCTCGCCGAATTCGGCAATCAGCGAGTTATCCGCCGTATACACGCGCATGGGCACTTTGGGGCGGTAATCCGTAAGCCTGTCCAGGCTGGGCAAGTTGGGATATATCAGTATCGCCGTAAGGGCTCCCAAAGCAGCGAGAAGTAGAAAAAAAGTGACGAGCGCAGCGATGAAGTAGTGCCAACGGGATTTGAACATTTTTGGGATCAATAAAAAAACTTGGGTGAGAAATCTAAAGTTCCCGACATTATAGGCGTTATCAGTACCCAAGATAAACACGACTGCATAGACAATGGTTCGTTATGCAGGATAAGCAAAAACCTTTACAGTATATAAACTTGTTGTTAGCATTTAACGTGAATTGTGTATTTAGTTCCTAACTATTACATTAAAAAAGGGATTTCCATTGCAGTTCGATTTCTTCAAAGCGAAGTCTCCCCCTCTGATTGGTGTTGATATCAGTACCAGCGCCATCAAGATGGTGGAAGTTTGCGATGCAGGGAAGGGTCTGTATCGCATTGAGCGCTATACAATCGAACCATTGCCGAAAGAGGCCGTGGTCGATGGGAATATCGCAAAACTGGATGAAGTAGCCGAAGCTATCCGGCGTGCCTGGAAAGACATGGGTAGCCGCGCCAAGCATATTGCCCTGGCGTTACCGGCCGCAGCCGTCATTACCAAAAAGATTATTCTGCCTGCCGATTTGCCCGAGATCGAATTGGAAGCCCAGGTGGAGGCCGAGGCCAACCAGTCCATCCCGTTCGCGCTGGATGAAGTGAACCTGGATTTCCAAATACTGGGTCCGGCCCCTAATAATCCGGGCGAAGTAGAAGTGCTGCTTGCCGCCAGTCGCAAGGAAAAAGTAGAGGATCGCGTAGCTGCCGCAGAAGCAGCCGGACTCAAAGTGCTGGTGATGGATATGGAATCAAACGCCAGCCAGACTGCTTATGAAGCCATGACACACATGTTGCCCGACAACGGCCGCGCACAAACTGTCGCGCTGATCGATATTGGAGCGTCGACCATGCATATCATGGTGTTCGTTGATGGGCAAATGATGTACCAACGCGAACAGTCATTTGGCGGCAATCAGTTGACGCAGGAAATCCAGCGTCGCTACGGCATGTCGATTGAGGAAGCCGAAAAAGCCAAACGTGGCGGGGGACTGCCGGAAAGCTACGAGCCAGAAGTGCTGGAACCGTTTACCGATACCGTTGCCCTGGAAATCAGTCGCGCATTACAACTATTCTGTACTTCTACACCATATAGCAAGGTTGATCACATTGTGCTTGCAGGGGGTTGTGCGGCCATCCCGGGTCTGGATGAAACCGTCGCCGGACGTACCCAGGCCAGCACCATGGTTGCCAATCCGTTTGCCAATATGGCTGTTTCAAACAAAGTGCAGCCAGGCCGGCTGGCGCTCGATGCGCCCGCATTGATAGTGGCCTGCGGGCTGGCGATGAGGAGGTTTGACCCGGCATGATACGCATCAACCTTCTCCCGCACCGCGAAGTCAAACGTGCTGCACGCCAACGTCAATTCACGCTTTTGCTGGGGTCAGTCGCCCTGCTCGGCATCGCGGTTGTTGTTCTGGGTTATTTGGCGCTGGATGCACGCCTCAATACCCAGACAGATCGCAATGCTTATTTAAAAACCGAAATTGCCAAACTTGATAAAGATATCGCGGCAATCAAAGGACTCAAGGAACAAACGCGTGCATTGCTGGCGCGCAAGCAGGCGGTGGAAACCCTGCAAACCAACAGATCCAATGAAGTGCATCTGCTTGATCAGTTAGTTCGGCTATTGCCTGAAGGCCTCTACCTGAAATCCATCAAGCAAACCGGCAGTACTATCAATCTGCAAGGTTATGCCCAGTCCAGTGCGCGCGTTTCCAGCCTAATGCGTAACCTGGAAGCCTCCCCATGGCTGGAATCACCTACCCTCATCGAGATTCATGCCGCAACCGTACAGGGTCTGCGCGCCAATGAATTCAATCTCAATGTGCAGCAGAAACAGCCACAAGGCAGTCTAGATGACAAAGCCAAAAATGGTGGAAAACCATGACACTAGATGATCTGAATAATCTCAATCTCAAGGATCTGGCTAATGCCCAAATGGGTGTTAAGGTTGTGATCTTGGCGGTGCTGTTTGTGGTGATCGTTTTTGCCGGTTACTGGTTTGGCTGGAGTAGTCAACTCGATGCGTTGAATACTGCCAGGCAGGAAGAAATGTCCCTGCGTGACACCTTCATGAACAAAAAACGCCAGGCCATCAATCTGGATGCCTACAAACAGCAACTCAAGGACATTGAGCATTCGTTTGGGGCATTGCTCAAGCAATTACCCAACAAGTCGGAGATGGACGCGTTACTGACCGATATCAATCAGGCGGGTCTGGGGCGAGGATTGCAATTCGAATTGTTCAAGCCAGGCACAGAGAAAATTGGTGATTTTTATGCCGAATTGCCTATCAACGTGCGGTTGACCGGCAC
>NZ_JBTSEG010000008.1:0-96507 GCF_054605375.1 Sulfuriferula sp. | reverse complement strand
TCGTTTCTCGCTGTTGATTAGAACAGCTCGATGTCTCCGCTTTCCATATGCCGCTGATTAACCGCTCTGCGCAAAGCCCCTTCAAGTGCAACGCCACGTTCCGCGAGCATCTGATTGAGGCTATTCAACAAAGTGACGATGTCTTCGTGATTACTTTCCGGCAGCACATTGGTGCTGCCTGTATCGAGCGCGCCGAACACATCGCGCAACCCGGAAAGATGCGTCACCATTCTGCCAATCAACTGACTGGTCATATCCTGAAATTGCAAGCCGGTTACGGCCGCATTGACATGCTGGCCTATCTCACCCTGAATGGCCTCCAGCCTGGCAATACATTCAGGCGCTGGCGTTCCGCCGGACAGCAACAGGTTGACTGTCTCCTGCTGGATGCTGAGCGCGCTATGAATTGCCATGAAACTCGAACCCAGCTTTTTAATGGCTTCACCCAGCAAAATATTCATTTGCACCAGATCTGTTTCCACTTCGGCCAAATGTCTGTCCCCATGATCTGACACGCCGGAGAGCAGGCTCTTGACTTGTGAGCCCATTATTTCGTTTGGAGCCATCACGCAACTCACAGATAATTGAACAACGACAAGCCGGCAATTTTCACAAATGACTGTTGCGCAGCTTGTAGTGTCGTTTGCTGTTGGGTAAGTTGACTGATCGCCTTGGCGTAATCAACATCCTGTAGTTGTGACAAGGTCTGGCTGTACTGGATATCCCGATTTGAACCCGCGCTGTTCAGCGAATCAAGTTCCTTGAGACGCGACCCGACCGAAGCCCTGGTTGTCAGTACGTTATTGAGTGATTGATCGATATTGCCATTGGCAGCAGACAAACCTGCCGTCAACGCGGCATTTCCAGCCGGGGTGGTAACGGGCGTTTGCAATAAGGTAATCAGATCCGTCAGCGTCTTGAACACATCCTGATTGTTGCCCTGGAATATGGCTTGCCCCGAATCGCTCACCGCCATCTGGCGAGAAGAATCCACCTGGATCTGCCGTTGCCCCTGGTCGCCATTGTATTGCGCACCCGTCGCAGTTTTGACGAAAGGCTGGGTGCTGGTCTGATAACCGGAAAACAGGTAATTGCCAATGCCGTCCGTGCTGTTGGCGAGTGACAACAATTGATCCAGATCACTACTCAATTGCGTCGCAAGGTTACTGCGATCCGAGTTCGATAAAGTGCCATTTCCGGCGTAGACGGTCTGTGTTTTGACATCCTGCAAAACAGTAGTAACACTGGCCAACGTACTGTCCACAGCTGTGAGTGAACTGACTGCCGTCTGGCGGTTGGTCGCGTATTGCGCATTGACCGATTGTGACTGGGTAACGTCCAGCGCACGTGCAGCGGCTACCGGATCATCCGCCGGCGTCAATATGCGGCGGCCGGTGGACAATTGTTGCTGGGTCTTCACCAGATTGCTTTGCAGATCGCTAATCCTGGCGGCGCCTTGCTGAAAAAGCATGCTGGTACTGATGCGCATGGTATGTCCCCTTAATTACCCAGCGTGAGCAGGGTATTGAACAGCTGGCTGGCAATCTGCATGACTTTACCGGCGGCCTGATAAGCCTGCTGATAACGCAGCAGGTTGCTCGCCTCTTCGTCCAGATTGACGCCCGATTCTGACTGCTGCGCCTGTACCAGACCTGTCAGCAAATTATTGGATGCAGTGCTCGACACATTGAGCTCGTTGGTTTTATTGCCCACACTGCTGACCAGTTGTGAATAGGCGCCCTGATATGTCGTGGTGCCGCCGGCCAGCGTATTGCTGGTTTGCAGCGCGCCCAGCAACAACGCATTGCGGCTGTCGCCTACCCCGCCGGTATTGGCCGAAATGGCGAAACTGTCGCCACCGGCCGGCGTGCCTGTGATCTGGGCAGTCCAGCCGTTGTAGCTGATGTTTGCACCGGGCGTATAGGTCAAGCCGGTAGGATTGCCGGTACCCGTTCCGCTCACATCGTATGTTGTCGGTGAGGTAAAAGTAATCGTAACCGGCTGTTGCAAATTGGCATTGGGCGGCGGCGGCGTGTTGACCGTGGGTGCGCTGATGGTTCCAGAACCCGAGTTTGGCGAAACAGCGAAGCTGTCGCCACTGGCCGGCGCACCTGCAATCTGTACAGTCCAGCCGTTGTAGCTGATGTTTGCACCGGGCGTGTAGGCCACCCCGGTAGGATTACCGGTGCCCGTTCCGCTCACATCGAATGTCGTCGGTGAAGTAAAGGTAATCGTGACCGGCTGTTGTAAATTGGCGTCAACTGGGGGCGGATTGACACTCGCAGTACCAATCGTTCCGGTGCCTGCATTGGTTGCTGTGAACGAAGAACGGATCGGAGGCGAACTGGCAGTGGAACGAATCGGAGCCGCAGCTGCGATCAGCGCCGGATCACTAATGGCCACGCTGATTGACTTGGCACCATCTACCGTGGGTCGGATCAGGAAGCTGTCACCCGCAGCGGGTGTACCGGAAATATTCAGGCTCACGCCGTCGATGGTTTGCGGCAAGGTGCTGAATGTGGTGACAGCGCCATCGGTTGCCCGGGTCAGCTGGTAATTGGTGCCGTCGTAATTCAGCCGGTAATCGCTGGCTGTCAACGCACCGGCATTACTGATGGTGGCGCTCAGCACGCCGGTGCCGGTATTGTTGGTACTGGCAGCCACGCGGGGGGACGCCACAGTAAAGAAATCACCACCCAGATTCCCGTTAATATCCTGGCCAAGGCGATGCTGTGCATTAAAATCGCTGGCCAAGCCAATTGCAACCCTGCCCAATGCATTCTGCGCCGGATCAAGCGATTGGCTGCGGAAGGCAAGCAGCCCTCCCAAGGTGCCGCCTCCAAGACTGTTTTCACCCATAATCACGCTGCTACCGTTGGTCGCATAAGCGACTTCCGTACGACTTGGATCGGTGGGTGAAATTGTTGTTTTGAGTGCGTATGTCTGAGCACCGATGACCAGCGGCTGCCCATTGCCGATAAAGACGTTATATTTCCCGTCGTCCTGCTTGACGACGGTGGTCTGGATTTCCTTGCTCAAATCCGCCATCAGCTGATCGCGCTGATCAAGCAGGGAATTTGCCGGCTGACCATTCGCAGCGCCTTGCGCCAGGGTAATCGCATTATTCAATTGCGCGATTTTCTGCGCATAGGTATTGATGACGCCCACACTCGATGATATCTGGCTGTTCACACCCTGGTTCATCTGGGTGAGTTGATCGTTCAAACTCTGGAAACGGGCAGCCAGTGACTGGCCTGATGACAATGCAGCCTGCCGTGAAGGTACGGAAGATGGATTGGCAGCCAGATCCTGCACGCCTTTGAAAAAATCCTGCAACGCCGGCGACAGCCCGGCGGATGGATCAGCCAGCATGTTGTCGATTTGCTGAAGCTGGGTCGCGTAGGTGCTCTGGCTACTATTTATGGATTGTGTTGCGCGTACCTGAGACGCCTGGAAATCGTTGTAAATACGCTTGATTGTCTCAACCTGAGTACCTTGGCCAAGAAAACCATAACCAAGATTCTGCGACAACGCAGGCCCTTGCACCACGACCTGACGGCTATAGCCCGGTGTTGCCGCGTTCGCTATGTTATTCCCGGTCGTGCTAATCCCCGCCTGAGCTGCAGCGAGTGCGCTTTGTCCGATGCTGAGGATATTGGAAGCCATGGTGTCTTTAATCTACTTGTATGAGGAGGTTTTCGGCACGCCACTCAAAAACTTTAACGACTGGCGTTGCTTCTTATGCAGACAGCGATTGCGTGATGATGCGTGTCAACTTTTCAGCATAATTCGGGTCAGTTGCATAACCTGCGCGCTGCAGCCCCCGTGCAAAGCCGGCCGCATCCTGGGCATTGGCCAGTACTTGCTGATAGCGCGGATTGCTGCTTAATAGATGGGCGTAATCGCGGAAGGAATCCGCATAGCTGTCATAGGCACGAAATTTTTGAACTACTTTCTGGGCCACACCATGCACATATTCGGTGGTGACATGCTCCACCACCTTGCCCTGCCAACCGCCAGTTGCCTTGATTCCAAACAGATTATGGCTTGGCGTGCCGTCCGCCGCGACAAGCTCGCGCCGCCCCCAACCGCTTTCCAGCGCTGCCTGGCCAAGCATGAATTTGGCCGGGATGCCGGTCGTGCGACTGGCCTCTTCGGCGTGCGCTTCCAGACGTGCCTGGAATGCCTGCACGTGTGCGGGTTGATTTGAATCTGCCCGGTCAACAGCAGTGGAAGGCACGCTGGTAGGCACGCCAGGCATATCCGGCAAGGTTGGCATGGGTTGTCCGGTCTGATTTGAACCTGGTGGAGCCACCACAGTATTAGAGAGCTGCCGGATCAACACGTCCGCCAGTCCGATGCCGCGTGACGCGAGATTCTGGCTCAACTTCTGATCCAGCATTGAGGTGTACATCCGGCTCTGGGCATTGTCGAAGGTGCCGTCCTGCGGACTGGCCTCGCGCATGCTTTTGAGCATCATGTTCATGAACAGGGCTTCAAACTGCTTGGCGACAGTTTTCAAGCCCTCCGGCGTGTTCTGTTTCGCCGACTGGCGCAAGGCATCAACACTCTGGGTGTCCAGAGCAATGCTGCCGGTGATCTCAGTCGGATTGATCATGATCGGCGCCGGTTAAATAATTTCAAGCTCGGCGCGCAGCGAACCCGCCGCCTTCATCGCCTGTAAAATGGCCAGCAAATCCTGGGGGGTGGCACCGATGGCATTCAGCGCTCTGACCACCTCGGCCAGAGAGGCGCCGTTTTGCAGCATCAATACCTGACCGGGTTCTTTCTTGATTTCCACCTGTGAGCGTTGGGCGACTACGGTCTGCCCCTGAGAAAGCGGGGCCGGCTGGCTGATAACCGGCTGGGTATCGATCATTACCGAGAGGTTGCCATGCGAAACCGCGCAGCTATCGAGTGTGACAGACTGATTCATCACTACTGAGCCAGTGCGTGCATTCAAAATCACCTTGGCAGCGGTTTGCGCCGGCGTCACGTTGAGGCTTTCCAAAACCCCCAGGAAGGCAACCCGTTCATCACTGCCAAGGGGTGCCTGCACCTGGATCACTCGACCATTCATGGCTGCTGCCGTGTTGTTACCAAATTGCCTGTTGATTGCCTCGACCACCCGGCTAGCCGTCGAAAAATCGGTGTCATTGAGTTCCAGGCGTACCACATTGCCCTGGGTCAGCGAACTGGGCACCGTGCGTTCTACCGTTGCACCGGAAGAAATACGTCCCACGCTGAGATGATTCACCTGTACTTTGCTGCCCCCCGCCGAAGCACCCACGCCACCTACCAGCAAGTTACCTTGTGCCATGGCGTAGATCTGGTTATCGGCGCCTTTTAATGGCGTCATCAGCAAGGTTCCACCACGCAAGCTCTTCGCATTACCCATGGAGGACACCGTGACATCCAGCGTCTGACCAGGCTGGGCGAAAGCCGGCAATGATGCCGTCACCATCACCGCTGCCACATTTTTAAGTTGCAATGTGGTACCGGGCGGCAAATTGACACCCATTTGCTGCAGCATGCTGGCGACACTCTGTACGGTGAACGGCGTCTGCGTGGTCTGATCACCGCTACCGTCAAGGCCGACAACCAGGCCATAACCGATCAGCTGGTTCTGCCGCACACCCTGGATGCTGGCCAGATCCTTGAGACGTTCGGCGTGGGATACGCCCGGGATCAACATGGCAAGAGAGACGAATAACATCGCTAAAATGCTGCCGGTTTTTTTCATACAAAAATTTGCGGCTTTCATAATGGCAACACGCTCAGGAAAAATCTTGTCAGGGAGGTCATCACCTGCGCAGCATCGACGCGGGTATTGGAACGGTATTCAACCCGTGCGTCGGCAACCTGGGTCGATGACACGACATTCCCCGCGGCAATGGTATCCGGGCTGACTACGCCGGAAAATCGCACATACTCGACCCCAGTATCCAGCGATATCTGTTTTTCGCCAGTCACCACCAGATTGCCATTGGGAAGGACTTCGGCAACGGTGACGGTCAGTGTGCCGGTGAAAATGTTGCTGGAATTTTCTGCGCCCTTGGTGTCGTATTTGTTTGCAGATTGTGCGGATACCGATGTTCCCTGCAGCATTTTCAGAGGCAGGCCCAGAATAGTCGGGATACTGGCCGCCACGCTGCCGCTCTTGCTGCCCGAGCTTCCGGTCTGCTTGCCGGCATTGGTTTTCTCGTTGATCGCGATAGTAAGCACATCCCCTACCAGGCGCGCACGCCGGTCCTCAAACAGCGGCCGATAAGATGAAGTCTGAAAAATACCGCCATTGGCCGGCGCAGCCGGTGCAACTTGCGGCGGCTTGATATCGGTTGGCTGACGCACAATGGTATCGGGTACCACGGCGCAACCGCCGAGTATCCCTATCGAAGCAATCAGCACGGCAACGACACGATTATTCATTTCTGCTCCATTTACACCAGCAAAGGAAACATTCAAAGCTGGGTCAGCTTCTGCAACATCTGGTCAGAAGTCGTAATGGCCTTGCTGTTAATCTCATAAGCACGCTGGGTCTGGATCATGTTGACCAGCTCCTCGGCCACATTCACGTTCGAGGTTTCCACATAGCCCTGATTGAGCAGGCCGGCACCGTTGCTGCCCGGGGTATTGGTATTGGCCGTGCCCGAAGCAGCGGTTTCCACATACAGATTCTCGCCTTTGGATTCAAGACCGGCCGGATTGATAAAGGTCGCCAGTTGCAATGAGCCTACCTGCACCGGCGCCGGGGTTCCCGGTTGAGTCACCGACACTGTGCCATCGCGACCGATGGTAATGCTCTGCGCATTGGCCGGAATGGTAATGGCCGGCTGGATTACATAGCCGCTGGAAGTGACCAGCTGACCCTGGCTATCGCTCTGGAAAGAGCCATCGCGGGTATACGCTGTTGTGCCGTCAGGAAGCAAAACCTGGAAAAATCCGGAGCCCTGAATCGCCACATCCTTATCATTGCCGGTCTGCTGCAGATTTCCCTGGGTGAAAATGCGCTCGGTGGCAACCGGACGCACGCCTGTACCCAGCTGCAGGCCGGATGGCAATTGAGTTTGCTGCGACGATTGCGCGCCAGGTTGGCGCATGGTCTGGTAGAGCAAGTCTTCGAATACTGCGCGTGAACGTTTGAAACCACTGGTACTGACGTTGGCCAGGTTATTGGCGATGACGTCCATTTGTGTCTGCTGTGCATCCAGACCGGTCTTGGCTATCCAAAGTGAGCGAATCATTTTTTTCTCCAAAGAATCATTTCATCGCCGATGCTGTAAACCCTTCCACCGGCAGTCAAGTAACATTTTGCGCTATACAGCACTAGCTCATACTGAGAAGCTGGCTTGCTTTATTGGCGTTATTCTCGGCGTTCTGAAGCATCTTCATTTGCATTTCAAACTGGCGGCCCAGGCTGATCATGTTGACCATGGCTTCCACCACGTTGACGTTACTGCCCTCCAGCGCACCGCCGATCAGGACAACATTCGGATCGGATTCTGCCGGACTGCCATCCTTGGTGCGAAAATTACCGTCGTCGCCACGCACTAAAGATGCATCCGGTGGATTGACCAGCTTGATACGCCCCAGCACATTCACCGCAGTAGGCGAGCCGGCCTTGGGGATGGCCGACACGGTGCCGTCCTTGGCGATGGCGATGGTCACGTCGGGTGGAATACTGATCGGGCCGCCATCGCCCAGTACATTGAGCCCGCTTTGAGTCTGCAATACTCCGTTTTCGCTGAGTTTCAGACTGCCATTGCGCGTGTAGGCTTCAGCACCGTTCTCCGACTCCACCGCAATCCAGCCTTTGCCCTGCACCGCCACGTCCAGTTCGCGTCCGGTTTGCTGGATTGCACCGGGGGTGAAATCGCTACCTACTGTTGCATCCACCACAAACGCGCGTGTCGGCAAGCCTTCGCTGCTGATCACCGGCACCGCCCGGAACGAATCCAGTTGGGCGCGAAAGCCGGTGGTGGTGGCATTGGCCAGATTGTGCGTAGTCGTGGCCTGCTGTTCCAGAATATGCTTCGCGCCGGTCATGGCGGTATATATCAGACGGTCCATGCGAGTCTCCCAGTGGCCGGATTAATGCGCATTACCGCAGATTCACCAGGGTTTGCAGTACCTGATCCTGCGTCTTGATGGTCTGCGCATTGGCCTGATAGGTGCGCTGAGCGGTAATCATGTTCACTAGCTGGGCTGTCAGGTCGACATTCGAATCCTCAACAGCGGACGATTGCAATACGCCCAGACTGCCGGAGTTGGGCGTACCCACCAGCGGTGCACCCGAGGCCGCCGTTTCCGTCCACAGATTGTTGCCCAGCGGCTGCAAACCGTTGGGGTTGGTAAAATTCGCCAGCACCACCTGTCCCAGCGTGGCGGATTGTCCATTGGTATAGCGCCCGGCAATGGTGCCGTCCGCGCTGATGCTGAAGCCCGCCAGTCGGCCCGAGGTATAGCCGTCCTGCTTCAGCGCGTTGACGCTGAACGACGAACCGAACTGGGTAGTGCCGGTGAAATCGAGTGAGACGTTGAACGGTGTGGTGGCACCAGTCGTCACAGCCACCGGCACGGTTAACGGCATGGCGGTGGTCAGGGCACCACTGCTGTTGAAGCTGAGGGTGGGGGAAGGGCTAACCAAACTGGCTGCTCCTCCATCGGTAGAGGCATACACATCCCAGTTATTGGCGGAAGTTTTGACGTAAAAAGTCTGCAAGGTATGTGCATTACCCAGACTGTCATACACAGAAACCGCTGTTGAATTATTATAAGTTGTCGGATCCGCCATATTGAATGGCGTGGTCACTGGCACCGTACTACCCGAGTCCAGGTTCAAAACAGCATCCACTTTAGTTGTGGTTTTGGGGGTGAGGTCCGCAGTATTGATGTTCAAATCAGTTGGCGCACCCGTCGCAAGCACACCACTGGCACTCACGCCATATCCTGTCAACCGCGAGCCGGTGGCATTGACAATATAGCCGGCCTTGTCAAACTGAAACTGGCCATTGCGCGCATAGGCGATGGTGCCGTTGTTGCTCATGCGAAAAAAACCGCCGCCGTTGATGGCCACATCCAGCGGATTACTGGAGGCGGTGATGTTGCCCTGGCTGAACTGCTGGGCAACCTGGGCGACCTTGGTGCCGATACCCACCTGGGAAGCGCCTGCGCCGGTCAGCGAATTCGCATAAACATCGGCAAATTGTGCCTGCGACTCCTTGAAACCCACCGTATTGGCGTTGGCTACGTTATTACCAATCACATCCAGACTCTTTGACGCAGCATTCAAGCCGCTTAAACCTTGCTGAAAACCCATTTCGTTCTCCTAAATATGTCTTGATGCTGCTCAAAGAATCTGCCGGATATCGGTCAGATTGATCGGGCCGAGACCGGGTACATTCAGCACCACACCTTGACCACTACTTGCCACGCTTGCAACCTGACCGAAAGCCAAAGCCGTTGCACCTACTTTCTGACCACCCTGGGTCGCATCCACCGAAAAACTGTATTGCCCGTTGGCAGCAGCTGCCCCGCTATCCGTTGTGCCGTCCCACTGCAAAGCCAGCATACCCGCCTGTTGCGAACCCATATCCATGCTGCGAACCGCCCTGCCGCTCGCATCCTTGATGGTGACTTTTACATCGTCGACTGACGTATTGAGATCAATCCCGAATGGCGCCTGGCCATTATTCAAATTCAGACTGGATCCCGCCACCAGCACGCCATGGCCGATCATGCTCGCCGCCTGCAGCGTCTGGCTGGACTGATAGCTGCCTATCAACGATTGCAGCGTTGCATTCATTTTCTCGATGCCGGTCACTGTGGACAGCTGCGCGAGCTGGCTGGTCACCTGGGCGTTATCAAGCGGGTTGAGCGGGTCCTGATTCTTCATTTGAGTAACCAGCAGCTTCATGAACGTATCCTGCGCTGCAGCGGCAGTACTCTGCGTTGCCGCAGCCGCCGGATTCATGGAGGCCAGCAAGCTGGAGGAAACAGTATTATTTTGTACGGTACTCATTTAAATCTCCTTGGCTACTGGCCGATGGTGAGCGTTTTCAGCAGCATGGTTTTGGCCGCATTCATGGTGTCCACGTTGGTCTGATAGGAGCGTGACGCTGAAATCATGTTGACCATCTCCTCCACGACGTTGACATTCGGCATGGCCACATAGCCTTTCTCGTCGGCAACGGGATTCTTCGGGTCGTAGACCATTTTGGGTGGCGCGGTATCCTCGACCACGCCCAGCACTTTCACCCCGCTCGCCTGCGAACCCGCAACCGGCACTGCGCTGAATACCACTTGCTTGGCACGATAGGGCTGGCCGGTGGAACTGGTGGTGCTATCGGCATTGGCAAGATTGCTGGCTGTAGTATTCAGACGCTGCGCCTGTGCACTCATGGCGGAGCCGGCAACATTGAAAACATCAAATAACGACATGATTGATTACCCCTGTATTGCAGCAAGCAGACTTTTAATCTGCCCGCTGATCATGGTAAGGCTCGCCTCATAACGAATACCGTTGTCGGCAAACTGATTGCGCTCGGTATCCATATCTACCGTATTACCGTCTACACTGCCCTGCTGGACGCTGCGATACAGCAACGGGGTACCACTGGAATTGAGCGTGCCGGGCGCGCCCAGATGCACAGCCGAAGTATTATCCAGCGAAGGCGCCTGGCTCGCAGCGGGCGCCAGCGCATTCTGCATGGCAGTGCGAAAATCAATATCGCGCGCCTTGAAATTGGGCGTATCCGCATTGGCAATATTGGATGCCAGCAATTGCTGGCGCTGCGCACGCAGGTTGAGCGCGGTTTCCTGGAAACGCAGGTACTCGTCTAATTTTCCGATCATGGCAATCTCCGAAAATATATTGCTGGAGAAACGTGTAGTCACCAGGCTTTTACAGTTTCACAGCTACGATGTTACGACGACATGATCTTCTGCAATTGCCAGATAAGCACCCATATCCATAAGCTATTCACTGCTTTGATTAAGCGCTTACAGACTAAGATAGCCGTGTGATCAATTTGCTGGCCGCCCACCATGAAAACCTTGCTCGCTTTACTACTGTTCTCGCTCGTGCATATTGCCGCTGCGCAAAACGATGGCGGGCGTCAGGGTCCTGCTGCGGTTCGCCAGGTTGCCGAACAATTTTTGCAAGCACAAACACGTGGCCTTCCGGGTCATGTCAGCATCAGCGTCAACAAGCTTGATCCGCGTCTGGATCTGGCAGCCTGCGCCGCGCCCCAGGCATTTATGCCTACCGGCAGCAGGGTATGGGGAAAAACCACCGTCGGCGTCCGTTGCACCGTACCGACACCCTGGACTGTCTATATTCAAGCCAAGGTCAGCGTGGTCGCCGCCTACATCGTGACTGCCGCGCCGCTGGCCCAGGGCCAGATCGTCAGTGCAACCGATCTCGCCACCATGCAAGGTGACCTGACCACGCTACCTGCCGGCATTATTACCGATGCAACCCAAGCCATTGGCCGCACGGTTACCATGTCCCTGCAGGCAGGAACCGCATTACGCCAGGATAGCTTGCGCAGCGTGCCTGCCGTGCAGCAGGGACAAACGGTACGACTGGTATCCATCGGGCCTGGATTTCAGGTTTCATCTGAAGGCCAGGCGCTGACCAGCGCCGGCGAAGGCCAGCTCGTACAGGCCAGAACGCAAGCCGGACAAATGATTAGGGGGATTGCCAAGGCCGGCGGCATAGTCGAGGTAAGCTATTAGCTGAATAGCAAATAGATTCTGATTAGGCATTAAAGTTTGCACTGGCCTCGCCGATATAATGAACACAGGCTCAGGCTTGATTGAGCCTCTAATCAGATAGAGATAACGCAATGAAAATCAATGACTCGAAAAAGTCTATCAGCTTGCCGCTTGGACAAACGCCAGCCAGCGCGGGTAACAAAACCGGGAAGGCCGGGGCTGCGCCCACACCCGCTGCGGCCTCACTCAAATCCTCCTCTACATCATCTGCACAATTACAGTCATTGCAAGGCGCGATTGCTGGCGGCGAGGTATTTGATGCAGGCAAAGTCGAAGCCATCAAATCGGCTATTGCGGATGGAAAATTCAAGGTTAATGCCGGGAAAGTGGCGGATGGACTCCTGACAACAGTGAAAAATCTGTTGCAAGCACGCAAAAACTAAACCCGAACGAATGGATACCCCCTGATGGATATAATTGAACAGGAAAGCAAGGCAATGCAGCATTTGCTTGGACTTATCCAGCAGGAACAGGCTTTGTTGGTCGAAGCCAATGTCGACAGGATGCATGCAATTACCGTGGAAAAAGCCGGTGCCGTGGCGCGCATGACGGAATTGGTCAATACCCGCCTGCAAGCACTGACTGCAGCCGGCCATCCGCAGAGCAACGCTGGCATGCAGGCATGGTTATCCAGCCAACAGAATGATAACGCCGCAGAAAGCTGGTCGAAACTGCTTGCATTGACCAACGATGTAAAAGAAGCCAATCGTATCAATGGCCTGCTGATCAATACTCACTTGACACGCAATCAAGTGGCGCTGAATGTACTGCATGGCGCAGACCAGCGCAGCGGGTTCTATGGCCCGGATGGACAGTCAAAGGTTTCGATAGCGGCTCGTAATCGAGTGGTCGGCTAATTTAATCGGGCCTGGTTAATACCTGGCGAGTTGCATCCAGCATTTCCTGCGCGGCACAAACTAAGTGCGGCCTGGTGATATCCGGCTACCAATACGTTCCTCACCATCAAATTCATGCGTGCCGACTCAACTTCCCTGTCGTTGTCAGCCAGTCCCGCCGCTAAGCGCGCCGCGCTGTTACAAAAATTCAGCGATGACGCCAATCTACCCGCTTTGGGCAGTGCCGTATCCAAAGTTGTACAGCTCACCTCATCCGACGATGAAGCCTTGCAGGAACTGACCAACTTCGTCTTATCCGATGTTGCACTGACCCAAAAAATACTGCGCCTATCCAATACGGTATCGTACCGGACAGCCTCTGGCCGAACAATCAGCACCATCACCAGCGCAATTTTCCTGCTTGGATTCGATACAGTGAAAATGTGTGCATTGGCCATGCTGCTGGTCGACAGACTGCCGGATACCCACCATGCGCAGAGTGTGCGCTTTGAACTGGCTCAAGCGTTGCGCGCCAGTGTCATGGGGCGTCAACTGGCACGGCGCAGCCACTTTCCTGATGCCGAAGAAGCCGCGATTACCGCCCTGTTCAAAAACCTGGGCCAGCTATTGGTCGCTTCGCATGATCATGACGTGTACAACGAAATCAGCGTACTGACCCAGGGCGCCAATCTCACTCCCGCAAAAGCATCACTGCAGGTGTTGGGCTGCAGTTTCGACCAGCTCGCCGTCACCGTGCTGCAGGACTGGAAAATTTCTGACACGCTCATTCATGCCCTCACCCCCCTTTGCAGCCGCGTCGAGAAATCACCTGCGAACCGCCAGGAATGGATGTCGCTGGTGGCGTCATTCAGCTCGGACGCCGCGCGACTGATGTCGCATACGAATGACGCGAAACAACTTGCGGATAACCAAACTCTGCTGACACGCTTTGGCTCTGCACTCACTCTGGACAAGGAACAAATCGACCAGTTATTTGCCGTGACGATCCATGAAACGCACGTTCTGCTGGATAGCCTGGGCTTACTCCCACAGCCAGATAAACCCGCTGAATTGCCAGGCGAATCAGACCCGGAGGCGCAAAATCTGCTCACTGATTTCATGCTGGTTACCCCGGAATCCGACACCCCGCCCATCCTGACCTGCCATCCCAGCGGAAAACCCATGAATGCCCACGCCTTATTGCTGGCGGGCGTGCAGGACGTGACGCAGATGATGGGTTCCGGGCATGGCAAGCTGAACGAATTGATCATGCAAGTACTGGAAACCCTGTATCAGGGCATGGGCTTTCGTTTCGCCACCCTGTGCATGAAGGACCTCAAGACCGAACAATACCGCGCGCGCGTTTCAATCGGGGAAAGCCACTCCGCACATCAGGCCGGTTTCCGGTTTTCCACCACCATTACCCACGATATATTTCATCTGGCGATTAAAAATAATGCCGATTTGATAATCGCCGACGCAACTGCAGCTAAAATTTATTCGCTTATCCCGGCCTGGCACCGTCAATTACTGCCGGATACGCAAAGCTTTATTATCTTGCCGCTGGTGATCCAGGAAAAAACGCTTGGTTTGCTCTATGCAGACCGCTCCTTGCTTGCGCCCGAAGGCGTTTCAGCAGATGAAACCGCACTGATTAAAACGTTGAAAGGCTTATTATTGGCCGCCCTCAACTCGCGTTGAAGCATCCCGATAAAACCACATTTTTACTGATTTACATGTACTTGAGTAATCGCTGATTACCCGTAATTTATACACTCTCATTAGTTTTTTCACTTGCCCGAAGCCTACAGAAAGGAATTCGTCGGCATTCTCTTTCCATATCGTATTCGACTTTGCCCACCAAGCTGCGCTGGACACTTGCCTCTCAGAAAATTCACCCGCCGTCATCCGCGCTGTCATCCCTGCTTGGTTGCCCTGTCGGGCTGCCAAGACGGGAACGGCTGATGCTGCCCTTGGGGGCTGCTTCAACCTTGCTCGCCTGGGAGCTCACATCCTGCCGCTTCGCGCGTGGGCGTGCTGCGCGCCGTACCGCTGCCGGACGCATGCGGTGCTGCTTGCCAACAGTGCGGGAATTATTGCTGTGTTCGAATCTGCCACGGACCGCCAGCGGGCCATGTGGCTTTGAAGTTTGAGACATGTGCGTCTGCCAATGCAGCAAAAAGCATGGCCCCCTTGAGCAAAAATTTATGGCTGTACGGCGATTTCCCCAAGCGGTAGAGAAGCCGCTCCAAGGCATAGCGTGTTAGTACCAGATCGAAAGCCTCACCGTCACGCTTGGCGATATTCAGCAACCGCTGGCGCACCGAGGCGGCAAGATTACGAGGTTGATTCATGCCAGAGTTTCCAGATAAGGCCGCATGACTGTGCCTACGCGGCAAATGGTCGCATAGCGCCACAGTTCGTCCATGGTGAATTTACGCGCACGCCAACTTTCCCGCAGCGCCTCAATCGCCACATCCAGTCCGATCTTGTTACGGTATTTGAAGCAATCGGCGATGGTTTTGGCCAGGCAGTAAATTCTGGTGGGCACGCCGTCTATTGTATGCACCTCGATTCCCGCTTGCAGCGCTTCTCCTGAGAAACGCACGATGCGCAGCGGTGTTTCCTGGGTCGCAGGCACGCGCGCTTTATTGTCGATGGCCAGCCATACTTCGAACGGTGCCTGGGTGGTCACCCCATGAAACCGCAGCGCCGAAAGCAGGCAAACGACACCATGCGGCACCCGCTTTGCGGCTTCGGCCAGACTGTGGTTAGTGGTAATGTCCCCATTGGCCAGCATATAAAGGCCGCGCCCAAGGCGCTGCAGCTTGCCCGCTTCTGTGAGCCGGGCAAGATAAGTGCGTGGAATGCTGTATGGTTCCAGGTCTCGGGCGCGAATGACGCCGCCTTGCTTTGCGAGAGTCAGAACCTTGGTGGCTTTTGAGGTTTCCATGATTGATACATATCGTCGGTAGTTGTTAATAATTACCGACATTTAGTATCATGTCAACTGGCGGTAGAAAGATATTTATAAATTAGCCATGGCGCAATGTTTTGCGATTATTACCCGGTATCAGTAATATAAGCGTATAGGCGTTTATACGCCTTTTCGTTGATTGGAGACACTATGGAAGACTCAATTCGCTGGACGATCAAGGTTTCCAAGGGGACGGATATTTCGCTGCGCTCTTACCTTGCCCAGCATGGCATGAAGAAAGGCGATTTATCAAAATTCGTTGAGGAAGCGGTGCGCTGGCGCGTGCTCAATAAATCCGTAGCAGAAGTTCGGGAGCGCAATGCAAGCGTTACAGAGGGAGAGATCGAGGCAGCAATCGACGAGGCGCTTGCTGCGGTACGGGCTGATATGAAAGCTGAAATATCCGCAAAACTGTTAAACAAAAAATAGCCGCACATGCGTGTTGTACTTGATACGAATATCCAGATAAGCCAGAAATCGGTGGCACGCCAGGTTGATGGCGCAAGCGAGCCAGGCGGATTATAGGGTGGCGGGTGACATGGAAGACGTACTCACACTTGGCCAACATAGGCGCGCGGAAATTGGTAGAGCTTTTGAAACTATAACAATCAAAAATTATGTCTGAACCGGGAGAGATCAATCAACACCAACTGACAGAGGCGGATACCTGCCGCCTGCATGTCACGCCCAAGCTTGTCGAGGCGGGTTGGGATCAGCCGCCGCATGGTATCGCTGAACAGCGTACTTTTACCGATGGCAGGATTTACATTGTCGGGCGCGAGGCTAGGCGCAAAGAACAA
Source organism: Sulfuriferula sp. (assembly GCF_054605375.1). NCBI lineage: Bacteria > Pseudomonadati > Pseudomonadota > Betaproteobacteria > Nitrosomonadales > Sulfuricellaceae > Sulfuriferula > Sulfuriferula sp. The sequence continues at coordinate 80,116 of NZ_JBTSEG010000008.1, read as the reverse complement.
AAGCGCGCCGATTACCTGCTGCGCTACACGCGCGACTTTACACTTGCGGTCGTGGAAGCAAAGGCTGAAAGTGAGATCGCCGGAACGGGCATGCAGCAGGCGAAAGAATACGCCGAAATGCTTGGCCTTAAGTTCGCGTATGCGACCAACGGCCATACCATTCTGGAATTTGATTTTCTAACGGGGATCGAACAAGAAATCTCGGCCTATCCAACGCCGCAAGAACTCTGGGCGCGTTTGAGGACGGGGAACAGCCTTTCTGACGAGCATGCTGCAAAAACCTTCCTCACGCCCTTGAATCACACCACCGGGAAAAGCCCACGCTACTACCAGGAAATTGCAATAAACCGCGTTATAACGGCGATCCTGTCGGGCCAGAAGCGGATATTGCTGACCATGGCCACCGGCACCGGCAAAACGCCCACGGCATTTCATATTTGCTGGAAGCTGTGGAATGCCCGCTGGAACCGAACCGGCGAATATCGCCGCCCCAAAATTCTCTATCTCGCCGACCGCAATATTTTGATCGACGACCCCAAAGACAAGACCTTCGCGGTATTTGGCGACGCCCGCTGGAAAATCGAGGGTGGAGAAGCCAACAAAGGCCGGGAAGTTTACTTTGCAACATACCAGTCTTTGGCACGGGATGAGCGGCGTCCGGGGTTGTACCGGGAATATGCGCCGGATTTCTTCGACCTGATCATCATTGATGAGTGTCATCGGGGCAGCGCACGGGACGAAAGCAACTGGCGGGAAATATTGGAGTATTTCGAGCCAGCCTTCCAGTTTGGGATGACGGCAACACCGCTGCGAGAAGATAGCCGCGACAGCTATCGCTATTTTGGTAATCCGGTATACCAATATTCGCTCCGCCAAGGAATCGAGGACGGCTTTCTCGCACCCTATCGGGTGCATCGTGTGGTGACAACCTACGATGCTGCTGGATGGCGACCAAGTCGTGGCGAGCTAGACCGTTATGGGCAACCGATTCCCGACGAGGAATATCACACCAACGACTTTGAGCGGTTGGTGAGCCTGCGCGCCCGTACCCAAGCGGTTGCACGGCATTTGACTGATCACCTAAAGAAAACTGACCGTTTCGCAAAGACTATTGTGTTCTGTGTCGATCAGGAACACGCCGACGAAATGCGCCGGGAATTGAACAACCTGAATGCGGATTTGGTTGCGCAGTATCCCGATTACGCCTGCCGTGTAACGGCGGCGGAAGGTGATATTGGGCGCGGCCATTTAGGGCGTTTTCAGGAATTGGAGAAGACCACGCCGGTAATTCTGACCACTTCGCAATTGCTCACCACGGGCGTCGATGCGCCCACCTGCAAGAACGTGGTATTGGTTCGGGTGGTAAATTCCATGTCCGAGTTCAAGCAAATCATTGGACGCGGCACGCGCGTGCGTGAGGATTACGACAAGCTTTACTTCGACATCCTTGACTATACCGGCTCTGCCACGCGGCTGTTTGCCGACCCGGATTTCGACGGCGATCCCGCGCTGGTGACCGAGGAAAAAATTTCCGCAACGGGGGAGACATTGCCGGGCACGCTCACGGTGATCGAGCAAGCGCCCGTTGAAGTGGACGAAGAATATGCATCAACACAAACCAGCTTAACCCATGGCGAGGTCGGTGTTCGTGAGGAGCGCCGAAAATATTACGTGGATGGCGGCAAGGTAGAGATCGCCGCACACTTGGTTTATGAGCTGGATGCCGACGGCAAGCAACTGCGCGTAGTTCAGTTGACGGACTATACCGCCGACAAAGTGCGCGTCCTGTATCGCTCGCCGGACGAACTGCGAACCCTGTGGGCCGATCCGCAACAACGGGCGGAGCTTATTATCCAACTCGCTGAGCGCGGCATCGATTTTGGGGAACTGGCCGAACAGACGCACCAGCCCGATGCTGACCCCGTTGATTTGCTATGCCACCTGGCTTTCAACGCACCCTTACTCACACGGCGGCAGCGCGCAGAAAATTTGCGCAAGGAGAGAATGACCTTCTTCGACCAATACGGCCCGGAAGCCCGGCAGATATTGGGTGAGATACTCGACAAATATACCGAGTTTGGCACCGACCAATTCAATATGCCCGGCGCGCTGCAAGTGCCGCCTATTTCCGATCACGGCAATTTGATCGAAATCTCTGCCCATTTCGGCGGCCCTGACAAACTGCGTGAAGCTGTGACCAAAATGCAATCGCTTCTATATAGCAACTGACAAGACTAAATAAATCATGAACAGCACCAAGAAAACAGTTGGCCCACTTACTACCGCTCAGCAACTTGTCGGCATCATAAAGTCTGCCCGCGACATCATGCGCAAAGACAAAGGCTTGAACGGCGATGCCGACCGCCTTCCGATGCTTACCTGGATCATGTTTCTGAAGTTTCTCGATGACATTGAGACAGTACGGGAAACTGAAGCAACACTATCTGGTAAGCGTTTCAAACATGCTATCGAAGCGCCTTACCGCTGGCGCGACTGGGCGACCAAGGCCGATGGAATTACTGGCGATGAGCTGATCGCTTTCATCAACCAGGACGAAGCCACACGTCCAGACGGCACACGTGGTGCCGGACTATTCGCCTACCTAAAGAACCTGCAAGGCACCGACAGCCACGACCGGCGTGACACCATCGCTGCCGTGTTTCGTGGAACGGTAAACCGCATGATTAGCGGTTATCTGCTGCGTGACGTAATTAACAAATTGGAAAGTGTCCACTTTAATAGCACGGAAGAATTGCATGTCCTTTCCCGTACCTACGAATCGATGCTCAAGGAAATGCGTGACGCTTCGGGCGACGCGGGCGAATTTTATACGCCGCGCCCGGTAGTCAGACTCATGGTGGAACTGACCGACCCAAGGCTTGGGGAAACCATCCTCGATCCTGCCTGCGGCACTGGTGGTTTTCTGGTAGAAGCCTACTCCCACCTGGAAAAGCAGTGCCGGACGGTGAAAGACCGGAAAACACTACAACAGGCTAGCATTCAAGGTTGCGAAGCCAAACCTTTACCCTATTTGCTTGTTAACATGAACCTGCTGTTGCATGGGCTGGAATCGCCGGACATAGATCCCGGCAACGCCCTACGTTTTCCTTTGAAGGAAATCGGTGATGCGCAGAGGGTGGATTTGATCCTCACCAACCCGCCTTTCGGTGGCGAGGAAGAGCGCGGCATCCTGGGCAATTTCCCGGAAGACAAGCAGGCTGCGGAAACCACCCTACTTTTCATGCAACTTATCATGCGTAAACTCAAAAGGAAATCCAAGCCAGGGCGCGCCGCCGTAGTCGTCCCCAACGGCACCCTGTTCGGCGACGGTGTTTGTGCCCGCATCAAGCAGGAACTGCTGACCGAATTCAGCCTGCATACCATCGTACGCCTGCCCAACGGAGTGTTTGCGCCTTATACCGGCATTCCGACCAATTTATTATTCTTTGAGCGCGGTGGGCCAACGAAAGAAGTGTGGTATTACGAGCAGCCGCTGCCTGAAGGCCGCAAGAATTACTCCAAAACCCGGCCACTGCAATATGAAGAATTCACGCCGCTGATCGAGTGGTGGAAAAGTCGCGAGGAAAATGACCTCGCCTGGAAAGTGCCCGCTGCCGAGCTGCTCGCAAATAACTGCAACCTTGACCGCAAGAACCCGAACGGTAAGGAAAACATCACCCACCTCCCGCCGGAACAGCTGGTGGAAAACATCCTCGCCAAAGAGCGGCGGATTATCGACATAATGACGCGGGTGCAGGCGCTGTTGAAGGAGCCTGTATGACAAAGAGGTTTGTGCCAAGGATTTTTCAGGCACCGCCTGAAAAATTTTCGGGAAGATCAAATTGCCAGAAAGTGTCTGGCAATTTGATCAAACCGCGAATTCCACAGACACCGTCTGCGATTTCCGAAACGGTGTTGCGGAAATCGCCCATGAGGAGTGTGGCATGAGCGAGTCATTTCTGCTGTACCAAACCCAAAGTAGCAACACCAAAATTTCACTGCGCCTGATGGATGGCACGGTATGGCTGACGCAAAAACAGCTTGCCGATCTGTTTCAGGCGAGCGTTCAAACTGTAAACGGACACCTGAAAAACATCTACGCGGACGGCGAGTTACTGGCAGATCGAACTATTCTTAAATTCCGAATAGTTGCCCAGGAAACCGCACGGAACATGGAGAGACTAACTGACCACTACGCACAAGCGATTGAACAGCCTGTGAAAGCCATTGCCAAAAAATGCAACTCAGTCAAAACGGTTGCGGTTGAAAAGAAAAGCAAGAAGGGGCGGCATGAGTAAGCCGTGGCCGCGGGTGAAGCTGGGTGAAGTGCTCACCCGATCTGGTGAAACAGCGCAGCCAGCCGTCAATGCTAAATACAAAGAAATCACAATCCGGTTGTGGGGTAAAGGCGTAGTAGAACGCGGACGGGTTGCCGGTGCGTCGATAATGGGCAAAAGATTCGTCGCTCGACAAGGCCAATTCATCGCGTCACGAATTGATGCGCGCAACGGTGCAATGGGAATCGTGCCTACTGAACTTGATGGCGCTTTGGTATCGAACGATTTCCCGATTTTCAACATCAGCACACAACGCTTATTGCCCGATTATATGGGATGGCTGTGCCGGACTCTGCCTTTTGTGGATATGTGCCTGCGAACCAGTGAAGGCACGACCAATCGGGTTCGACTGAAGGAGCTGGAGTTCCTTGATTTGGAAATTCAGCTTCCCTCCATCGATGAACAACGCAATATTGTGGCGAAGATTGATGCGGTAGAAAAACAGCTTCGCCAAGCTCAGGAACTTCGTACCTCCATCGATCGCGACATATCCAGCCTATTGGTCGTGCGCTTTCAAGAAACGCTAAAGAACGCTGAATGGCGGCCCTTGAAGGATGTGGCACCACTTATACGGCGGGACATCAAAGTTGATCATCAGGCCGATTACGCGGAGCTTGGAGTCCGCTCATTTGGCAAAGGTACCTTTCACAAGCCAACCCTTTCTGGGATGGAAATTGGCGACAAGCGTGTTTACAAAATAGAACCTGGTGACCTGCTATTCTCCAACGTATTTGCTTGGGAAGGCGCAATCGCCGTAGTCAAACCTGAAGATGCCGGCAGAATAGGCTCGCATCGTTTCATTTCATGTGTACCGACAGACGGCTTAGCGACTGCCGAATATCTTCGCTACTATTTCCTGACCGAAGAGGGTATCGCGAAGATTCGGGATGCGTCGCCAGGCGGGGCAGGAAGAAATCGAACACTTGGCCTGAACAAGCTCATGGAGCTTAAAGTACCTTATCCTTCAAATATGGCACGCGTAAAATTCGTCGAATTTAAGCAGCACCTTATGCAGGCTCTAGAAAACAGCCAGTCTGCCGTTAGCGCTACATCGTTGTTGATACCTGGGATACTTAATAAAATCTTCGCTGATTCGACCCACAGCGAGACACTCAACGGGAATTAAAAATGAAAGTAAAACTTCTCGGCATTACGCTACAAACAGGTAAAGGAATAAGTCTTGCTGAATTTTTTGAGCATTTGGCAAAAAATCAGAACAAAGCAATTGAACATGGCGGACACCCTCGCCTCTTGTATGTCGCCGAGGAGGGCAGTTATTACATAGGCCTGCTCATCACAACCAAAGACCAGAAAAAATTCCTTGAACTTACACAGGGCAATGGCAATGTCGAAATCGTCACACGAGATGTATCAGACGGTGCTTTACTGGCAGATTTTAATTTCTTCTTGATACATAAAAAGACAGGTCGTGGCATCTATCAACACTATTACCAGTCATGCGCGCTCAATCAGTTTGGCTATCTAGCTAGGAAGCATTACGAGGAACTCAAGAAGGCCAAGATTGAAGCTGAAAAACAGTCCGACTCTTCGGTAGCGAAGATTAAATCAATCAAAAAACAGTTTGACGGGACTTTAGAATGGATGCAGCTTGTAAGACCTGAAACGTTTGACAAACTGGTTGCAAGTTTTTCTCACATTCACTCTTTCAAGTTCAAATTTTTTACGGTCAAAGACGAAGAACCTGTTTTTAGACCACTAGCGAACATCTCAAAATCAGTAACACAGGCTTTTACTTTTCATCAAAATACCGTTGTGACAAGCGTGGCTGATGCGATTAGGGCGGCTCTAAATACATTCAATGTCGATAAGGGAAGAATTGAGGGGGTTGATTCTGACGGAATTGAACAAGTTATCTTTCTTGAGAACAACCCCGATAGCTTTGGTGAATTTGATTACGATACCATTGCGGATAAGCTGAAGAAACTTGCGGCAAAGGACTTCGCTGGAACTTGGTTTATGGATGAAATTTTGAAGGTTGCAAAAGCTCAGAACGCACTCCTTTCAACCCCAACAAAGATTTAGAAATGAAGCGACTCATACCGGCATTTGTTTACATCGTTCCCGCGTTAATCGCAGCGGCGGTGTTTGCGCTTTGCTGGTATTTTCAAACTCACCTTGGCGTAGACGTTTCAACTTTCTTTGCGGATAAGCTGCGCGGCAGTCTATTCGCGGGGTTTTTGACCTTGGGCAGTTTCTTGCTTTCTCTAAAGACAGGAATAGTCATTAAGATAAAAGAAGGGCTGTACGACAAACCGGAGTACAAGACGAGACTTATACAGAGACGGCAACTCAATACGTCGTTGACCCACTATGGGCCACTGCGAAGATTAAGTCGGCTTCTTTCGCTTGCGGTTTTTTCCGCGCTTTGCGCAGCAGCAATTCAGTTGACTGTAGGGTTAGTCCCATTTTGGTGGGCTTCTGGCATATGTCTTGCCTCTGCAACGTTCTCTATGGGACTTTTGATGGCATCGTTTTTTCTCATTCAGGCCAATCTGTCTGATTGGTTTAACCTGCTAGAAGACTCTTCGGCTGAAAGTTCCGTGAAGCAGGATTAATCAAAGGGGCCACTCTAATTAATTTTGCTATGATGGTTCATGCCACACCGCGCGCGGAGATAAAATCAAGCCTCTTTTGATTCGTTGTCACCGAACTGGCTGCCAAGTTGGATAAATAATTTGGCCTATAACCGGAAACTACTCGGTATTTAAATCTAAGTGATGTTGCCGCGCTGAAGCCGGCAGCGGCAAGTCATCGGTTTTGATGACGGCGATATTCGCCCGTTTGCCAATGCGCGCGATATCGCCGTCGTCAGAATAAATGGTTGTGGCATTTTCGGATTTTGCGATGGCAACAATTTGCCAGTCGAACTTTGCTTTCGCCCAAGTTTTTGCCTTGGCCTTTTTGTCGCCACTCGTTAATGCTTCGCTGATCATTAGCGCACATTCCATTGCGGCTTTGGCTCCGAATGGTGCAATGCGGAAATTGCTTGAAGAGTTGAGCTTACGGAAATATTCATCGCGTGCACTGCCTGCGCGTGCCATGAATTCCGATAATGCAGGTGTTGGAATGAGTATGGTGGTGCGCTTTTTTTGAAGAGTTTCGACGAGGTGGTCGAGCTTCGCCCGGCGGTCGCCTTTAAGACGCTTATTAAACAGGTCAATCAAGACGGAAGCATCGAAAACGACCATTAATCGCCCCGCAACTTTTTAAGTTCTTCTTGCGGGTTATCCATCTCGTTCCACTCGCTGCCTTCGATCCTGCGCAGTGTCTCGATGACATCCACCAGCGGCGCTTCATCGAGGGGTTCGAAGCTTTTAATGTCGAAATTGTCGAGCTCCCAAGCGCGTTCCTGCGTCCTTCGCCATTTTCCACGCCCGTGGATGCGCACGCGTTGGCCAAAAAGATAAGGGGCTAGTTGTTTTGCCGTTTCGCGTTTGGTGTTGCATCGGTAATAGGTACCGTCCTCACCTTCCAGCATGACCGGTACGGTCTCGTCTTTGCCGCCGATGCGAATTACCATGCCCTCAAGTTCACCTTGCTCGAAAAGCACCACTTCCTCGGCTAGTGGTGTTTTGGCACCCGAAAATTCAAGAATCTTGGCGCCGCCTTTGATGCGAAGGTAGGCCGTGGCGCCATCATCGCGCAGCATGTGGTTGATATCCTGTTGCGCCCGGCTGACTTCTTCTGGTGCATCTGGCGTACCTACTAGCTTGAGTCTCGCAACGACTTTGGGATTGGCTGTCGGATCAACTGCGATTTCGGGCACAGCGCTACCCTTTCGCACTTTCATGAAGTGTACGTGTTCCTTGCTCCCGAACAGGGTCGATAATCTCGCCAGATACTCGGCAAGCCGTGACATAGGTAGCGTCTCGGGTGTCCAAGCATCAATCCGGAAATCATAAATAATTAGTTTGTCCATATTCTAAGCCTCATGCGCATTGTGACACTGAGTTTAGTTGGTGGGTAGCCGTTTGAGCTGTTAGCCAGTTTAATTAACCCAACTTCCGAGCAAGGTCCTCCGCTCGCAAATGCGTATACCGTTTGAGCATTTGTAGCGTTTTGTGGCCCGTAATGCTGGCCACTTCCAGTGGATTCAGCCCTTTCTCGAAAAGGCGGCTAGTGGCCTCATGACGCAAATCGTGAAAATGAAAATCCTCAATCTCAGCCCGCTCACAGGCGCGCATGAACGCGCGCTTAACTGCCTCGGTTGTAACCCCGGGAAATAGCTTGCCGATAGTCGAACGTGGCAGCGCACGGATTGTGGCTACGGCTGTGGTGGAGAGTGGCACACCACGGGGCTCGCCGTTTTTGGTCTCTGGCAAATAGGCGCTAGGTTTTGTCAGGTCAACGTGCTTCCAATCCAGGCTGACAAGCTCACCTTGACGCATGGCGGTTTCAATTGCCAGTTTGACGATGGGTAGCAGGAACGGATTGCGCGTATCTGCGCATGCGACAAGAAGGCGTTGCGCTTCATCACCAACTAGACGCCGATCTCTTGGTTTGGCCCCTTGCGGCCGGCGCACCAGGCGAACCGGGTTTTCCGGGATGTGAATGCCCCATTCACGGCGGGCAGTTTCCAGCGCGTGAGCGATGAGGTTGAGTTCCTTGTGTAGCCCCGGCCACTTCTTTTAAGCGGCCATCACGGTATTTAGCGATGTGGGCGCTGGATAAGGCTGCGATTTTAAGTTCCGCAAGTGGGCGTCGCATCATGGCGCGCAGTCGGGGAGCTTCGGCGCCTGCACCTCGTTTCAGTGGAGTTACTTCGTCATGGTAGCGAGCAAGAACATCTCCAAGGGTGTTCTTTTCAGCTTCAGTGCGATCTACGAAAACGCCTTTGTCCATATCGTTTTCAATATCGCGCGCCCATTTTTCGGCCTGAATTTTTGTGTCGAACGAGCGCGACTGGATCGGAAAACCTTTTCGACGAATTTTTGCCCGCCAGTAGTCGCCGCGTTTTTCGAGAGTTGCCATTTGGACACCCGCTTTCAGTTGATTACGCGCTGAAAGCTTAGTGTCCCAAAATTGTCCCGAAATGGCAAATTTAGAAACAAATATGGCCCAGGTATTTACCTAAGCCATTGTATTGTTTGGTGGGCGGTGGCAGTTTCGAACTGTCGACCCCTGCCGTGTGAAGGCAGTGCTCTACCACTGAGCTAACCGCCCAATAAGGCGCGCATTTAATCACAGAGGGCTTTTTCAGTCAAACAAATTGCGCGCAATCGACCCGGTGTCGCGTAAAATTCGGGCTTTTACACTGGCCTGTATTGTGGAAACGATTCGACTCTCCAAACTCATGTCTGAACGTGGTCTGTGCTCGCGGCGCGAGGCGGATGTTTATATCGAACGCGGCTGGGTGAAGGTGGACGGTCTGCTGGTCAACGAGCTGGGTAGCAAGGTGTCGCCAGATTGCCGCATAGAGCTAGCACGGCAAGCGCAGCACGAACAGGGCAGCCGGGTGACGATACTGCTGAACAAGCCGGTGGGATTTGTGTCGGCCCAGGCGGAAGACGGCTACAAACCAGCGGCAACGCTGGTGACAGCGCCCAATCATTATGCTGATGACCGCTCAGGCATACGTTTTTCCAACGAACACGTGCGCGGGCTGGCACCTGCCGGGCGGCTGGATATTGATTCCACCGGTTTACTGGTGTTGACACAGGATGGACGAATTGCCAAACAGCTGATCGGCGAAGACTCCAGTGCCGACAAGGAATATCTGGTGCGGGTGCAGGGAAAACTCAGCGCCGAAGGCCTCAAATTGCTCAATCACGGCCTGAAACTGGATGATGTAGCGCTGCGCCCGGCGCGCGTAACGTGGCAGAACCAGGATCAATTGAGTTTTATCCTGCGTGAAGGCAAAAAGCGCCAAATTCGCCGCATGTGCGAATTGGTGGGCCTCAAGGTCGTTGGCCTGAAGCGTGTACGGATCGGCGCGGTAAAACTGGGTGAGTTGCCGGTCGGGCAATGGCGTTATCTTGCGACGGATGAGAAATTCTGAGTATGGCAATAGCAAGACCCAGGATCACATATGACCCAGCGGTTTGAGGGTTAGTTCGGAGCCGCGCTGAGTGAATTCCATCTGCTTGAGAAAGCTCATCCCCAGCAATACCGTGTCATCATCGAGGCCCGTGGTAATCAATGCAGCCACATCATGGACCTCGATTGAACCCAGGCGGACAGTTTTCAAGCTGGTCTGATAAGCCTTTGCGGGGCCATTGGCGGTTTGCACGGTCGCCACAGCTCCACGAGCCAACGCCAACTTTTGCGCAAGGCCGGGGGACAGGGCAACACGGGTAGCGCCTGTATCCACCAGAAACGTGACACGCTGACCGTTGATCTCCCCCTGCGCCAGATAATGGCCTTGCGGATTACGCTGCAGGCGTACTTCACCATGCTGTAGCGCCAGCACTTCGGCACGATTGGGATTGGCAATGTGAGTCAGGCGCGCCTCAAAATACCAGTATGCGCCGACAAACAATATGACCCAGGCGATCGCCAGCATGATGAGACCACCGCGGCGGTGCGGATTATCTCCCATGCTTTACGTCAGGTTAATGAAGTTGTCGCGGTAGAATTTGAGTTCGACGATGGAATCGTAAATATCGGCCAGCGCCTCGTGCTTGCTTTCTTTGAGAAAACCTTTTGCAACAGAGGGTTTCCAGCGCTTGACCAGTTCCTTCAGTGTACTGACGTCCAGATTACGGTAATGGAAATAGGCTTCCAGTTGGGGCATGTAACGCGCCAGAAACCGGCGATCCTGGCAAATCGAGTTCCCGCACATGGGTGAAATGCCTTTACCCACATATTGCGCCAGGAACTCGATCATCTGATTTTCCACGGCAGCTTCATCCATGGCGGATGTCTTGACCTTGTCAATCAGACCGGAGCGCCCGTGCGTACCCTTGTTCCAGTTATCCATACCGTCCAGCACGGCATCGGACTGATGTACGACCAGCACCGGGGCTTCAGCCACCGTATTGAGCTGGGCGTCCGTCACCACCAGCGCCACTTCCAGAATACGGTCACTATCGGGGAGCAAACCGGACATTTCCATGTCTATCCAGATCAGGTTGTTGTTATCTTGAGCCATCATGTCCATTCAAAAGTAAAAGGGCAATTGTGTCATAATCGCACAATGAATACATTCACTCTTATCTTCATTGCCGCCCTGGCAATCAGCATATCGGTGCGAATGTGGCTGGGGCAACGTCATTTGCGTTTTGTTGCCAGTCATCGAAATACCGTACCTGCTGCATTTACGGATGCAATCACGCTGGCCCAGCACCACAAAGCGGCGGACTATACGCTCGCTAAAACCCGGCTGTCATTCCTGCAAATTATAGTAGAAGCGGCTGTATTGCTGGCCTTTACCCTGGGCGGCGGACTGCAATGGCTGGATACAGCCTTGTCTGGTGCATACGCCTCGGAAATACTGCGCAATATCTTGCTCATCACCAGCGTGATGGTCATCGGTGCAATCATCGAACTGCCTCTGGATTTATACCGAAAATTTGTCATTGAAAACCGCTTCGGCTTTAACACCATGACATTCAAGCGTTTTTTGATTGATTCGTTCATGCAAGCCACCATTGGTGCGCTGCTGGGCTTACCCCTGCTATTTGCCGTGCTTTGGCTGATGCAGGCCTCGGGCAGCCTATGGTGGTTGTATGCCTGGCTGGTTTGGGTGGGGTTCAATCTGACGCTGCTCGCCATTTACCCTACTTTCATTGCACCCTTGTTTAACCGTTTTGAGCCCATGGAAAATGGCACACTCAAATCACGCATCGAACAGTTGCTGCAAAAATGCGGCTTTACCGCACAAGGCCTGTTCGTCATGGATGGTTCCAAACGCAGCAGCCATGGCAATGCCTATTTCACCGGTTTTGGCAAAACCAAACGTATTGTACTGTTTGATACCTTGCTCAAACACCTTGAAGCAGACGAGGTGGAAGCCGTGCTCGCACACGAACTGGGCCATTTCAAGCGCCGCCATGTGATCAAGCGCATGGCCTGGATTTTTACAGCCAGTTTGGCGTTTTTGTGGATACTCAACTGGCTGATGGCTCAAACCTGGTTTTTTAGCGGCCTGAATGTGACCAGCCACACCACAGGCATGGCGCTGGTGCTGTTTTTTCTGGTGCTGCCGGTATTCACCTTTCTGCTGCAACCGCTGAGCAGCCTTTATTCACGCAAACACGAGTTCGAGGCAGATCAGTATGCCGCCGTACAAACCCGGGCGCACAGCCTGATCAGTGCGCTGACCAAGCTATATCGGGACAATGCGTCTACACTGACTCCGGATCCTCTCTACGCCATGTTCTATAATTCGCATCCGGATGCGCAGCAGCGCATCGCGCGCCTGCAAACAGCGGCGCATAATTAATATGCCATCTCTATTACAAAGGACCTACGCATGAAATCTTTGCTTACAGTTGCATTGTTACTTGCCGCCGCCCCACTCTATGCCGCCCCCTTCGGCAAAGGCGACCCGAAGGTCGGCAAAATGCTGGTGGATAAATCCTGCGTAAGCTGCCACGCCTCTATGGTCGGTGGTGATGGCTCCAAAATTTATACTCGCGCCGATCACAAGGTCAAAAATCCGCAGCAACTCGCTGCGCGCGTCGCGGCATGTAATGCGAATACTGGCGCCAACTGGTTTCCAGAAGATGAAATGCATGTGGATGCCTATCTGAACCAGCAATACTACAAGTTCAAGTAAAGTCACGATGGCAGACATTTGTGATCTTGCCGCCAAATCCTGCCGGCCTTGCGAGGGTGGTAGCGCTGCATTGACCCCGTCTGCCATTGCAGCGTTTCTGGTGCAACTGGATGGCTGGGAACAGAACGGCACACGCATCACAAAAACCTACAGCTTTAAAGACCATTACCAGGCCATGGCATTCGTGAATGCGGTCGCCTGGATATCCCACCGCGAAAATCATCATCCCGATCTCCATTCAGGCTACAACCAGTGTCGTGTGGAATACACTACTCATGCACTGGCCGGCTTATCTGAAAACGATTTCATCTGTGCCGCCAAGGTGGATGCCCTGTTCCATCTTTAGCATGGTCTTGCGTACTGTCATTCCGGATAATTAAGTACGTCGATTTCGCTACGGCAAGCCCAAGTGAAATAGAATAGCGGCATGATCCGCCATACCTGTCTCCAGAACCCATGACCGCGCCTTTACCCCTGCAGGGGCTGGTTACCGCCACTTTCGGAAGACACTATCAGGTTGAAACCGGCGACACGCAAATCGAATGCGTATCGCGTGGCAAGCGTAGCGGCATTGCCTGCGGAGATCACGTGGTTTTTCTGCCCACATCTTCAGGGCAAGGTGTCATCGAATCCATACTCCCGCGTCAAAATCTGCTGCATCGCTCAGTCGCGCACCGCAGTAAACTGATCGCCGCCAATGTGTCACGCATCGTCATTGTGGTCGCACCCGTCCCCAGTTTTTATGATTTGCTGATCAACCGTTGTCTCGTTGCCGCCGAAGCGGCGGCCATCCCGGCGCTCATCTGTCTGAACAAGTATGATCTGGGAGAGCCCGCCTACGCTGCGCAGCATCGCCTTGAGCCTTACATCAAGCTGGGCTATCCACTGCTGGCGCTCTCGGCACATCAGGATATCAGCGCGTTACGACCCTATCTGTCAGGACAGATCAGTGTCTTTGTGGGTCAATCGGGCATGGGGAAATCCAGCTTGATCAACGCGCTGGCGCCCGAGGCCCGCACGACAGTGGGAGAAGTATCCGAGGCACTCGACTCAGGACGCCACACCACCACTGGTGCCCGCATGTACAAACTGGATGATTCGAGCAGATTGATCGATTCGCCAGGCATGCAGGAGTTCGGCCTGAATCACATCGAGCCCGCCCAGCTTGACCGCTACTTTATCGAGTTTCGCCCTTACATTGGCCATTGCAGATTCAGCAATTGCCGCCATCTGCACGAACCTGACTGTGCCGTCACGCAAGCTGCGGCCGCGGGGGAAATCACGCCAGGCCGCCTGACCGCCTATCGGCAAATACTCGCTGGTTTGAAATCGTAAACAGGAAAAGGTCTATAAACAGATTATTCACTGCGGGGGGATAATCATGAAAAGACGCATGTTTATGGTTTCGCTATTGGCCTGGCCGACATCCGCCCTGGCCGAAGCGACGATTGTCAAAACACCTTACCAGCCAGCCAAGGTCGTATTTGATTTTTATCTGGACGACCCGCAGAAAATCGGTAGCGCCCTGTACTGGATACGCTCCCTGATGAATCCCTTACTGGAAGAGCCCTATGGTTATTCTCCGGAACAACTGGATATCAAGGTAGTGATACACGGTACGGAAATCGTCACCGTCGCGAAGAAAAACGAAGCAAAATACAAGGATGCCGTGGACCGGATGCGTTACTACGCGGATTTTGGAGTAAGTTTCAAGGTATGTGGCTATGCCGCTGAAGAATACGGCTACAGTGCGCGCGATTTTCAGGACTTTATCCAGATCGTGCCGAATGCCATCACCGAACTGGCCTACTGGCAAATGCAGGGTTATGCGCTGATCACCCCGAACGTGCAGTTCAAGAAATTTTCGATTGAGGCGATCCGCTGAAGGGTCAAGCGTTTATTCCGGCCAGTGTTTGATGTAGCGCTTGAGCAAACGGTTTTCGAAATCTGCCGCATTCAGGCAGGCGCGTGCCACATCGTGGAAAGAAATCACACCCAGCAATGTTTCACCGTCCATGACCGGCAGGTGACTGATGCGATTTTCGGTCATCACGCCGCGCACGTAATCCACGGTGTCATCAGGATTGCCGATAATGGGTTCAGTCGCCATCATGTCACTGACCTTAACCGCAATCAGCGCACAGCCACGCACATTCAACCCGCGCAGCACGTCACGCTCGGTAAGCAAGCCGACCATGGTACCGTTCTGACGTACGATTAATGAGCCGACATCGTGCTTCACCATCACCTCAACCGCTTCTGAGACCGGTTGATCCGGGTCGATGGAGAAAATATCGCCGCCCTTGATAGTCAGAATTTCACGAATAATCATTTGATCACTGCTCCCGGCAAACCTGCTTGAAAATACACCTACAGAATATCAGATGCCATGCGCCCGTGAAAGCCGTATGTTCCTGTGCAGATCAATCCCTGAAATTCTGGAATTGCAACGGAAAATCGCTGATGTTCTTGCGCACCAGCGCAATCGTCTCCTGTAACAGATCACGCTTGGCGCCGGTAACGCGCACTGCTTCACCCTGAATGCTGGCCTGCACCTTGAGCTTGCTGTCCTTGATGATGCGGACGATCTGCTTGGCAAGATCACTTTCCACGCCGGTTTTTACCGTCGCACTCCGCTTGACCTTGTTCCCGCTCACTTTTTCCGACTTTCCAACTTCCAGGCATTTGATATCAATACCCCGTTTAATAAGCTTGTTATTGAGGATTTCCTGCACCTGATCAAGCTTGAAATCATCGTCTGCATAAACTGTAAGCACGTATTCCGCTTGCTCAATACGCGCATCCGATCCCTTGAAGTCAAAGCGTGTCGAGACTTCCTTGTTAACCTGTTCGACCGCATTCTTGACTTCCTGCTTGTCTACTTCTGAGACAATATCAAATGAGGGCATATCAAACTCCCGATCAGTATTTGCTGAACATATCAGCCAAAATGGCAAACGTAATCCAGCGTTTCCATGGTTTCTATATCGAATTTGCTATTGCCGGGCACTGAAAACTGCTCGCCAGCTTTGTAGGTTTTCCAGTCGGTTTCGCCAGCCAGCTTCACTTTGCACACACCACCGTTGATTTCCATGATTTCCGGCGCGCCGGTGTTGAACACCAACTGGCTGGGGAAAATCACGCCCACGCTTTTTTTGCTGCCATCGGCAAATACCACGGTATGCGATACGCATTTGCCATCGAAATAGACGTTGGCCTGTTTAACCACGCTGACATTGTCGAATTGAGACATGACCTGTTCCCGAATTAGTGACTACGGTTTTTAAGTTTGGCGGCGATACGCAAACGCAACGCATTCAGCTTGATGAAACCTGCGGCATCCGCCTGGTTATAGGCACCCGCGTCGTCTTCAAATGTGGCGATGGTGGCATCGAACAGTGAATCGGTTTTGGAATCGCGCCCCACGACAATCACGTTGCCCTTGTAGAGCTTGATTCTCACCCAGCCATTCACCGTAGCCTGCGACGCGTCGATCATGGTTTGCAGCATGACCCGCTCCGGACTCCACCAGTATCCGTTGTAAATCAGGCTGGCGTAACGCGGCATCAGATCGTCCTTGAGATGCGCCACCTCGCGGTCCAGCGTGATGGATTCAATGGCGCGATGTGCCTTGAGCATGATGGCTCCACCCGGCGTTTCATAACAACCGCGCGACTTCATCCCCACATAACGGTTTTCCACCAGATCCTGGCGGCCTATCCCATGCTTGCCACCCAGCCGATTCAATTCCGCCAGCACGGTTGCCGCGCTCATCGCCTGGCCGTTGATACCCACGATATCGCCACGGCTAAATTCCAGATCGACATATTCGGCCGCATCGGGCGCCTTTTCCGGTGATACTGTCCAGCGCCACATATCCTCTTCTGGCTCGTCTGCCGGATTTTCCAGCGCACGCCCCTCATAGGAAATATGCAGCAGGTTGGCATCCATGCTGTAAGGGCTGCCGCCCGCCTTGTGCTTCATCTCCACAGGGATGCCGTGGGTCTCCGCGTAGGCCAGCAATTTTTCACGCGACAACAAATCCCACTCGCGCCACGGCGCAATGATTTTGATATCTGGATTGAGCGCATAAGCACCCAGTTCGAAGCGTACCTGGTCGTTGCCCTTGCCGGTGGCACCGTGCGAGATGGCATCGGCTCCGGTGAGATTGGCGATTTCGATCAGGCGCTTGGCAATCAGTGGTCGCGCGATGGATGTTCCCAGCAGGTATTCACCTTCGTATACCGTATTGGCACGGAACATGGGAAACACGAAATCGCGCACGAACTCTTCACGCAAATCATCAATGAAGATTTCCTTGACGCCGAATTTTGTGGCTTTCTCACGGGCCGGTTCCAGCTCTTCGCCTTGACCGATATCCGCAGTAAACGTCACCACTTCACACTGATAACTGTCCTGCAACCACTTCAGGATCACCGAAGTGTCCAGGCCGCCTGAATAGGCCAGCACAACTTTTTTCACGTCACTCATTTATTTTTCCCAACAATAAATATTCCATCAACGCTTTTTGGGTATGCAAGCGATTTTCAGCTTCGTCCCACACCACACTTTGCGGACCGTCAATAACCTCCGCCGCCACTTCCTCGCCCCGATGCGCGGGCAGACAATGCATGAATAACGCATCCTTGACTGCAACGCGCATCATGTCTGCATCCACCTGCCAGTCCTGAAAATTGCGCAGACGTTCCTCATTTTCAGCCTCGAAGCCCATGCTGGTCCACACATCGGTAGTGACCAGATCAGCATCGCGGCAGGCTTCCATGGGATCAGTGAAGCTCTCGTAGTGGGTCGTGTCATATAGACCCGCACGTTCCGGCTCGACTTCATATCCGGGCGGGGTCGATACGTGCACATTGAAATCCAGCACCACGGCAGCCTGCAGCCAGGTATTGCACATATTGTTGGAATCGCCGATCCACGCCACCGTCTTGCCCTTGATGCAGCCGTGACGTTCTATGAATGTGAAGATGTCTGCCATGATCTGGCATGGATGGTATTCGTTGGTGAGGCCGTTGATCACCGGCACGCGGGAGTGTGCAGCGAAGCGTTCGATAATACCCTGCTCGAAGGTGCGGATCATCACGATATCCACCATGCGCGAAATCACCTGTGCCGCATCCTCGACCGGCTCGCCGCGCCCCAACTGGGTATCACGGGTATTGAGGTAAATCGCCGAGCCGCCCAGTTGATGCATGCCGGCTTCAAATGACAACCGGGTGCGAGTGGACTGCTTCTCGAATATCATGGCCAGCGTACGATCCACCAGCGGGTGATGAGGTTCATAATTCTTGAACCGCGCCTTGATAAAATTGGCACGCTTGAATATATGTTCAAATTCGCTGCGATTTAAGTCCTGGAACTGCAGAAAGTGTTTGATCGGTGCCATCTCAAGTCCCACCCAGAAATGCGCGGATAAGAGGTCCCAGTCCGGCCACCAGCAGCGCGGCCTCTTCCGAAGTCATCACCAGCGGCGGCACCAGCCGCACCACATTGTCGGCAGTCACGTTAATCAACAAGTGTTGTTCCCGTGCCAGCTTGACCAATTCGCCACAAGGGCGATCCAGTTCAATCCCGATCATCATACCCAGGCTGCGTATCTGCCTGATGCCCGTCACACCATCCAGCTCACGTTTGAGACCGGCCTCAATTTCGCCACCGGTACGGGACGCGTTAGCCAGCAGGCCGTCCTCTTCGATGATCCGCAAAGTCGCCAGTCCTGCTGCACAGGCCAGCGGATTGCCGCCAAATGTTGAGCCGTGGTTACCGGGCTGGAATACTTCCGCTGCAGCCCCGCGTGCGAGGCAGGCACCAATCGGCATGCCCGAGCCCAAGCCTTTGGCGGATGCAATCACATCCGGCAGCAGTGTGGTGTGCTGGAAACCAAACCAGGTACCGGTGCGGCCGATGCCGGTCTGCACTTCATCCAGCATCAACAGCCAGCCCTTATCGTCACAAATCCTGCGCAACGCGCCCAGGTATTCTTCATCCGGGATATTGACGCCGCCTTCACCCTGTATCGGCTCTACCAGGATGGCAACCACCTCCTGATTATGCTCGGCAACCTGACGCACCGCCTCGACATCGTTATAGGGCACCCGCGCAAAACCCGTCAATAATGGTTCGAAACCGGCCTGTACCTTGCGGTTGCCAGTCGCCGTCAGCGTTGCCATGGTGCGCCCATGAAAAGATTTTTCCATGACAATAATCGTGGGGGTGGTGATGCCTTTCTGGTGACCATACAGCCGCGCCAGCTTGATCGCTGCTTCGTTGGCCTCACATCCCGAGTTGCAGAAAAACACCTTGTCCATACCGGATAACCGGCATAAACGCTCAGCGAGTTCTTCCTGCAGCGGAATTTCGTAGTGATTCGACGTATGGATCAGCGTGCGCGCCTGTTCGCAGAGTGCGGCAGCCAGCTTGGGATGGGCATGCCCCAGCCCATTGACGGCGACGCCTGCCAATGCATCCATATATTTGTCACCGGCCTCGTCCCACAGCCACACGCCTTCACCGCGAACAAACGCCACGGGCTGACGCGCATAAGTATTCATCAAATAAGACATAGCCATTGACTTATAGAGAGGGTTAAAAAGCACACGGCGGCTTACGCCGCCGTGAGGTCATACCAATTGCTAACTTCAGGCCGCGTAATTTTGCGACACGAAATCCCAGTTTACCAGATTCCAGAACGCCTCTACATATTTGGGACGGGCGTTACGATAGTCCACATAGTAGGCATGTTCCCACACATCGCAGGTCATCAGCGCTTTTTGGCCGCTGGTCATCGGTGTCGCTGCATTACTGGTCGAGACAATATCAATCTGGCCATCAGCCATTTTGACCAGCCACGCCCAGCCTGATCCGAAAGTGCCTACAGCAGCCTTGCCGAAAGCTTCTTTGAACGCATCAAATGAACCCCACTTGGCCTTGATGGCATCGCCCAGCGCGCCACTTGGCTCACCACCACCGTTAGGGCTGAGACAGTTCCAGTAAAAAGTATGATTCCACACCTGGGCTGCGTTATTGAATACCCCGCCGGAAGATTTCTTGATGATTTCTTCCAGGGTCATGCTTTCAAATTCGTTGCCCTTGATCAGGTTATTCAGGTTGGTCACATAGGCCTGATGGTGCTTGCCATAGTGATACTCGAGAGTTTCCGCAGAAATATGCGGTTGCAAAGCATCTTTTGCGTAGGGTAAGACCGGTAATTCATGGATCATCGTTTTCTCCTTTAACAGATCATTGATAAACAAACTTAAAAGCCATATACGCCGCTATGCGCCCCCGCTGCCATAAAAAACAGCATGGGAATGGATAGCATGGTATTGGTACGCGACGCCAGGAAAGCCACCCTGCGTGCAGTATTCTTCTGGGCATCGGTGGCCTTGGCCAAACCCAGGATTTTCCGTTGATTGGGCCATATCAATACCCATACATTGAACAACATTATCGTACCCAGCCAAGCCCCTATCCCGATCACGGCATGGGATGGCTGCAGGCTGAATGCCGTTTTGAAATAAGGCCCCAGCAATGCGGCCCCGGCCAGCCAGGTCACCAACGCCGACCAGCGGAAAAACAGCAATGCGCGCGGCGCGACATGCTTGCTGATACCGGCGGCACTACCGTCGGCGGTTGCCGCTTTCATGGCATCGACCTGCACGAAATTAAAATAATACAGGAGCCCGATCCACATTACACCTGCCATCAGGTGCAGCCATCTGGCCAGCGCCGGTACAAGTTCCATCATACCCCCGGCAACAAAAAGTTTTTAAGAAACACATACAGCACCACGGTCAGTATCAGACCGGAAATAATCGTCCCCCACAATGAATCCAATGGATTTTTCACAATTTTATTTTCCTCAGGAGTTTTCTGGCAGCGGCGGGCAACAAATGCATCAGCCGTATATTGAGCCGAAACCATGCCAGGCGGCAAGGGCTGTTTTTAAGTAAAGTATCGGTTAGGCGTTTTTGGATTCTGTTCTACGTTGAATTCGAATGACATGAATTTCAACAGCCTGCTATAACGTCTGGCAACTAAACTGAAAAAAGCCGGTCTGGGTTAAATATCCCCCAAATCGCCGCTTCCGAAACGAATGAGCATGCACATTAGCGTACCAGTACATTAACCGATGCGCCATACTCTGTTAAAATACCAACAGGCATACAGCTAAAAACACCATAATGTCCGAGCCTTCCAATACTGAACTTATCATCCAGGGGTTGACCTCATCGGGGCGAACATTCCGCCCCAGCGATTGGGCCGAACGCCTGTCCAGCGTGTTGTCCACTTTTGGTGAAGACCACCGCATGACCTATTCGCCCTTCGTACGTCCCACGACGGTAGCTGGCGTGAAATGCGTTGTCGTCGATAAACAACTGCAGGTGGAACAGCCTGCCGCTTTCTCTTTCCTGATGAACTTCGCGCGTGAAAATGACCTGAAAGTGCTGGATCCGGCACAACCCGACGATCAGCAATAACCCGTTCTGCGGCACACATGGGGTTAGGCTGACGGCTGGCCCTTTACCCTACCCGGTTGTTCAATGCGAACTCGAACCTGCCGCCTCGAGCTTGGGCAGATCGGCAATCACCTGTTCGGAGTTACGGCCTGCGTCGGCGCCAGCATAGACCTTGGCAATCCTGCCCTGCGGGTCGATGACGAAAGTATTGCGCTTGGCCAGTTTCATCACAAACAGATTCATTACCGATCCATAACGCGCGGCCACCACGCCGTCTTTATCCGCGAGTAGCGGGAACGGCAAGCCGTGTTTTTTGGCGAATTCGGCGTGGCGGCTGGCGTCGTCTATGCTCACGCCCACCACCTCTGCATTGAGCTTGCGAATTTTCAGAATATCGTCGCGGAAGGCACACGCTTCCGTGGTGCACGCCGGTGTTTCATCTTTCGGGTAAAAATACAGCACCAGCCATTTGCCGCGATAGTCCACCAGATTCTGCAGTTTACCGTTCTGGTCGATCAGACTGAAATCCGGCGCCGGCTGTCCGGCCTGCGGCATCACTGCCGCCTGGCTGGAACGCATCCAGACCAGCGCCAGTGCGGCGGCCATGGCAACAAACAGAATAATGTATTTCATGCTTTACCTCTCGAATGTGCGGGCCACGCCCAGAAATGCATCAATAATGCAGCAGTCATTGCCAGCGCGCCAGCATAACGGAACGCCCACTCAGCCGACTGCAACTGCCAGATCACCCCGAACGCCAAGCCCGCGGGAATCGCCGACAGACCAGTCATCAGGTGATACCAGCCGAATGCGGTGCCGCGCGTTTCCGCGTCGGCGAAGTCGCTGATCAGCGCACGTTCCGGGCCTTCGGCAAAACCGGTGGTAAAGCCGTAGAGGATAGCCACCGCCCACAGCCAGCCACTATGCGCCACCCAACCCAGCAGCATAAAGGTCACGCCAAACGCTGCCCAGCCGAACAATATCAGCGGCTCTTTACCAATCTTGTCTGCCAGCACGCCGCCGCGCGTGGCAGTCAGCGCCTTGGCCAGATTCATGGCTGCCCACAACAACAGCAGTTCGACCACACTCATCCCCAGTTCGTGCCCGCGCAGCACAATAAAGGTTTCTGAAGCACGTGCGAACGTGAATAACATCAGTACCAGCAGATAACGCCGTAGCGGCAATGCCAGCGTCGCCCAGGGCAACGACGATATCTGAACGGCAGGCGCCGATGTGGCCGGCCGGGGTTTCTCACCGATGCCAAATGCAATCAGCAACACCCCCATCACCCCCGGCACCGCGGACCACAGAATGACATGCGAGAGCGGCATGCCCGACCAGGCCAGCACGGCCGCTGCAATCAGGCTGCCACCGACCGCGCCCGCATTATCCAGCGCCCGGTGAAAACCAAACGCCAGCCCGCGGATTTCAGGCGGCGTCGCATCCGCCACCAGCGCATCACGCGGTGCACTGCGCAAGCCTTTCCCTACCCGATCCAAGCTACGCAAGGCGAGCAACATTGGCCAACTGCCTGCGATACCCAACAAGGGCCGAACCCCATTGGATAAGGTATAACCCGCGAGCGCCAATCCCTTGCGGCGACCGCCCAGTAAATCGGAGCGCGCCGTCCCGACCACAGCTTGAGCAAGGATGCGACGGCATCCGCCACACCTTCAACCAATCCCAACGCGACAGGTCCGGCCGCCAATACCGTGGCCAGCAGAATGGGGATCAACGGCACCACCATTTCCGAGGCCAGATCATTGAAAAAACTCACCAAACTAAGGACGATAACGGTACGAGGCAGACGCGGAAGGGGCATGGAAGTCTCTATGGCAGCTTATTTGAAACGACATAATAAGCTAGAATGCGAGGCTTGCCCCCGTAGCTCAGTGGATAGAGCATTCCCCTCCTAAGGGAAGGGCCACACGTTCGATTCGTGTCGGGGGCACCACACACCACAAAGGCCGACTTCATCAAGGAGTCGGCCTTTTTGCATTTCGAACATGGGCGATGAATCTGGGCGCCAAATGGCAAGTGCCAATGACGTAAATCGACCCTCAATAGGCCGTCGTGGTTTGCTGTTTGAACGTCCGTTTAGCAGTAAACAACGGCCTTCTGTAAACGGACGCCATCTGGCTTCAAGTGTTAAAATAATTTTTCGTACGCCAATTCTTATTCTGAGTCTGAACCCTTTTGATTTTTAGCAAGCCATGAAACATTTATCGAGCGATGACCGCGAACGTCAAAAGCGTAAGCGTAACCGGCTTGCTCGAACGCTCGCAAAAATAACACGTGCTAGACGGAATCACAAAAGGCGGAAGCTGCGTGACCCAAATCGTCTGCCAGCACTGCGTATTCATGCCCCGCAAGCGTTTGATGCTTACAATCTCCAAATGTACAGCGAATTAGCAACTTTTCTTGCCGCACTGCGGAAACATTTTCGCGACAATCCAGATCGCACCCTTTTGATTGACTTCTCAAGGACAAAACACTTCGACGCTAGCGGAACATTGCTGTTTTATGCGGAGCTCACCCGCCTGATTGAATATCGCGATAACTCTGTCAAAATCCGCTGCACGACACCAGGCAATGACCGCGCCAGCCAAGTCTTGGAACAGATTGGGGTTTACAAGCTCTGCAACCATCGGTCATATGGAACACCAACACGGCAGGATGTTGTGCATTGGCGAGTAGCACGTGGTCACTTGGTTGATAACACGATCTGCGCTCCCGCGATCGAGGAATTTGAGGGCCAGTTGGCTACGCCTCTCGTGGATGGGCTGCTCGGCGGTCTAGCAGAAGCCATGGCAAATGCCGTCCATCATGCCTACGATGGCCCCCGTGAGGACGGGTTAAACTACACAGTCATACGCGACTGGTGGATGTTTTCTCAAAAGAAAGACGGCTACCTTAGCGTTGTGTTTTGCGACCTCGGAGTTGGCATCCCGGCAACTCTTCCGGTCAAACGGCCCTGGTTAATTGAGCAGATTGAAAAGTTTGGTTACCCCATCAACGACGCTATCTGCATTAGGGAAGCAATTAATGAAGGTCGTAGTCAGACCGGTCTGTCAGGTCGAGGCCATGGTCTAGGAAACATCATCGATGTAGTTGAGAAAGTCCATGGCGGGATTGCTATTGTATCCAGCAACCGAGGATACTATCGTTCGAGTGAAGGTAAAGCGCATTTGGCTAATTATCGGGATAGCCTTATGGGCACATTGATATACTGGCACGTACCGTTGCAAGAAATGTCGCTTTTGAGCGAGGTTTAATATATGGAGCAAAAAATTGTGATTAACATTGCACGTGACTTCGGTCGCTATCCAGCTGGTCGCTATTTGACCGACGGCCCCTATAGCGGTCAGGCTTTCCGCGAAAATATTTTGAAGCCTGCGCTTAGCAGTGGCAACGAAATTGTATACATTGAATTCGACGGCGCGCGTGGTCTGGCATCTTCTTTTCTTGAAGAAGCGTTCGGGGGGTTGGTACGTGAAGGTTATAATTCGCAAACACTGCTAGATAGGTTGCAATTACAGAGCAATGATCCCACTCTTGTCCAGGAAATTAAAGAATATATTTCTAGCCAATCTAGTGCAGGCTCTCGCTAGGGATGTCCGATGCATGCGTAGCTGGTTGGACCAATGCGGTAAGTTGGGGCCTAATATTTTTAGGCTGGTTTGTCGTTCACAAAATCACCCTCAGGCAAGAGCGCCGCAAGGAAAAGCGGGAGGCTGCTCATAAAGTTTGCATTGAGTTGCGCGAGTTAGAACGTTTAGCCATAAACTTCCATACAGCGCTGGGACACGACAGTAGAAATGCTACAGATCTGCGACAGGGTGTCGCACGACTAATCAGCCATCTTCAACGTGCACCATTAAAAGAACTAGAAATCCGCAATCAGAGTTTGATCCAGCTCCGTCAAAGCATAACTCGCAAAAATGCAGATCCAAGTGATTTTTCGGCTCAAACTGCTGATAGCGACTTAGTACGAAACATACGGGATGCTATATCAGACTTGATTGAGGTTATTGAAGATAGTCGCGAGAGAAAATGGAAATAATGGCGCCGTTTTTCAGCATTCCACTGTTTCAGCCGATGTTGAAAATAGAATTGGTGTTAGGGATGCTCTGAACAACCCCGTCTGCCGCGCAGCGGCAGACGGGGTTGTTCAGAGCATCCTGAGGTCTAGGTTCAGGGTGGTTTGTTTCATGGGCTCAATATTGACACAATGTGCTCAGGTGCGGGGCGCGAAAGTGGGGGTTTTGCAGAGTTTCCTTAGATCAATGCAGCCGTTTACAGATGGCTCCTTACCACTGAACGGACTTTCGACGAACGTACTCAACAGCCTTTTCTTGGTACAACTCAGTCAACCGCCAGCAGATTGAATAAACGCCGACATTCCCAATGCCAAGTTTCATCTCCTCGATGCACCATGTTAATTGCTTCCAAAACCTTGATCCACTCGTAAACAGAGCATTGTGGTCACTATTTATTTGTCACAACAAATGCCAGCCACGCACCATAATTTTGATGGGTGCGCTGACATCATTACGCCGCCGTTATTTTGACTTCGCACCTTTAACGGTGGAAGGATAACCTGCCTGCGTCGTGGCATTGATTATCTGCTTGATATTGGTTTTCGCATCATCGTAGACCACGACTTCTTCTCTTGTCTCGGGTGTTGCGGTCGCGCTGATCACGCCGGGCAGTTTTTTCAGCGCTACCCTGACGGTAATCGGGCATATTTCGCAATCCATATTCGGGATATCCAGTGTCACCGTCTTCTGTGCGGCAAACGCGGGAGTGATGGACAAGCCTGAAACAGAGAAAATAGCGGCAAGCAGTAAAAGGCGGGTATTCATATTCAGATTCTCCTTGAACAAATTGAATTAATAAAATAACGGGGCGATATAGGGGAAAACCAGGGCGATGGTCATGACCGCCGCCACCACCCAGAACAGCACTTTGTAAACGCGGTTGGTTTGCGGCAGCGCGCACAGCGAACCAGGTTTGCAGTCCTGCGCAGCGGGGGCACCATAAATTTTCCGGTAGGCAAGCACCATGAACACAATGCCGACGCCCAGGAATAGCGGCCGATACGGCTCGAACACCGCCAGATTGGCGATCCATGCACCGCCGATACCCATCAGCACCAGCACCAGTGGCGCCACACAACACAGGGAAGCCGCAATCGCGGCTGCGATGCCACCAATGAGTGGCCAGCTACCCGCCTGTTTACCTTGAGACATGACTTCTCCTTCAATTTTTATCGAGGGAACGAATGATCCCGTTGCGTTACCCAAGCACCGTATGAGAGGCGATTTTTGCTGCCCGATACGGTTGGAAAATTCAGGATAAATTCCGTACTATGGTACGGAGTCAACGAGATTTTAGAGGAGCTGATCAACATGCATCACCGGGACATGACCATCGGCATGCTGGCTCGCCAGGCCGGCGTCAATCTGGAAACCATCCGTTACTATCAACGCCGCGGACTACTCACAGCGCCTGCCAAGCCGCTCGGCGGTATCCGGCGCTACACCGATACTGACATGACGCGCATCAAGTTCATCAAGCGCGCGCAGCATCTGGGCTTCACCCTGGAGGAAGTCGGCGCGCTGCTGAAACTGGAGGATGGCACCCACTGCACCGAAGCGCGCAGCATCGCGGTCGAAAAGCTGGCCGATGTGAAAAAACGTCTGGAAGGGCTGCGCGGAATCGAGCTATCCCTGCAAAAGCTGGTAAGCGAATGTGCGACCCAGAAAGGCGACGTGCACTGCCCTTTGATTGCCTCATTGCTGGAAAGCTGACATGCCGGGTTAAAATGCCCGCATGTATACCCTCCTCCGCCCTCTGCTGTTCCGGTTTGATGCTGAAACCGCCCATCACCTCACGCTGACTTCGTTGCAACTGGCCTATCGGCTGGGTTTGTCACGACTGATTGCGCCGCCTACGCATGGCACCCCGGTTACCTGCATGGGCATCGATTTCCCCAATGGCGTGGGCCTGGCCGCCGGCCTGGACAAGAACGGCGCCTATATCGACGCGCTCGCCGCGCTCGGTTTCGGTTTTATCGAAATCGGCACCGTCACGCCGCGCCCGCAGCCGGGCAACCCCAAACCGCGCCTGTTCCGGCTGCCGCAAGCCGAGGCCATCATCAACCGCATGGGCTTCAACAATGACGGCGTGGATGCACTCATCGCCAATGTGCGCGCCGCCAAATTTAGCGGCGTGCTCGGCATCAACATCGGCAAGAATTTCGATACGCCGATCACCCGCGCCGCCGACGATTATCTGGCCTGTTTGCAGGCGGTGTATCCGCATGCCAGCTATGTCACGGTGAATATTTCCTCGCCCAACACCAAAAATCTGCGCGACCTGCAATCCGGCGCGGCCTTGTCCGATCTGCTGGGCAAGCTGAAAGCCGGGCAGACCCAGCTGGCGCAGCAACATGGCCGGTATGTGCCACTGGCGGTAAAAATCGCCCCCGACCTGAACGATGAGCAGATTGCCGAAATCGCCCAGCTGCTGCGCAAGCACCAGCTCGATGGCGTCATCGCCACCAATACCACGCTGGCTCGCGATGGTGTGGAAAAACTGCCCCACGGCAACGAAACCGGCGGTTTGTCCGGGGCGCCCGTGCGCGATGCTGCCACCCGGGTCATCGGCAAGCTGGCGACTGCCCTGGCCGGAGAAGTACCCATCATCGGCGTTGGCGGCATACTCGCGGCACACGATGCGAGCGAAAAAATCCGTGCCGGCGCGAGCCTGATCCAGCTCTACAGCGGTCTCATTTATCGCGGCCCGGCGCTGGTGGCGGAATGTGTAGAAGCGCTGCGCGATGAGATGCATATTAAAAATACTGCCGGATAATTCCACAAAGCCGTGAACAACCGACACCAGGCAAGGTCAGAGTGACTTGGCGACAAGGACATGCTCACATGAGCGGCAAGGCGTTTGCACATCTTTTTTTCTGGCTGTTACTCGCATGGAGCGGTGCAGGCATTGCATTCTCCGATGTTCTCCCCAGCTTCCACCAGGTTGAAGCCGCGCATCGTCCATCCGAAGCCTGGCTGGTGGATCGCAATGGCGCACCGCTCGACATACTGAATATCGATCCCAGAATACGCCGTCTGCCCTGGGTGCCCCTGCGTGAGCTGTCACCGGCAATGCGGCACGCGCTGATTGTGTCGGAGGACAAACGTTTTTATCAGCATTCCGGCGTGGACTGGCGCGCCTTCATCGGCGCCGCCTGGGAAAATCTGGTGTATGACACGCATCGCGGCGCTTCCACACTCACCATGCAACTGGTGGGCATGCTCGATCCGGCGCTGTATCGCCACGCCGGGGGCCGGACTTACACGCAGAAATGGGATCAAATCAAGGCTGCGCGCAGCATGGAAAAAACCTGGAGCAAGGCGCAGATACTCGATGCCTATCTGAACACCGTGACATTTCGCGGCAATCTGTCCGGCATCAATGCCGCCGCCCAGGGCCTGTTCGGTCAGGAGCCCTCCAAACTGAACAAGGCCGAGTCCAGCATACTCGCGGCGCTGCTGCGCGGGCCCAATGTTAAAGCCGCAATCGTGGCAGAACGCGCCTGCGGTGTGGCGCGGCAACTTTCCATACCGCGCCCCTCATGCGCAACCGTCACAGCACTGGCCTACAAAAGCCTGGACATACCACCCCATATCGATTTTGGCGAGCAACTGGCGCCCAGCGTCGCACGCATGTTTCTGCATACGCCCGGTGAACGGATGCAGGTCAGTCTGGATGCCGGACTGCAGCGCTTTGCCATTCAAACGCTGCAAGGCAAGCTGATGTCACTTAGAAGCAACAAGGTTGACGCGGGGGCTGTGGTGATACTCAACAACCAGACGGGTGAAGTGCTTGCCTACGCGAATTCCGGTTCCTGCCCATCCGATACGCAACCAGTCGACTATGCCGCCCTCCCGCAACCAGCGGCCGAAACGCTCCAGCCGTTCCTGTATGGCCTGGCGATCGAGAACCGCCAGTTGACTGCCGCCTCTTTTCTGAATAATTCATCATTGGCGCTGCAAACTCCGGCCGATGAAGATGCATGGCAAAACGACAGCGATGAACTCGATAACCGGGTCACCCTGCGCACGGCGCTGGCTTCTTCGTTACACACCCCCGCAGCACGAACCCTGGACCTGGTCACCCCGGCCGTTTTTTATATTCGCCTGCGCGTACTCGGGTTATTTCCAGCGAATAATCCCATACCGCCGCGCGATGCTTACACGCCAGGCGATGCGGCCGTTTCGTTGATTGATCTGGCCAATGCATACCGGGTACTGGCCAATGGCGGCATACTCAAACCCTTGAGTTTCCGTGTCGGTGGCCTGGCGGGCACCAGGCAAATCATGCCTGCGCCGGTCGCCGCCATTGTCACCAGCATTCTGGCTGACAGCGGCGCACGCGCGATGAAGCCCGGGCTGGACAGCGCCCTGACGACATCCGGCTTTGCGGCCGTGAAAACCGGCATCAGCCAGGATAAACGCAGCAACTGGAGCGTGGGCTTTTCAGAAAAATACACGGTGGCCGTCTGGGTGGGCAATGTCTCGGGCGGAACCATGCTGAATGTTTCCGACGTTAACGGTGCCGCACGTGTATGGCAGACATTAATCAACAAACTGAATGCCGTCCAGCCGAGCCATATTCCGGTACTGCCTGGTGGGGTCGTCGTGCAGACAGTGCGTTTCGAGCCGCCACTGGAATCTCCGCGACGCGAATTGTTTCTGCCCGGTACCGAGCACAGCGTGGTTACCCTTGCAGGCAATACAGGGGCGCCGCAGATTATCGGCCCTGTATCGTTGACCCTGAATACCGATATACCTTCAGCATGGCAGAAAATACGGTTCTATAGCCGGCCTATGCATTGGCAGTGGAACTGGCTGGTAGACGGTGAACCCGCACCGCTGGAATGGCTCCAACCGGATGGCAGCCTGCTCTATACACCCCAGTCGGGGACGCATCAGATCAGGCTTGTTGATGGACAGGATCAAATACTGGACACGCTATCTTTCACGGTACAGGCACACTCCGCCCCATAAGGGCCTATGCTAACCTCATCATCGTAGCGAGGACATTCACATGCTGATTGGCATCCCCAAGGAAACCAAAGATCACGAATATCGCGTCGCCCTCACCCCGGATAGTGTCACTGCACTACTGGCGGCAGGGCATCAGGTCCGTGTGCAAAGCGGCGCCGCTGCGCGCATCGGCTTTACCGACGACCATTACCGCGCGGCAGGTGCACAGGTTATGAATGACGCAGCGGCCGTGTACGAGGCGGAACTCATCGTTAAAGTCAAAGAGCCGCAAGCCGCGGAAATCCCGCTGCTGCGCGCAGGACAAATGCTATTCAGCTATCTGCATCTGGCCGCCGCGCCCGAACTGACTGCGCAACTGCTCGACAAAAAAATAATCGGGATCGGTTTCGAAACCGTCACCAGTGCCAGCGGCACACCGCTACTTGCGCCCATGTCCGCAGTAGCCGGGCGCATCGCAGTACAAGCGGGCGCGCAGGCATTGACCATGGCGAGCGGCGGCAACGGCACGCTGCTGCCGGGGGTGGCCGGCGTGGCGCCCGGCAAAGTCACCATCGTCGGGGCCGGCATGGTCGGCGCCAACGCCGCGCGGGTCGCCGCCGGGATGGGCGCAGAGGTCACCGTGCTTGACCGGAGCATGGACAAGCTGCGCTATTTCGATGACCTCTATCAGGGCCGGCTCAAGACGCGTTATTCCGACACGGCGGCGCTGGTCGAGTTGATAGCCGAGGCTGATTTGGTCATTGGTGCCGTGTTGTTGCCGGGCCGCAAGGCACCCAAGCTGATTACCCGGGAAATGCTGGCCACGATGCGCCCGGGATCGGTATTGGTGGATGTCTCGATCGACCAGGGCGGCTGCGCAGAGACTTCACGCCCCACCAGCCATTCCCATCCCACCTATGTTGAGGAAGGTGTGGTGCATTACTGCGTGACCAATATGCCGGCCGCCTGCGCCCGCACTGCAACCCGGGCACTGGCCAGCGTGGTGCTGCCGTATGCGCTGCGCCTGGCAAATCAGGGCATGGCAGCCTTGCTTGCCGACAAGGGATTCCTGGATGGCTTGAATGTCTATCTGGGGGCGGTTACCCACCCCGCTGTCGCGGAAGATACCGGGCATACCTACGTGGCGCCCAACATCCAGTAGAACGCTGTCAGAACCCTGTCAGGGGAAATCCGTAGACTATTTGCCGTCTATCCGACCGGATAGGGCTCGTTTTCCCCTACTTAAACCTTACGCATGCTTGAATACAGCAGCCATGGGAAGGATAATGGCGGACATATTGCATCTGAACCAATAATGGATATCCAGAACTACATTCTGATTTTGATCGGCACGGTTTTCGTCAACAACATCGTCATGGCGAAAATCCTGGGGCTGTGCCCGTTCATGGGCGTCTCCAAAAGCCTGGAAACCGCCATCGGCATGGGTGCCGCCACGACCTTTGTGTTAACTCTGGCATCCGGTTCCAGTTATCTGATCAACCAGTACCTGCTGGGTACCGATCTGACTTATCTGCGCACGCTGTCGTTTATCGTGGTGATTGCGGGCATCGTCGGTTTCACCGAAATGTTCGTACGCAAGACCAGCCCGGTGCTGTTTCGCGTGCTGGGCATTTATCTGCCGCTGATCACGACCAATTGCGCAGTACTGGGGATTCCGCTGCTGAATGTGCAGGCTCAGCATAACTTCATCCAGTCGCTGTTTTTCGGCTTTGGCGGCGCGGTGGGTTTCTCCATGGTGCTGGTGCTGTTTGCAGGCATGCGCGAGCGCCTGGATGGCGCAGACATACCCGCCGCATTCCGCGGTACCAGCATTGCGATGGTGACCGCCGGCCTGATGAGTCTCGCATTCATGGGCTTTGCCGGTCTGGTGAAATAAGGTGCTGTCCGCGATCCTGGTGATGTCGGGTCTGGCTGTATTCCTTGGCGCTGCGCTGGGATTTGCGGCCGTGCGCTTCAAGGTGCATGAAGACCCCATTGTCGAACAAATCGACGCCATCCTGCCGCAGACCCAATGCGGCCAATGCGGATTTCCCGGATGCAAACCCTATGCAACGGCCATTGCCAATGGCGACGCGGAAATCAATCAGTGCCCGCCCGGCGGCGAAGACGGTATCCACAAACTGGCCGAACTGCTGGGCGTGGAATTCAAACCGCTCAACGCCGAACATGGCGAACCCAAGCCGAAATCGGTAGCCGTCATCGACGAAACCACCTGTATCGGCTGCACGTTGTGCATCCAGGCCTGCCCGGTGGATGCCATTCTCGGCGCAGCCAAACAGATGCATACCATCATCGCCCCCGAATGTACCGGCTGTGAATTGTGTGTCGCCCCCTGTCCCGTGGATTGCATCAGCATGGCGCCGACTGCAGAGGATGTCGCCTCCTGGAAATGGAAGTATCCGGTGATCAAACTGAAAGTCGCTTGATGACCCGCCAACTCTACGAATTCAATGGTGGCGTCCACCCCGAAGGACACAAACACGCATCCACCAGCCGCCCGATCGGCATCGCGCCGTTACCCAAGGTATTGATCGTGCCGTTGCGCCAGCATATCGGCCAGCCTGCCAAACCGGTGGTGGTGGTAGGCGAGCAGGTATTGAAAGGCCAGATGATCGGCCAGGCTGACGGCTATGTTTCGATAGCGGTGCATGCGCCGACCTCCGGCACGGTGACCGAAATTGCGCATCATGTCGTCGCGCATCCATCCGGACTCACTGACCTGTGCGTGACCATCGCACCGGACGGCGCAGATCGCTGGATCGAGCACAGCGCGCTGGATTATCGCAATATGGACCCGAGCCATCTGCGCAACCTGCTGCGCGAACTCGGTATCGCCGGCCTGGGCGGCGCGGTGTTCCCCAGCTTTATCAAGCTCAACCCGGGCGCGACGCAAAAGGTGCCGACCCTGATTCTCAATGGCGGCGAATGCGAGCCATGGATCACTTGCGACGATATGCTGATGCGCGAACGCGCCGCCGAAATCCTCGCGGGCGCCGCCGTGATGCGCCACATGCTGCACAGCGACGAAGTGCTGGTCGGCATCGAAGACAACAAACCCGAAGCCATCGCCGCGATGCAAGCCGCCGCCAGCCAATGCGATTTCGCGGTGGAAGTGGTCGCCGTACCCACCCTTTACCCTGGCGGCGGCGCCAAGCAACTCATCAAGACCCTGACCGGCAAGGAAGTGCCGTCGGGCGGACGCTCCACGGACATCGGCGTCGCCACTTTCAACATCGGCACCGCCTATTCATTGCATCGCGCAGTCAATCATGGCGAACCGCTGATTTCACGCATCGTCACCATCACCGGCAATGTGCACCGCCCGCAAAATTTTGAAGCATTGATCGGTACCCCGCTCACTGAGTTGGTGCGGTTGACCGGTTCAACCCGCGACGATACCAGTGGCTACGTGATGGGTGGCCCGATGATGGGCTTCGACCTGACCAGCACCGAGGTACCGATGGTCAAGGCGGCCAACTGCATTCTGGTCAAATCGCCCGTGCTGTTTCCACCCGCACCGCCAGCCATGCCGTGCATCCGCTGCGGGCGATGCGCGCAAGCCTGCCCGGCGGATCTGCAACCCCAGGAGTTATACTGGTTCGCGCGTGCGAAAAATTTCGGCAAAACGCAGGAATACAATCTGTTCGACTGCATCGAATGCGGCTGTTGCAGTTATGTCTGCCCCAGCCATATCCCGCTGGTTCAATACTATCGCTATGCCAAGAGCGAAATCTGGGCCAAGGAAAAAGACAAGAAGGCCGCCGATCTGGCACGTGACCGGCATGAGTTTCGTCAGCTGCGCATTGAGCGCGAGCAGCAGGAACGCGCCGCCAAACTGGCGTTGAAAGCCAGTGCCAAACTCGCTGAAGCGACCGCGGACAAGCCGGATGATGCCGATGCCGCAAAAAAAGCCGCGATCCAGGCCGCGATCGCACGTACCAAAGAAAAAAAGGACGACGTGGCCCCGCGCAATGTCGAAAATTTACCCCCGGAAAAGCGGCAGGAAATTGCCGACATCGAAGCGCGCCGCGCCAAAATCCGCGCAATGGCGCAGGATACGGTAGACAAATGAATCCGCTACATGCACAACTCCTCACCCTGACAGACCAATAAGCCATGCTCTCCTCACCCTACATCGCGGAAAAAACCAGCGTCTCCATCATCATGCTCAAGGTGCTGGCGGCGCTGGTGCCGGGCATAGCGGTTTACGCCTGGCTGTTCGGCCCCGCGATTCTGGTCACCCTGACCATCGCCAGCGTCACGGCATTGGTGCTGGAAACCATTGCGGTGCGACTGCGTGGCTGGCCGGCCAAACCATTCCTGATGGATGGCAGCGCAATGGTCA
This sequence comes from Sulfuriferula sp., assembly GCF_054605375.1. Taxonomy (NCBI): domain Bacteria; kingdom Pseudomonadati; phylum Pseudomonadota; class Betaproteobacteria; order Nitrosomonadales; family Sulfuricellaceae; genus Sulfuriferula; species Sulfuriferula sp. Next base: position 45,137 of record NZ_JBTSEG010000008.1, on the reverse strand, counting down.
CCGCGTGGCTGCTGGCATTGTCGTTACCGCCGATCGCACCTTGGTGGCTGATCGTAGTGGGCACATTTTTCGCGATCGTCGTGGCCAAGCATTTGTACGGCGGCCTGGGCAACAACCTGTTCAATCCCGCCATGGTGGGCTATGCCGTCCTGATTATTTCGTTCCCGGTGCAGATGACGCAGTGGCCCGCACCGCTGTCGCTGGCAGGTGCACACCTGAATCTGCTGGACTCGGCGCATTACATTTTTACCGGCATATTGCCGGACGGCCTGACACTCGATGCGATCAGTTCCGCTACGCCGCTGGATACGCTGCGCACGCAATTGCAACTGGAGCACACGGTTCGTGAAATCACCCGCTTGCCCATTTTCGGCAGTATCGGCGGCACGGGCAGCGAAGCCGTGGTGTTGATGTTCCTGCTCGGCGGACTCTACCTGTGGGGGGCACGCATCATTACCTGGCATATACCGGCAGCCTTTATCGCCGGGCTGTGGATTACCGGTGGCCTGTTCCATATTTCCGACCCGGATCGCTATATTTCGCCCTGGTTTCATCTCGCCACCGGCGGGGCCATGCTGGGCGCATTTTTCATCGCGACAGACCCGGTATCCGGCGCTACGACACCACGCGGCAAACTGATTTTCGGTGCCGGTATCGGCATGCTCACCTATCTGATCCGTACTCTGGGCGGCTATCCGGATGGCGTGGCATTTGCAGTCCTGCTGATGAATATCACGGTGCCGCTGATTGACGCGTACACGCAACCCAAAGTGTACGGGCACAAGCAGAAAGAACCTGACGAATGACCCCGTTATTGCGTTCTGCAACCCGTGCCGCGCTGGTCCTGCTGGGTTTCGCCATTGTCGGTACGGCCGTGCTGGCATTCACTTACAACATTACGCGCGCGATCATCAAGCATAACGAGGATGCAGCGCGGCTGAAACTCATCAGCGAAACACTGGTTCCCGGCAGCTATGACAACAACCCTCTGCATGATGCGCTGTTGCTACCACCGCATAAGCTGCTGGGCACCACGTTTCCCAGCCATGTCTGGCGCGCACGCAAAGCCGGTGTGCCGGTAGCCATGGTACTGGAGGTTGTAGCCCCGGATGGCTACAGCGGCGATATCGACATGCTGGTAGGCGTCGATACCCATGGCCGTATTATCGGCGTACGGGTAGTCAGCGACAAGGAAACGCCCGGATTAGGCGATTACATCGATGTCGCCAAAAGTACCTGGATACACATCTTCGACGGCAAGACGCTGGACAATCCCGGCAGAGATGGATGGAAGGTCAAAAAAGACGGCGGCCAATTTGATTACATGGCCGGTGCCACGATATCTCCGCGCGCGGTAGTCAAGGCGGTACACCATGCCCTACAATACGAAGCAGCGCATCGCAAAGCCCTGTATGCGCCCGCGCCGCGCCCGAAAACACCCCCGGAGTAAAGCCCATGAGCCAATATCGCGACATCATTGTCAACGGTCTGTGGAAACAGAACCCCGGCGTCGTCCAACTGCTGGGGCTTTGCCCGCTACTCGGCATCAGCAATTCGGTGGTCAACGCGGTCGGACTGGGACTTGCCACGACGCTGGTCATGACCTTCAGTAATGGCACAATTTCCGCCATTCGCAACCTGGTCTCCCATGAAATCCGCATCCCGGTTTTCATCCTGGTCATTGCCGCGCTGGTTACCGTGATCGACATGGCGATGAATGCCTTTGTCCATCCGCTGTATCTGGTGCTGGGTATTTTTGTGCCGCTGATCGTGACCAATTGCATCGTGCTGGCACGCACCGACAGCTTCGCCGCCAAGAATCCGGTGCTGCCCTCCATGCTCGACGGCATGATGATGGGTATCGGCCTCACCATGGTTATCACCCTGCTCGGCGCAATGCGTGAAGTGATCGGCAAGGGCACGTTGTTTGCAGGCCTGGATCTGGCATTCGGCCCGGATGCAAAAATCTTTGTTATCCACATCATTCCCGATTACAAAGGTTTTTTGCTGGCCATTCTGCCTCCCGGCGCATTCTTTGGACTGGGCCTGTTGATCGCATTACGCAACTGGTGGGACCTGCGCAGCCAAAGACAGGCGACGCAACCGCTGCCCGCAGGGCTTGCACAAGGCGCCAACTGATATGCCAAAGTTAGCAGATTCATTACAGGCCTGGGGAACGCCCGGCTTCAACCACGCGCTCAAAAACGAAATTAAACAGCTCGATGCCAGCCAGCTTCCCTTGCAGCAGGGTTTAACCACGGGCAGCTATGCGCTGGACAACATACTCGATGTGATCGTCATCGGCACGACTGAAACAGACGGTCACCTACGCGTCAAACTGGGTATTTTTTATACCAGCATCATTGCCGGTTGCAGTTGTGCAGACGATCCCACACCCATCGATGAAAATAATGAGTACTGTGTCGTGCAGATTGATATTGATACAGCCACAGCGGAGGCCGGATTCACGTTACTGACTGACCAGTGATTCAGACAATCGGCCGGGAGTAGCCAGGCTGAACAACATCCCGGGCCTCAATACTTCACCCGCACCCGGTAAGTCAGCACCGTTTTGCCTTCAGCCGCCACCGGCACTTTCCACAATGCCGTTCCCGCCGCCTCTTTGGTATGCGGTAGCGATTCCGACAGCACCTGCCAGTCACCCGGCATGGGCTCGAATACCTTGACGGTCACCGGCTGGTTTTTGGCATTTTTAAGGGTAATCTGGTAGGCCGATTCAAACACGTTGTTATTGCGTCCGCCCGCGCCAATCTTCTGAAAATCGGTCTGCTTTCTGTCTGCAGTCACATCGAATGCATCGCCCAGTTTCAACCGCACCTGCTCGTTTTTCGGGGTGTGATCAATACGGTCTTCACCGATGAATTGGGCGTTGCCTGCGCTGTCTTTCTTGTACAGACGAATCACGCCTTTGGGCAAGGGCACGCCCAGGCCGCCGCCTTTGTTGTCGAATTCAAGGAACACGCCAACCTTCAGCTTTTGCCCAAGCTCGCCATAGCTGCCCTGGTAGTAATACTCTGCACCATGCAGTTCCAGCGATTTGCGCACCGGAATAGCCGTGGCAGACAGCAGCGCAACCTGTTTGGTTTGCTGCTCGGCCAGCGTGGTTGGGCGGTTGAGAGTATAGAGATGGTATTCGAACAGGTTTTCCTGTGCCAGCGGTGCCGCTTCGGCTACCTGGGTTTGCATTTTCCCGCGCAACACGTTGGCTGGCATGGCTGTTTGCACCCGGTTGACGTCCCCTGCAACCAATTGCAGCCGGGCATTGCGGTAACTGGCGCCGCTCTGGTTGGTGAGGGTAACCCAGCCATTCAAATCCATTGTGTCATCCTGGCCGGATAACTCCGCCACATAATCGGCACGCCATGACAGGCCACCGGTCAGATAAGACAGCTCCAGATTCTGCACACCCGAACGCGGATTCATCATGCTCATCACCAGCGTGGGCCGGTCACGCAGATTATCCGGCACCCCGGCGAATGCCAGACGTCCCGGTACGCCGGTTTCGATGCGGTCGCCGAACTTGAGCACCGTACCGCCATTGGTGGCCAGCACCGTCGCCGGTTCACGCGTTTCTGCGCCGGTCGCCGGGTTGGTGCTGATCACGCTGACCTGTTTGCCGACGTATTTTTCCAGCAGGGTTTGCGGCGTAAGCAAGTCGAAGTCGAAATTCTGCTCCAGCAAGTGGAAGCCTTTTGCATCGGACAAGTTACGCAGCAGAGCGGTTTCCGGCTGCATGCGCGCCGCCACATCGCGCCATGCGAGTTTGTTGAAGCCTGCGCCCAGATTGACCTGGCGCTGATCTTTAACCAGTGCCAGGTCATTATTGTAGATGGTGATCGCAATGGCCTTCTGATCGTCCTGAGTCGTGAGTTTTTCGTCCAACGGTGCCGCCTGGACGATACCGGTTAACAGGGCCAAGGGTACGATCAGGTACTTGAACGGATTCATGCATCATCCCCATTTTGCCGGATACAAATACGTTCAGCCAGCACATCCACGCCTGCCGCAGGCCGAACCGATGCCGCCGGTATCGGCTCATTGCGGCGCCAGGCCGCGACAGCATCGCATTTACCCGTACCACTCACCAGAAACAGCAATGCACGTGTACGGCCGAGGCGGCGCGCACTCAGGCTCACCCGTTCCGGAGGCGGCTTGGGAGCGTCATGTACCCCTAGCACTTCAGGGCTATCCGGGCAGGTACCCCAATCATGGCCCGGAAAAAGGCTGGCCGTATGCCCATCTTCCCCCAACCCCAGCAGTACCAGATCGAATTCCCCCACATCATGGAGACTGCCGGCATAGGCTGCAGCCGCAGCGGATGCGCCCAATTCGGCCGGTATCGGATGAATTTGTGCGTCTGGAATCGCGCTACCTGCCAGCCAGGCATCGCGTGCCATTCGGCTGTTGCGCCCGGGGTGATCGGCAGGCAGGCAGCGTTCATCGCCAAACCATATATGCCAGCCACGCCAGTCGGTATCCAGCTCGTTCATGCGTGCATACAGCACACGCGGCGTGGTGCCGCCCGCCAGCACCAGATGGAAGGCACCGCGCAAGCGCAGTGCCTCATTGGCCGCGGTGTGGACACGAATCAGCGCCGCTTCGACGAGTTGTTCGACAGCGTTGACGAAATGCCAACGGGTGGCAGCTTCCAAGGACTCGGATTTCATGTTTTCAGTTTAGCCTAGTCATGGCGTCAATCCTAGCTTGCAGGCATTTTTCGCCCGCCAATAAACTGGAATTCAGGGGTGGCACAATTGCTGCTTATCTCTAGACGTAAACAAGTGCCGGAGATCATCATGAGAAACGACGTCATTCAAAATTCCTGCGACAAGACCCGTATCGTCAACACGGTTGCCGGGGATTGGCATGGTATATCCACCCATGTGCTGGCCGTCGAAACGGAAGGTCTCCCGTCGCGTCAGGATGAAATCCGCGAGCGCCTGCTGTTGCAGCAGACAATATACGACCGTGATGGGCAAATTCATGCCGCCGAACTGACGTTGCGCGTCAAGCTGGCTTATAGCCACGGCCAGGCTTCCATGCCGAAATTACGCAATGCCGAAGACGAAACCCTGCTTGCAGGATTGTATTCGCTGGCTGAAGAAGGCGCACTAAGGAAAAACATCCTGTTGGCCAGCGTGACAACCGACACCCTGATGTCAGCTGATATCGAATATCTGCCCCCGCAAAATATCATCTTCGCTGTACATGCCGAAGTGGCCGACATCCCGGCCCTGTTGCCCAGAATCCAGCACCTGAGCGAACGCGGCTATCGTATCATCCTGGATCAAATTAACGGCGACGCCGCCTGGCAAGCGCTGGTTGCGGTGACCCAGGCAGTACGCATCGATGTCAGCCGCTATGACGCCATTCATCTTGACCACCTGGTGCGCAACCTGCGCAGCATGGGGGCTGGCCAGCTAATCGCTACAGACATCTGCAACGCCGAAACCATGGAAGTAGCGCGCCAACTCGGATTTGGCCTGTTTCAAGGCGCTTTCGTCACCCAGACCGGTGGGAAAGCCGGTACGGATGTGCCGGTAAATCGTCTGCGTTTACTTGAGCTCATCGACCGCGTCATGGCCCATTCCGATATGGCTGAAGTGGAATCGCTGCTGAGAATGGATGCGGTACTCAGCTATCGCCTGATTCGTTTTGCCAATAGCGCAGGCAACGGCGTCGTTAACGAAATCAATTCGATCGGCCAGGTACTGCAACGCATGGGGCATGCCGGGCTGTATCGCTGGCTCACCCTGCTGCTGCATAGCAGCGGCAAATCAGCAAGCATCAGCCCGACATTATTGAAACGCGCCTTGACCCGTGCGAGTTTCATGAAGGCACTGGCCGGTAAAAGCATGCAGCCTGTGAATGGCGACGAACTTTATCTGACCGGCCTGTTCTCGGTACTGGGTGAAATGCTCGACATGCCGATCCAGGACGCCATTGCCGACCTCAACCTGGCGAGCGATATCCAGCAGGCACTGGTAGATGGCAGCGGCGTCCATGCCGGATTCCTGGAACTGGCCCTGGCATGCGAAGCCAACAACGATGCCCGCATCGAGAGCGGCTCGGCACAATGCATGGTGGCCTACATCGATGTGAATATTGCACTGATCAATGCCTTGATCAGCGCGGAAGAAGCCGCACTGTAAACGCTGTTTCCACAGGCGTCATCCGAACGCGCCGTGTAATCGGGTAAAATAGCCTCTCCCGATTCGCGGCGCGTTGTCATGCCCCCCATTTCTGCTTTTGATATCGAAACCGTAACCAGTACCAACCAATGCATTTGCAGAGCATTAACTTCACGCATGGATACAAGAACACGCCCAGACAACACGCGCGCTCCAATGGCTCAAATAGCTGGTAGTACGGTCGCTCAGCCGAATCCTGAGCCTTGCTGCATCCAGCTTCTCATGTCATTGCACTTTACAAAACACAACCCGACAACCAGAAAAGACAGGGGCGAGTTGCGTTCTTGTTATGGGTAGTAACCTGTTTTTGATTTTGGTTGCGCTGCTATTGGTGGCGCTGAACGGTTTTTTTGTGGCCGCCGAATTCGGCATGGTCAAACTACGCCAGACTCGCGTGAAGGCAATCGCCAAGGTCTATGGGCTACGCGGCCGCATCCTTGCCAGGGTTCACGCCCAGCTCGATGCCTACCTGTCTGCCTGCCAGCTCGGCATTACCCTGGCCTCGCTGGGTTTGGGCTGGATCGGCGAACCGGCCTTTGCCGAATTGCTGAGACCTTTGCTGACCTGGATTGGGGTCGGATCACCCAAACTGGTTCACGCCATCGCTTTTTTCTTCGCGTTTTTCACCATTTCATTCCTGCATATCGTGGTCGGCGAATTGGTCCCCAAGTCCATGGCAATCCGCCTGACCGAGAAAGTGGCGCTGTGGACGGCCATCCCCCTGTATGGCTTTTACTGGCTGATGTATCCGCCGATCTGGGTGCTTAACGCCAGTGCCAACTGGGTACTAAGAATTACCGGACTGGATCGCTCGCATGGTCACGATGCGCATTATTCCTCCGATGAATTAAAGCTCATCCTGAAAAGCAGCCGGGCGTCCGAGAAATTGACCCGTGACGAATGGAACGTGCTCGCCCATACCCTGGACTTCAGCGATCTGGAGGTCACCGAGTTGATGCGGCCATTTAATGAGGCCATCGCATTATCTGCCACGCATACCCTGGCGGAAAATCTCGAACTCATTTCCCACCATCGTTTCAGCCGTTATCCGTATCTGGATGAAAATGACGAGGTCAAAGGTGTTATTCATCTGAAAAACCTGTTCCTGGCCGAGCTCAAGGAAGGCAATGTTAAAGACCTGGAAAGATTTATCCGCCCGGTTCTGCATGTCACGCCGGAAACATCGGCCATGGAGCTGTTTCGCCGCTTTCGGAATGGCGCGTCGCACTTCGCCGTCATCGGCCACAAAGGCAGCCCGCCACTGGGGTTTATCACGCTGGACAACATGCTGAGCGCATTGGTTGGCGAAATCCGTGACGAATTCGGCCATAGCCAGAACGACTGGACAAAACTCGATGATGGCACCCTGATCGGCAAGGGCAGCCTGCCGATATTCAGCCTGGAACGCGCACTGGGTATTGAGCTCGACAACGAAGAAGTGGATTCGATCGGTGGCCTGATCATGTGGAAACTCGGCAATCTCCCCAAGGAAGGCGACAAGATTGAATTCGAGCATTTCGACGTGGTGGTCAAAAAAATGAGCGGCCCGCGCATCGTACTGGTACGTGTCCATCAAAAGCCCGTGCCGTAATCGTCATTCCGCAAAGCATATTTTTATTCACGCATTCAGTTAATACTTTCCATCCAGATGAATCCCACTGCACTGACCCTCGATATCGAATCCCTCAACCATGAAGGCCGCGGCGTCGCGCATCGCGACGGCAAAGCCATTTTTGTGGATGGCGCGCTCACCGGCGAAACCGTCACCTACTCGGTATACCGCAAAAAAGAGTCGTTCGAAATGGCGCAGATCACCCGCATCCTGCGCGAGAGCCCGGCCCGCGTGAAACCGCGCTGCAAGCACTTTGGCGTATGCGGCGGCTGCAGCCTGCAACACATGGAACCGTCGGCGCAGATCGCCGCCAAGCAACGCGTGCTGGAAGACAATCTGGCGCACATCGGCAAGGTCCGCCCGGAAACCATGCTCTCGCCCATCCACGGCCCGGCCTGGGGCTACCGCAGCCGGGCGCGGCTGTCGGTGCGGCTGGTTGAAAAGAAAGGTGGGGTATTGGTTGGCTTTCATGAAAGAAAGAGCAGCTTTGTGGCCGAGATGACCAGTTGCGAGGTGCTGCCGCCGCGCATTTCGGCGCTCATTCCGCATCTGCGCGAAATGATCATGCAGCTCACCATTCGCGACCAGCTCCCGCAGCTCGAACTCGCCGCGACCGATGCGGTGGATGTGCTGGTGATTCGCCACATGGTGCCGCTGGCTGAAGCCGACGAAGTCCTGTTACGCAGTTTCGCCGACACTCACCGGATTCAATGGTGGCTGCAATCCAAGGGGCCCGACACCATCGTGCCGTTTTATCCGCTGGACGCGCCGGAGCTGGCCTATACGCTGCCCGAATTCAATCTGGTGATGCCGTTCCGCCCGAGCGAGTTCACCCAGGTCAATACCGCGGTAAATCCGGTGCTGATGCGGCGCGCCATGCAGTTGCTCGACCCGCAACCCACTGAGCGTATTGTCGACATGTTCTGCGGATTAGGAAATTTCACCCTGCCCATCGCGCGTCGCGCCAAACAGGTGGTGGGCATCGAGGGCAGCAAGGAACTGGTCGCCCGCGCCCGCCAGAACGCCGAACGCAATGGTATTCACAACACCGAATTCAGGGTGGAAAACCTGTTCGAAATCAGCGCAGAGCAACTGACTGCACTCGGCCATTTCGACAAAATGCTGATTGATCCGCCACGCGACGGCGCGTCCAAATTGGTGGAGTCACTCGGCACCGATGCCCCAAACCGTATTGTCTATGTATCCTGCAATCCATCCACACTGGCCCGTGATGCCGCTGTGCTGGTGCATGAAAAAGGCTACCGTCTGCGCGCAGCGGGCATTGCCAACATGTTCCCGCATACCGCTCATGTGGAATCCATCGCGATATTTGAACGCTGACTTATAAAAATGCATCTGGAACGCAGTGTGAAAATATCAGATTAATCGACACTGAATTCCATCACCCCCCGTGTAGAAACAAAGCGTGAGCGGCTGCTTGGTGCACGTTTCTGCCGGTAGGCGATAGTCTCAAATCGCCCCAAAGGAGTCAGACGGCCTTGTAAAAACTTTGCCCAAATGCCGACCTTCGTAATGTGCAGCAGCCTACCCGAAGGAGACGTTCAACAATTAAGCTCACCAGCAGTAATGAAGCACAGCGTAATTACCTCCGGCGCAACGCCTTGAATATCCTTTGCGACTAGCTCGCCAGCTCATCCGCAATCATCTCTGCCTGCTTCAATACCGTTTCGGTGGCAAGTAGCTGCATATCCGGCGGATAACCAAATTGGCGCAGGGTGCGTTTCACAATTACCTTTAGTTTGGCCCGCACGCTTTCCTTAATCGTCCAATCTATCGATGCATTCTCACGCACCCGCTGTGTCAATACCACCGCAAGTTCGCGTAGCTTGTCTTGTTGCATCAACTCTTTTGCGCTGGCGTTGCTAGCAACCGCCGTATAGAACGCATATTCAAAATCGCTCAAACCCATGTGTGAAGCTTCGGCATCGGAAGCAACGATTTCCTTGCTGATCTTGATCAGCTCCTCCATCACCTCGGCGGCGGTCAGAATCTTGTTGTGGTATTTCTTGATGGCGTTTTCCAACATCTCCATCAAAGATTTACTCTGCACCAGATTCTTTTTAGCTCGCGCTTTCAGTTCATCGCTGAGCAACTTTTTCAGAACCTCCAACGCCACGTTCTTGTGCACAAAACCTTTAAGCTCCGCCAAAAACTCTTCGGACAAGACCGAAATGTCCGGCTTCTTGATGCCCGCCGCGTCGAAGATGTCGATCACCTGTTCCGATACCAGCGCCTTGTCGATTACCTGGCGAATGGTGGTTTCGATCTCTTCATTACTGCGCCCTGTACCCGTGCCATCGAACTTGGCGAGGCGCGCTTTCACCGCCTGAAAAAATCCTACTTCGTCGCGTGCATCCATCGCCTGCTCGTGCGGCACAGCGATGGCAAACGCCAGAGACAGCGCCGTCACCTCGTTGATATAGCGCTTCCTGCCATCCTCCAGCCCGAGTATGTGTTCTTCCGCCGCCAGTATCAGCGACAGCTTTTGTGAAGTTTCTGCCTCGAAATAATTTTCATAAGCAAAGCCGTGATACATGGCGGACACCACTTCCAGCTTCTCCAGCATCAGACTCACCGCCTGCTCCTGCGCCAGTGCCGGGTCGCCCTTGCCGCCCGCATCGGAATAAAACGACAGCGCCGCCTTCAGGTCGGCGGCAATGCCCAAGTAATCCACCACCAGGCCGCCCGGCTTGTCCTTGTGTACCCGGTTAACCCGCGCAATCGCCTGCATCAGGTTGTGCCCCTTCATCGGCTTGTCGATGTAGAGCGTGTGCATGCTCGGCGCATCAAAGCCGGTCAGCCACATATCGCGCACGATCACCAGCTTGAGCGGGTCGTCGTCGTTCTTCATGCGCTCGGCCAGTTGCTTGCGCTGTTCCTTGGTGGTGTGGTGTTTGGCCAGCAGCGGGCCATCGCTTGAGGCCGCCGTCATCACCACCTTGATTGCGCCCTTGTTCAAATCATCGGAGTGCCACTCAGGCTTGAGCGCAATGATCTCTTTGTACAGTTCTGCGGCAATGCGCCGCGACATACTCACCACCATGCCCTTGCCTGCAAACACCTCCTGCCGCGCCTCGAAGTGCGCCACGATGTCCTTGGCAATATTCCTGATGCGCTGCTCGCTGCCGATCAGCGCCTCCATCTTTGTCCACTTGGCCTTGGCTTTCTGCGTATCAGTCAGATCCTCCTGATCCAGCTCTTCGTCCAGTTCGGCAATCAGCTTTTTTCCTTCTTCGCTTAAGCCGACTTTGGCCAAGCGGCTTTCGTAGTAAATCCGCACGGTGGCGCCATCTTCCACTGCCTGAGCAATGTCGTAGATATCCACATAGTTACCGAACACCGCCGGCGTGTTCACATCGGTTTTTTCAATCGGTGTGCCGGTGAATCCCAGATAGGTCGCGTTGGGCAGCGCATCGCGCAGATATTTGGCAAAGCCGTACACCACCTTCTTGCCGATCACCTCACCGTTGGCGTCTTTCTCGTCCACGGTCTTGGCGCTAAAACCGTACTGTGTGCGGTGCGCTTCATCGACAATCACCACGATGTTGCGCCGGTCGGACAACTGCTCGTACACATTGCCCTCATCGGGCTGGAATTTCTGTATGGTGGAAAAGATCACCCCGCCGGAGGCCACCTTCAGCAATTCTTTCAACTGCCCGCGATCCGCTGCCTGCACCGGCTCCTGACGCAACAGTTGTTTGGATGAAGCGAAAGTATCGAACAGCTGATCGTCCAGATCGTTGCGGTCGGTAATCACCAGCACGGTCGGATTATCCAGCGCCAGCACAATCTTGCCGGTGTAAAACACCATCGAGAGCGACTTTCCCGAACCCTGCGTATGCCACACCACCCCGGCCTTCTTGTCGCCCTTGGGCTGTTGCGCCACCCCAGGCAAGCCATAGCTAGCCGGAGTTTGCTCAACCAGCAAACTATCGCTCATATTTGCCGCACGCAACGTGGAAGCCACCGCCGCATTCACCGCGTAATACTGGTGATAAGCCGCCAGCTTCTTTACCGTGCTGATGCTGATGACGCCGGTTTGCGGGTCTTCCTTTTTGCTCTTTTCAAACACGATGAAGTGGCGCAGCAAATCCAGCAGCGTGGCCTTGTTCAGCATGCCCAGTATCAGCGTCTCCAACTGGCTCACCAGATGCGAGGCTTCCGCCTTGCCGTCGGCGCTTTTCCAGGACATGAAACGCGACGATCCTGCCGACAAAGAACCTGCCTTGGCCTCAAGTCCATCTGAGATCACCAAAAATGCATTGGGAGTAAACAGGCTGGGGATAGTCTGTTTGTAGGTTTCAAACTGCTGGTACGCTGTCTTGATCGTGGCGTTTTCATCGATGGCGTTTTTGAGTTCGATCACCACCAACGGAATGCCGTTGATAAACAACACCAGGTCGGGCCGCTTGTTCTGATGGTTCTCGATTACTGTGAATTGATTGGCAACAACGAATTCATTGTTCTCTGGATGAGCGAAGTCGATCAGCCATGCCAGATCGCCGCGCTGATTGCCGTCTTGCTGGCGACTCACCTTCACGCCTTCGGTGAGCAGACGGTGAAAGGCTTCGTTATTCGCTAACAGGTCGGGGGAGCTAATGCGCTGCACCTCCTTCAACGCATCTTGCAACAGCGCAGGCGACAACTTGGGGTTGATACGCTTGAGTGCCTGCGCCAGCCGCCCTGCCAGCAACACCTCACCGTAATGCCCACGCTCCGGCTGCTCGCCATCGGGCGCAATGTCCGGCGCATAAACGTAGCTGTAGCCCAAGCGCTCGAACAGCTTGATAGCAAAGTCCTCGATAGCGTTTTCGGTCAGCTTGTTAGGCATCGTCTATAAAATCTCGTCGCCTGCTTGCGGCGGCTCGCCACCCTTGCGGTTCAGCAAAGCCAGCGCCGCATCCAGATTGCCGCGCTTTGCCCGCTCCTGAAAATAACCCGCCGTCTTGATCGCTGCCAGTTTCTCTGCAATCGCAGTCACAATAAACTGGTTGAGCGAAGTGCCATCATCCCGCGCGACCTGCTCAACGGAATGCTTGAGTGAAGCAGGCAAACGCAAAGCGTAATTGCTAGTGGTTCCCATCGCGTAGCTCCTTTAAAAAGTCACTCGGCTTCATCACTTTTAAATTAAATTTTTGCGCCGATGGCAAAAAGTCCCTGATATTAAACGTCACAACGGCATCGGCCTGGCCGCTCACCGCCGCCTCCAACACCATGTCGTCGTTGGCATCCTTGAGTTGCGGACGCCACAGATAAAACACCTCAACCGGCACAACCACGCCAGCCAACACATCCAGCAAATTATTCACGTCCGCCGCCGAAACCCGCGCCGCCTTTAAATGAACGGGGCGAAGCAACACCGCCTCATACTCCATAAACAGCGGTACGCTTGCAACTGCTTTTATTTCGCTCCGCAAGATGCGTCGCATGATTTCCGCCGCAGCCCCTGCGGGGCTACGCACAGCCGCCACTAAAACATTGGTATCAAGAATTATTATCATATTGCCAGCAATATTATTCTTAATCGGTAAACATGGCAACCATCCCGTTGTTGATCGCCCTTGAACTGTCTGGAATCACCGAACAGTTGACTCTATGACGTGCCCTCCGCATCAGTTGTCCGGCAATTCCGGACAACTGATGCCCCTGTCATTCGTCACTGCCATTTTCAGTTGACTACAATCTATAGCCATCCGGTCATGGATGCAGTCGCAGCCCATGCGCTCGAACAGCTTGATGGCGAAGTCTTCGATGGCGGATTCGGTCAACTTAGTCATCTTTTTTTCCCAACGCCTGTACGGCCTTGTCGAAATCAGAGCTGAACAAGCGATCCTGAACCACACGGTATTTCTCAAATTCCGTCAAAGCAAAAGCTTTGGCCATTTCCGCCGTCACCTTGCCGGGGTTATCCAGAATATCGCGCTCGTTGAATTGCAGGAAGGCGTCCAGTTTAATAGCCCAATCTTCCATGGACATCGGTATCTTCCGCAGCGCCATGTCTTCGGCATAATCCAGATACATGCTCACGATGCGGCTCAAGGCTGATAGCTCGGTTTCATTCAGGTAGTTTTTGGCGATGACCACATCAGTTTTCAGTATCTTGCCATCCGGCGCTTTTTCCCAACTGGTCAGTCCCATGTAGTCTTTGCCGCTATCCGCGCGCTGCACTATCAGCTCTGCCGCCGTGCCGCCATGAATCGCAAAATGCAGCTTGTTCTGCACCTTGGCAAAAAATGCCTGAGTGATTCCTGCATCCTTGTTGTAATCAAGGCTGGTGGCATAGATGTCGGTGATCTTCTGGTAGAAGCGGCGCTCGCTCAGGCGTATCTCGCGGATTTCTTCCAGCAGACGCTCAAAATACTGCTCGCCCAAAAAGCTGCCATTCTTAAGACGCTGTTTGTCGAGCACATAGCCCTTAATGGCAAATTCCCGCAGTACTCCAGTTGCCCACTGGCGAAATTGCGTTGCACGGAGGGAGTTTACCCGGTAGCCCACCGAAATAATGACCTCCAGATTATAGAACCTGGTTTGGTAATTCTTGCCATCCGGGCCAGTCTGTCGGAAATCCCGACAGACTGAATCTTCCTCCAACTCCCCCTCGTCGAAGATATTGCGCAAATGTTCCGTGATAGTGCTTCGGCCTTTATCAAACAGCTCCGCAATCAGCTTCTGCGTCAGCCATACCGTCCCTTCTTCTACCCGCACCTCGATGCTGTTTTCGCCTACCTGCGATGTAAAGATCAGGAATTCGGCGGTGCTGTTGCGGATTTGCAATGTTTTGGGGGGCATTTTTTTCATGCGACCACCCGAACTTCGCCGCTCATCAGCTTGGGCAGCAAGGTGTCGCGGAGTTTTTCGAGGGTGTGGATTTGAATATGGTTCTTCTCGATTTTTTCCCAAGAATTGTGGGCAATGACTGCAAACTCTTTCAACCTGTCATCTGGCGGTAATTGAAAAACAATAGCGCTAATATCGGAAGGCTTCAAAGATGGATAAGTTGATGTAGAACCTTCAGCAATCGTGTGCAAATAGTCCGTCATCTCATCATTTGTCAACAGCAAATAGATAAAGTGCGGGTCAATTTTCGTGCATGTTAAAACACAGAAACCAGTAGAGACCACCAAGTTATCAATTGGATTTTTAATAATCCCATAGTGATTTTGGTCAGGTCTTACCGTTGAGATCAGAACATCGTTATGCTCCACAATACGCTTTGCTCTGCTTGGTGCTTCATCCAAAGTAAGCAATTGAAGGTCCTCAATTTGTCCTTCTGTCAGTGAACCTGTATCTAAATATTCAATTATTTTATGCGTATAGTTTTTGTCGATGCTTGCACGATTTAGCTCAACATAATCACCTACAGCAACCTCTTCCCAATCCTCCTGCGCCTCTTCCACGAACCACTGGCGGAACAGGGTTGCGGCCATGGCTTCGAGGGTTTGGTTCTGGCGGTGCAGCAGGTCGATTTTGTCGTCGAGGCTGCTGAGCACGGCAGAAATTTCTTTTTGTTCTTCCAGCGGCGGAAGATCAATTTCAATACTCTTGATTTCTTGGAAATTTATGTTTGGCTGTGCTGACTGTCCTGACATGTTGTTAACAAAGTCAACAACAGCATCCTGTCTCAAAAAATAATTAATAAATCTTGGCTGCGCTTTGGACTTATCCAGCCTAATTATTGCGATAGCCTGATTTGTATTGGCTGGAAGCATATCTTCCTTGACTATCCCGGTCTTACCCAAGAAAGCGCCCGCCATTGAGAACAAAACATCATCTACTTTTAACTGTGATCTCTTAAATTTTTCATGAATATCTTTACTTATATATACAAATTTTGACGCATCTATTCTGCCGTCATAATTAACCGCATCTGATTTTATATAATTGATACCGGAGTCAGAAAAAGCACCATCTTTTTCAGATGGTGTGGTTCCTTTAGTTACTAACTCTGTTAACTCACCTAGATAAGTTTTAACCCACTCGCTCATGCCTTCACCTTCGCCAAATTCTCGGCTATGGCATTATTTAGCGCCGCCTCTTCCAGCAACTGCGCCTCGAAATTCCACGCCTTATTCATCCTGCTCTCCGTTACGCCGGAACTCCAGCCGCGCCTTGGCTTCCTGCATGGCCTTGTGCAACTTGGCTTGCAGGGTTTCCTTGGGCGGGAGTTGCAACCAGTATTCGGCAACGTGGATGTGGTCTGGCTCCAAATCCATCAGTTCCACCACTTCGGCATCCTTGCCGCTACACAGAATGATGGCGATGGGAGATTGTTCACCGGGCTGTTGTTCGTGCTTGGCGAGCCATTTCAAATACAGCTCTACCTGGCCTTTGTAGTCGGGTTTGAAGTCGCCCAGCTTGAGTTCAAGCAGAACCAGTCGCCGCAGTTTGCGGTGGTAGAAAAGCAGGTCAATGTAGTAATCGTTGCCGCCGATCTGGATGCGCTTCTGGCGGCTCATGAAGGCAAAGTCGCTGCCCAGCTCCAGAATGAAACGCTCCAGCTCCATCAGGATGGCATTTTCCAAATCCTTTTCGGTGAAGTTATCCTTCAGGTCGAGAAAATCCAGCAGATACGGGTCTTTCAGAAACAGTTGTGGGGCAAAAGTTTGGTGCTGTTGTAGCGAAGCCAACTCGTTTTGCACGACCTCATCGGGTTGTTTGGAAATGGCTGTTCGCTCAAAGAGCATGCTGTCCATGCGCTCGCGCAGTGTGCGCACCGACCAGCGTCCGCTGACGCACATGCTGGTGTAAAACTCGCGCTTGACATCCTCTTCAATCTTGATGAGTTCGACAAAATGCGACCAGCTCAATTGTTGCGACAGTGTCGCAACAATCTCGTGACCGGGCAGATAGTCATAAAACTTCGCCATCCTAGTTAGGCTGGAGTGGCTAAAACCGCTGCCATATTCGCGGGTCAGGCGTTGTGCCAGTTGTTTCAGTACGGTAGCGCCATACTGCGCCCGCCCAGCTTCCAGCACCTCTATTTTAATCCTCTTCCCGATTTGCCAATATGTGAGCACCAGTGCTTGATTGACCTGCGAGACCACATGGATTTTGGCCGTTTCAATCAGTTGCCTGATCTCTCCATGCAGGGTGTCAATGTGGGTTGGGAGCGGCTGAATTGGCGGTTTCATATCTTCACCTTCGCCAGGTTCTCCGCAATGGCTTTATTCAGCGCTGCCTCTTCTTTTAACTGCGCCTCGAACTCGGCTTTCAACGCAGCAAAGCGTTCGGCAAAATTGAAGTCGTCCTCTTCATCGGGCAGGCCGACATAGCGCCCCGGCGTAAGCACATAGTCCAGTTCTTGCACTCGCGCCAGCGGCACGGAAGCACAAAAGCCTTTGATGTCCTCATACAACTGGATTCCCGCCTGCGCGGGAATGACGGAGGAGTTGAGCCATGCGTGGTAGGTGTCGGCGATTTGCTGGATGTCTTCGTGACTGAGTTCTTTAGTGCGGCGGTTGATCAAATGGCCGAGATTGCGTGCGTCGATGAACAGGATTTCGTTTTTGCGCGGGTGGCCATTGTTGCGGGCGCGATTCATGAACCAGAGCGCTGCCGGTATCTGCGTATTCAAAAACAGTTTGGCGGGCAGGTTGACGATGCAGTCGATGAGGTTGCCGTCGGTGATAAGCGCCTTGCGTATCTCGCCTTCGCCGCTGGTTTTGCTGGTGAGCGCGCCTTTGGCCAGCACCACGCCCGCCTTGCCCTGTGGGTTGAGGTGATAGGCGAAGTGCTGCAACCAGGCGAAGTTGGCGTTGCCCGCTGGCGGCGCGCCGTATTGCCAGCGGCCATCGCCGCGCAGCAGTTCGCCGCTCCAGTCGCTGACATTAAAGGGCGGATTGGCGATGATGAAGTCGGCTTTCAGGTCTTTGTGAGCGTCATTGAGAAAGGAGCCTTCGTTATTCCATTTCACCTGGGATGAATCAATACCGCGGATGGCGAGGTTCATCTTGGCCAGCCGCCAGGTAGTCTGGTTACTCTCTTGCCCATAGATGGAGATGTCGTTGACGCGGCCCTGATGTTCTTCGACGAACTTTTCCGACTGCACGAACATGCCGCCCGAGCCGCAGCAGGGGTCGAACACACGGCCTTTGTACGGTTCAAGCATCATCACCAACAATTCCACAATACTGCGCGGCGTGTAGAACTGCCCGCCCTGCTTGCCTTCGGCCAGCGCGAATTCACCGAGGAAATATTCGAAAACATGCCCCAGCACATCGGCACTGCGCGATTTGGCATCGCCCAGCGCGATATTGCCCACCAGATCAATCAAGCCGCCGAGGCTGGCGGGGTCAAGATTTTGCCGCGCAAACACCTTGGGCAGCACGCCCTTGAGCGAGGGGTTTTCCTTCTCGATGGCATCCATCGCCTCATCGACCACGCTGCCAATGTTGGGCAGCTTGGCTTTGGCGACAAGGAAAGACCAGCGCGCCTCGGATGGTACGAAGAAAACATTCTCCGCCTTGTATTCGTCTTTATCTTCGGGATCTGCACCAGCCATTTCGCCTACGCCTGCTTGCAGCTTGGCAAACATTTCCTCGAAGGAATCGGAAATGTATTTCAGGAAGATCAACCCCATCACCACATGCTTGTATTCGGCGGCGTCGATGTTCTTGCGTAGCTTGTCGGCGGCTTTCCAGAGCTGCTTTTCCAGCGGCTCGTCTTTGTTTTCTTTTGCTGCTTTAGCCATGATTGTTTTTGATTTCTTTATCTAGCAGTGGGATGTGCCTAGGAGTGTAGAGGGGTAACAAGTATTTACCAACCTAAGTACCAGCTTGTGGGGCAACATCTTGCACGCCGAATAAAGAAAGTTCAATCCAAACGGCATACAAAAACCACCATAGACATTAATTTTGACCGTAAAAAGATATCTTATTTTTCTATTGCCAGAAACCTGCCTCACGTGACCTACCGCTCATGGCACCAATCGTATCCTCAATCTGAGCACCACAGAATCCCGATTTACGCAAATTGAAGCCGTCGGCCTTTGTCGTGACGTTTCCAGCCCCGAAATAGATACCCATAAAAAAGGCGCACCGAAGTGCGCCTTTTTTGCTGACCCATACCGGTCAGTTGCGGTTGCCGGAAAATGCCATCAGCAAGTTCAGCAGGTTGACGAAGATGTTGTAGATGTCCAGGTAAAGTGCCAGCGACGCCATCACGTAGTTAGTCTCGCCGCCATTCACGATCCGGCTCACGTCATACAGGATATAGCCGGAGAAAATCATGATGGCGATGGCCGAAATCGCCAGCGATGCAGCCGGTACCTGGAAGAAAATATTCGCCACTGAGGCGATTACCAGCATTACCAGGCCCACGAACAAAAACTTGCCCATGAAGCTGAAGTCTTTCTTGGTCACCGTGGCGATACCGGCCAGCGTGAAGAAAATCACGCCAGTGCCGCCCGCCGCCATGCCGATCAGCTGCGCGCCATTACTGAAGTGCAGCGCCGCCTGCAGGATCGGACCCAGCATCAAGCCGAACAGGAAGGTCACCCCCAGCAGCAGAATCACGCCCAGGCTATTGTTGCGATTTTTCTGGATGCCGTAGAACATGCCGAACATGACGGCCAGCATGCCGACTATGGACAGCACCGGATGAACTGCCATAAAGGAAAAATTCAGGCTCAGGCCGATCCAAGCACCGATCACCGTCGGGATCATGGTCAGGCTCAGCATCATATAGGTGTTGCGCAGGACTTTGTTTTGCGCCTGTGCCAGTTGAGCGGACTGGCTGTTCATTTGCAGATCAGGTTGCATGGTTACCTCCATTTATTCAGTACACACTGATACAGACTAGCCGACGTGGCATTAAGTTGCAAACACTATTAGGAACATGCCGCCGGCACGGTAAAATATCACCATGAATGCACCCGCCGCCCACACCCCGATTGTGTAGCTGCAACGATCACCAACTGCCACGAATAGAGTATTTTTATTTATACACAACATCTTACTTTCAACTATGCCCAACCACGCCGAAGCCCCGGATTGGCATGGTTTGGCGCTCAAATTGCCCCAAATTTGCCCCACGAAATCGGGCCGAATACTGGGGCATAGACAGTCGTGTGCGAGCGTAGTTTTCGAGAGGCACGCGGTGCCGCGCCGGGCTTTGACGGTGCGCGATTGACGTTCTCACAAGAGTAACTGTCTGACTCGCACTCGTCGCATAGAGCTTGACCTGCGTCCCTGGCGCGTATAATATTTTATACGGAATGAAGCGATGAGCAACGAAAAGGAAATTCGCTGGGTGGGCTCGGCCTATGACGACTTGCTGGAATTCCCGGACGAGCCACGTCGCTCTGCCGGTTTCCAGTTGGGCAAGGTTCAAGTTGGTTTGGACCCGGACGATTGGAAGCCGTTCGATGATGTCGGGGTCGGCACCAAAGAAATCCGCATTCGTGAAACCAGCGGCATCTATCGGGTGATGTACGTCGCCAAGTTTGAGGAAGCAGTGTATGTCCTGCACTGCTTCCAGAAGAAGACGCAGGCAACCAACAAGCAGGACAAGGGCATTGCCGAGGCGCGCTACCGCGCCGTGGTCAACGCGAGAAAGGCACAGAAATGAAGATCGACACCGAAATCCGCCATGTGACGAAGCCGGGAGCGAACCTCTTCCTGGAGCTTGGCTTCGCACCCGCTGAAGCCAAGCGTTTGCAGGCAGCCTCTCGCAAACAGATCAACGACACCCAGTTGCTGAAGCAGCAACTGATGGAAGAACTGTCCACCTGGATTACCGAGCATCACCTGAAGCAAGCCGAGGCCGCCGAGATCCTGATGGTCTCGCGCCCGCGCGTGTCCGACGTGGTGAACAAGAAAACGGCCAAGTTCACCATCGACACGCTGGTCGAAATGCTCAGCCGCGTCGGCAAGCCGGTCAAGCTGGCCATCGGTTGATGTCGATGTTGGGTGTTACATGGCGATAGCGATCATTTTGTCCAACGGCCACACCTGGAAAACGAAAGCAGCCGTGCTGGGGCGCATCTGGCAGGGCATGAAAAAACTCGTTCAAATTGCCCAAAATTTGCCCCAATAAAAATAATAAAACAATATAGATAATTGATTTTATGGGTAAAGAAGACTTATCTACGCACACCCCGATGATGCAGCAATACCTGCGCATCAAGGCCGAACATCCCGATATGCTGCTGTTCTACCGCATGGGGGATTTTTACGAGCTGTTTTATGAGGATGCCGCGCGCGCCTCGCAATTGCTGGGGATTACCCTGACCACGCGCGGCGCATCGGCGGGCACGCCGATCAAAATGGCCGGGGTCCCCTACCACGCGGCCGAGCAGTATCTGGCGCGCCTGGTGAAACTCGGACTGTCGGTCGCCATCTGCGAACAGGTGGGCGACCCGGCGACCAGCAAAGGTCCGGTGGAGCGCCGCGTGGCGCGGATTGTCACGCCCGGCACGCTGACCGATGCAGCGCTGCTCGACGACCAGCGCGACAGCCTGTTGCTGTCGATATGCGCCGCGCGCGACACGCTGGGGCTGGCATGGCTGAATTTGTCCAGCGGCAGCCTCCGCGTGACCGAAATCCCTGCTGCGCAGCTCGCCGCCGAACTGGAGCGCATCCGCCCCGCCGAATTGCTGCTGGCGGAAGGTTTTGCCCATGCGGCGCTGGCGACTTACCCCGCGCTGCGTGCCCTGCCCGCCTGGCAGTTTGACAATGAACGCGCGGCCGAACTGCTCACCCGGCAATTCGGCACGCATGACCTGCAGGCGTTCGGCTGCGCGCAGATGCCTGCGGCGATTGCCGCCGCCGGGGCCTTGCTGCAATACGCACAGGCCACCCAACGCGGCCTGTTGCCGCATATCAACGGGCTGGCAGTGGAACGCCTGAGCGAATTTGTGCTGATGGATGCCGCTACCCGCCGCAATCTGGAAATCTCCGAAACCCTGCGCGGCGAAGCCAGTCCCACCCTGCTCTCCTTACTCAATACATGCGTCACCAGCATGGGTACGCGGCGGCTACGCCACTGGCTGCATCATCCGCTGCGGGATCGTGACATGCTGCGCCAGCGCCAGGATGCGATCAGCCGCCTGCTGGAACAATTCGGCGCGCGCGACAAGCTGCACCGCGTGCTGCAAGGCTGTGTGGATATCGAGCGCATCGGCGGACGCATCGCGCTGGCCAGCGCGCGTCCGCGCGATTTGTCCGGCCTGCGCGATACCCTGGCCCTGTTGCCGGACATCGGTACCCAATTGGCGCAATGGGATAGCCCGCTGCTGGCCACCGCCGCGGCTGCCTGTACGCCGCAACACGCGATGCATGAACTTCTCACCCGCGCCATCCGCCCGGAACCCGCCAGCATCATCCGCGAGGGCGGCGTGATTGCCGACGGCTACGATGCCGATCTGGACGAACTGCGCGGCCTGCAAACCCACAGCGGCGAGTTTCTGATCGCCCTTGAAGCGCGCGAACGTGAACGCAGCGGTATCGCCAATCTCAAGGTCGAATACAACAAGGTGCACGGCTTCTATATCGAGGTGAGCCGCGCACAAAGCGACAAGGTGCCCGACGATTACCGGCGCCGCCAGACCCTGAAAAATGCCGAGCGCTATATCACACCGGAGCTGAAAGCCTTCGAGGACAAGGCGTTGTCGGCCTCCGAGCGCGCACTGGCACGGGAAAAACTGCTCTACGAAGCCTTGCTGCAGGCGCTGCTGCCCGGCCTGTCGGCACTGCAAATTCTGGCGACCGCGCTGGCCGATCTGGATGTGTTGTGCACCCTGGCAGAACGCGCCCAGACGCTGGGCTACTGCGTACCGCAATTCACCGACGAGGCGGTGATCGAGATTTGTGGCGGACGTCACCCGGTGGTGGAATCGCGTATCGACGACTTCATCCCCAACGACACGCTGCTGTCGCGCACGCGCCAGATGCTGCTGATTACCGGCCCCAACATGGGCGGAAAATCCACTTACATGCGCCAGACAGCGCTGATCGTGCTGCTGGCCTGCTGTGGCAGTTTGGTGCCGGCAGAAAGTGCGCGTATCGGCCCGGTCGACCAGATTTTTACCCGTATCGGCAGTTCCGATGATCTGGCCGGGGGGCGTTCCACGTTCATGGTGGAAATGACCGAGACCGCGCATATCCTGAACAACGCCACCGACAATAGCCTGGTGCTGCTCGACGAAATCGGACGCGGCACCTCCACCTTTGACGGCCTTGCGCTGGCCTGGGCGGTGGCACGCCAGCTGGCGGAAAAAACCCGCGCCTACACCCTGTTCGCCACGCACTATTTCGAGCTCACCCGGCTGCCGCTGGAATGGCGCCAGATCGCCAACGTGCACGTCGAAGCCGTCGAACACAAGGACCGGATCGTGTTTCTGCACAGCGTGAAAGAAGGCCCGGCCAGTCAGAGCTACGGCCTGCAGGTGGCCGCACTGGCGGGCGTGCCGGGCAACGTCATCCAGGCTGCGCGCAGGCATCTGGTAACGCTGGAGCAAGGCGCCACACGCAACGACCTGCAGCCCGACCTGTTCGCCGCACCCGCTGTTGAAACCGCACCGCACCCGGCACTGATACAACTAGCCGGGATTGAACCGGACAGCCTCAGCCCGAAGGTTGCGTTGGAGGCACTCTACCAACTCAAAAACCTGCTGGCAGAGTAATCCTTGCGGCGACTTTTTGTTTGCACATATAAGGAGGTTCAAGCTCCATCAATCCGAACACGCAGCAATTTGGCAGAGTTCACAAACACCAGAACATCCGGTCCCAGATGCAGAAGTGCGGCTTGGATAGGGCCAATCCAGCCCATCAGCGCTGCCGTGATACCCAACACATGGACTACGCCGACGCCAACAAACAAGTTCTCTTGAATCGTGCGATAAGCGCGACGGGCAATGGCACGGGCACTGACTATTTTAGATAAATCATCCGTCATCAAAACAATATCAGCCGCTTCCAGCGCGGCCTGGGTGCCGCCGCCGCCCATCGCGATGCCTACATCTGCGCGTGCCAATGCTGGCGCATCGTTGATGCCGTCACCTATCATTGCGACGCGATGCCCCTGCTTTTTCAACTCTTCAATCGCGGTGACTTTGTCTTCTGGCATCAAGTCGGCGCGCACTTCGTCCACGCCGAGTTCCGTGGCCACCGCGCGTGCGGTGGCCTCGTTGTCGCCGGTCAACATCACGATGCGCTTGACGCCAGTCTCTTTCAACTTTTCCAGCGCTTCACGCGCACCCGGCCGTAACAAGTCGGCAATAAAGATGACCCCGGCAAATTGTCCATCAACTGCCACATGAACCGGCGTTTGTCCGCCGTCTTCAATTGCTGCGGTAAGTTGCACGCCGTTTTCACGCAGCAATGCAGCATTGCCGACCAGCACGGCGCGACCCGAGACGGTTGCTTTAACGCCGCGACCTTGCAGCTGCTCATATTGGTCCGGCTCCGGCACGGCGATCTGTTTAAGCGTGGCGTAATCCACCACGGCTTTGGCCAGCGGATGTGCTGAACGGCGGTCGGCGGCAGCAGCCAGGCTCAACAGTTCCAGCTCGGAAAACCGGGTGTCGCGTGCCTCCACTCGAACGACTTCAGGCTTATTCGCAGTCAGCGTGCCGGTTTTGTCGAACACCATCACATCCACTTTCGCCAGCGACTCCAGATACAGTCCACCCTTGACTAAAATCCCATGGCGGGCAGCACGCGCAATGGCGGCGATCATTACCAAAGGCGTCGCCAGCCCCAGCTCGGCAGGCGAGGTAAAAATCAGCAAGGTGACAATCATGCGCACGTCGCCGGTGATGAAGTAGACCGCGATCAGGAATACAAACACCACGGGGATCAGCCACGACGCCACTTTGTCGGCGAGTTTTTGCACCGGGGCTTGCGCCGCTTCGGCGTTTTCTACCAGGCCGATAATGCGGGCAAAGGTGGTATCGCCGCCGACCTTTTCGGTTTGAATATCCACTGCGCCCGAGGCGACGATGGTGCCCGCGAACACAATGTCGCCGATAGTCTTGTCCTTAGGGAGGCTTTCGCCAGTGATGGGTGCTTCATTGATCGACGCCGCCCCACCGATGATGCTGCCGTCCACCGGGATTTTTTCACCCTCACGTACCAGCACCACATCGCCTGTTTTCAGTTGCTCGATGGGCACTACGCGTTCACCGTCCGCCCCGCGCATCAACGCCACCTGCGGCACCGAGCCAATCAGCGACTTGATCGACGCGCGGGCGCGATCCATATTCAGGTCGGCGATGAATTCCGCGATCAGAATAATCACCATCAGCACCGCGCCTGCCACCGTTTCGCCGCCGAACATCGCGACCAGCGTGGCCACTGTGACGAAAATTTCGGTACCGATTTTGCGTTCGCGCACCAGGTCGATCACACCGGTTTTGACCAGCGGATACAAACCAATCGCGACCGCTCCCCACAGCAGCTCGATGGGCACCCATTGCCGCCAATACAAAAACGCAATCAAGCCGGTCAATACAATGCGCCCGACTTCGATCCAGCGTTCATGCGTCATCAACCCGCGCCATCCCAACGCGCTTGTTTGTTCGTTTACCTCTGCATTGTTCACATTCATTTTGACCTCTCCTTTTGATGTATCCGTATAATGTTTAGTCGTCGTGTTCCAAATCCCAAATGAGATGCGCGTCGACGAGTAAGCCGTAGTAAGCCTTCAGCGCCGTGACTTGCGCTTGCAGCGCGTTGTTCATCGCAGCGGTCGCCTGGCGACGTGCCAGCAGCAAAGCTTGCAGCTCTGCTTCACCGAGCGCATAAGCCCGCTGCATCAGACCGGCGTTCTCTTGCATAGCCGCCGCGCCTTCGTTGGCGATTAGCAGGCTGTCATAGGCGCCTCGCGCAGTCATGACCGCGCTCGCGATCCCGGTCTCAAGCTGGCGCTTCTTTAGTTCGACTTCCTGGCGTGAAACCTCTACCGCAGCAACCGCCTTGGCACTGCGCAAGTCACGTATACCCCCTGGGATCGGAATGCTGATCATGACCCCGGAAAAGCGTTCCCGACCACCGATCTCCGAGGCCGTATAGACCCCGAGCGTCGGATCGGGGATCTTGTCCGCACGCGCCCGTTCTGCATGAGCCTGAGCCTTCTGCATTTGCGCTTTGGCGACCTTGAACTCATCGCTTTGCTCCAGGATGCGGTCGCGCCAAGACGCCGCGTCCTCCCCGATCGGCAATGGGATGGGCAAGGCCGTGACCTGACGCTTCACCCCGGGAAAGCGCGTGGATAGACGCGACCAAGCGGCGGAAGCCTGCGTCTTCGCATCATTGTCCATACGCCTTTGCTCGGCCAGTTCGGCGCGGGCGATGTTCACGTCCAATTTCGAGGCGTCGCCGGCGCGGGCGCGCTTTTCCACGGCTGCAAGGCTGGCCTGTGTCGACTGAAGACTGTTCTCGGCCAGCTCGCGGGCACGTTCCGTCGCCAGCCAGTCCACCCACAATGCCATCAGTTCACGCGCCGATTCGTGCAGTGCCTCGCCATAGCGCGCCTGGGACTCTTCGACGGTTGCCTTGCCGAGGTTGCGATCGGCTGCGGCTTTGCCGGGCAACCGGATCGTCCGCTCTATGCCCGCGTTCCATTCGTTATAGCGGGGGCCGTTTTCCAATCTCCGCTGCTGACTCAAGACGCGTGTGGTCCATTCATACGGCGATTTATCGAGGATGCCCGCCTCTTGCAGTGCCACTTCCAAGCCGGCGCGCGCGGCGGCAACGCCGGGGTCCTGTTCGAGCAGCGGGCGTGCAATTTCGGTTGGCAAGAGTCCTGGCGGATTCACAGGCTGCACCGCCTGCGTGGTACCAGAGACGGTCAACAGGCCGATCAGGAGCAATCGAATCATCATGCGATCTCTCCCGCTTCGACGACCGTCGTCACCCAATAACGCAGGCCTGCGCCGGCAAATTGCTGGCGAATGGCTTCGAGCAGCGCCGCTTTGTCGGCTACAGCAAAGATGACTTCCACCTCGGTGGCGCGCGCGCGGCCCAACACCTGTTCGGTTTGATCCATATTCTCGTGGGTCAGGCCGTGCGCGGCGGTAGGTGTGCTGGTGAAGACCGTCGTATTGGGCAGCATCAGCAGCAGATCGAGCAATCTTTCTTCGGCTTCTGGCGGACACAGCAGGGTTAAACAAAGTTCAGACATGGGGAACCTCTCGTTTCGAAAATGCGAAGCGTAAATACAGAATGGGGAGCAACATCAACGTGAGCGCCGTGGCAGTAATCAAACCCCCGATTACCACGATGGCGAGCGGCCGCTGAATCTCGGAACCCGGCCCGGTCGCGAACAGCAGCGGGATCAGGCCAAACGCGGTAATCGCCGCAGTCATCATCACCGGTCGCAAGCGTCGTTTCGCCCCTTGAACGACGACCTCGGCCAATTTCATTCCTTCGCTTTGCAATTGATTGAAATAGCTGACCAGCACGACCCCGTTCAGTACCGCGATCCCCAGCAGCGCGATGAAGCCGACCGACGCCGGTACCGACAGATATTCACCGGTGACCCACAGCGCGACAATGCCGCCGACCAGCGCGAACGGGACATTGCTGAGGATCAGCAGCGCCTGGCGCACCGAACCGAAGGTCGCAAACAGTAATACGAAGATCAGCCCGAGTGCGACCGGCACCACCACCGTCAAACGTGCCGCCGCGCGCTGCTGGTTCTCGAACTGTCCACCCCAGGTGATACGGTAGCCGGTGGGCAGGGGCAGCTTCTGCGCAACGAGCGCCCTGGCATCTTCGACGAAACCGACCAGATCCCGGCCGCCGACGTTGGCGATGACCACGCTATAGCGGCTACCCATTTCCCGATCGATCTTGACAGGACCTGCGGCACGCTCCAGTTTTGCGACACTGGTCAATGGGACCGTGCTGCCGTCCTTGGTCGTGATCCGCATGGCGCCAAACTCGGCTGGCGACATGCGAACCGCCTCAGCGCCGCGCAATACGATCGGCGTGCGCCGGTTGCCCTCGATCACGATGCCGGCCCGCTGACCCTCGATCTGCGTGCGCAGCGCGTCCTGGATTTCCTCGACGCTCAGGCCCAGACGTCCGGCCTGCAAGCGATCCACAGTCACCCGCAGATACTGCACGCCGTCGTTCTGGACGGTGTAAACGTCCTGATTGCCGGGAACCGTCTTGAGGAGCGCTTCAACCTGGCTTGCATACTCATTGAGCTTGCCGAGGTCGGGACCGAAGATCTTGACCGCCAGGTCGCCGCGCACGCCGATGATCATTTCGGATACCCGCATTTCGATCGGCTGTGTGAAGCTGTACTTGATGCCGGGCATGGGGTCGAGCACCTTGCGCACTTCGTCCATCAGCGCTTCCTTGCTCTTCATGCGCCATTCGCCTTTCGGCTTCAACAACAAATAGGTGTCGGTCTGGTTGAGGCCCATCGGGTCGAGGCCGATTTCATCGGAGCCGGCACGGGCAACGATGCCATGCACTTCCGGGATGGCCTGCATGATGGCTTGTTGAATCTTCAGATCAAGCGCGGCACTCTGTTCCAGGCTGACCGAGGGCAGTTTCTCGATGCCGACGATCAGGTCGCCTTCGTCCATGGTCGGCATAAAGGTTTTACCGACCTGAGTGTAGATCACGCCAGCCGCCAGCAGCATCGCCACCGCCACCGCGGCGACGACGCGCTGCCGACGCAGGCCCCAGGCAAGCGCCGGCTCGTAGAGCGCCAGCAGCTTGCGCGGTAGCCACGGGTCTTCATGCTTGACCTCGCGCAGCAGGTACGACGCCAGCACAGGAATGACCGTCAGCGACAATACCAGAGACCCGGCCAGCGCGAACACGATAGTGAGCGCCACCGGCACGAAGAATTTACCTTCCAGCCCCTGCAAGGTAAGCAATGGCAGGAACACGGTAATGATGATCAAAATCCCCGACGTCACCGGCACCGCCACTTCGCGCACCGCGCGATAAATCGTATGCAGCCGTGGCAGCTTGCCGGCGGTAGGGTCGGTCGCCAGCCGCTGCACGATGTTTTCGACCACCACCACGGCGGCATCGACCAGCATGCCGATCGCGATCGCCAGGCCGCCCAGACTCATCAGGTTCGCCGACATGCCGAAGCTGCGCATTAAAATGAAAGTAATCAGTGCTGCCAGCGGCAATACCAGAGCGACCGTCAATGCCGCCCGGAGATTACCCAGGAACAACACCAGCAACACGACGACCAAGACGGTCGCTTCAAGCAGCGCGGACGAGACCGCACTGACCGCCTTGCTGACGAGGGAGGCGCGATCGTAGAACGTCTTGATCTGCACGCCTTTGGGTAGCGTCGGTTGCAGCTCTTCCAGCTTCTTGCGCACCCCTTCGACCACCTGTTTCGCGTTGGCGCCGGCCAATCCCAACACCAGCCCCTGGACGGCTTCGCCCTTGCCGTTTTGCGTCACCACACCGTAGCGCGTGACGGTGCCGATCTTGACCTCGGCCAAATTGCCCAGTCGGACTGGCGAGCCGTCCTTTATCGTCACCACGATTGCACGCAGGTCGTCTAGGCTCTTGATGCTGCCTTCGCTGCGTACCAGCAGCACTTCGTCGCCTTCGCCGAGCCGTCCTGCGCCGTCGTTGCGATTGTTGGCTTCAATCGCCTCCTTGAGCTGCGCCATATTCACGCCGCTGGCAGCCATTTTGAGCAAATCGGGCACGACCTCGAAGGCGCGAACGACGCCACCCAGCGCATTCACGTCGGCGACGCCGGGCACGGTGCGCAGTGCCGGTCGGATGACCCAATCAAGCAGGCTGCGCCGTTCTGCCAGAGACAACCCTTCGCCTTCGACGGTGAACATAAACATTTCCCCGAGCGGCGTCGTGATCGGCGCCATACCGCCCGTGATACCGGCCGGCAGACTCCCCGTCAGCCCGCCCAGGCGTTCGCTGACTTGCTGGCGCGCCCAATAGCGGTCGGTGCCGTCCTCGAAGTCGATGGTTACATCAACCAGGCCGTACTTCGTGATCGAGCGTAGGATTTTGGTTTTCGGGATGCCGAGCATTTCCACTTCGATCGGCACCGCGATACGGCTTTCGACTTCCTCCGGCGTCATGCCGGGAGCCTTCATGATAATTTTGACCTGGGTGCTCGACACATCGGGGAACGCGTCAATCGGCAATCCGAGGTAGGCCATCCATCCCGCACCAGCGACAATCAGCGTCGCCAGCAGGATGAACAGGCGCTGCGACAAGGAGAATTGAACGAGACGGGAAAGCATCAGTTGCCTCCCTTCTCGTCGAGCCAGGCACCCTTGAGCGCGACTACGCCGCTCACAGCGATATTTTCTCCGGCCTTGAGGGCGCCCTGTATGCGTACGCGCTGGCCGGCACTGGCTATCACCTTAACGGGACGGGCTTCAAAGCTATCTGGGCTGCGGACGAATACATAAGCCTGGTTGCCGTCATGAGCGACCGCCGACAGCGGGATATCCCATCCTTCCGAGGTGCTGGCTGATGGCAATTCGACGCTAACGAATTCACCGGCACGCAGACCCTTTGCGCCCGTTTCAACCACGGCGCGCAGCGCAACGGTCTGGCTGCCGGCCGACACGCTTGAACCGACGCTGACGATACGTGCCGCACTATCGCGCCCCTGGATTTTCAGTCTGGCGCCCGGCTGCCAGTTGGCGGCGTCGGCAACCGGCGCCTGGATATCGAGCCACAAGATATCGGTCTGAGCCAGACGTAATAGCGCGGTACTCGCTTCCACCCGCTGACCGGGCTTGACGTCGATACTGGTGACGGTGCCTGCCTGCGCCGCGCGCAATGTCAGGCTGTCCTCCAGCTTGCCGGCGGCAATCCGGTTAATCGCCGCTGTTGACATGTCGGCCAGGCGTAACGCCGCCTTGGCCTGGCGTAGCGCCGCTTCGCTTTCCTGCAATGCTGCATGCGTTTCCTGTACGCGCCGCCGGGGAATGATGCCTTCGTCGAACAAGGCGCGTTCGCGCTGCGCGGCCTGGCGCGCCAGTGTGGCGCGGGTGGCGGTTTGCATTAACTGTAATTGCAACTGCCCCAATTCCGGGCTGACCAGCCGCAACAGCGGTGCGCCTCGCTTCACCACCTGATTTTGTTGCACAAACAGCTGGACCGCCAAACCGGCGAGGGGCGCGCTAACGACTTGCTCGCGACCTGGCGGCACCACGACTTGCGCCGGCAAACTCAACATGACCGGTGCTGCCTGGCTCTGCAAGGGCATGACCCGGATAGCCAGCGTCTGCATTTGTTTGTCGGTAACAGAAAATTTGGCTTGCCGTTCAGCTGCCCCTGCAACCGGGCCAAATGCAAGCACAACAGCGAGACACAGGTGCGAGACAAAATCGCTATTTTTCATATTTCATTCATCCTGAATAACCCGGCAACGCAAAAAATATGCGCCGGAACGGCATGGAAACGGATAGTCGGAACTGGCCCATGAAGGTGCGCAAAAGGATGCGCATCCTTACTCCACGGACGAAATTCCAGGCACAGACTCGCCTGTGCCCAACGCTCAGACGTGCGGCTAGCTTAAGGAAGGGTAGTGCGAGGGGGGACGGAATGGCGCTTCGAATGTCGCAAGCGCCACATCGAAGGAGGTGAAATGATAGCGGACGGCACTGGGCAGGAATGAAAAAATCCCGTCAATGACCGCACCGTGTAAAAGCTGCAGATGGTCGACAGCGTGCATCAACTGATGCTCCATGGCGCCGGTTGATTTCTCATCGTCATCGGCCAATGCGCCGATCTCGTGCACATCGGTATGGTCGACCGATGCCGTCGTCAGTTCGAGCGTGCCGCTGTGTTCAAGTTCATGCGCAAGCCAGTTCGAATGAAAACTCCATACGCCCATATTCGTCATGAAAATGACGAGCATTGCAAGCGCGAGATATTTTGTGAATAGCCTACTCATTTCATTTTATGACTTTATCATTTCCTCATACCAATATTGGGTACAGCCGAGCCAGATCAGGAGATTGCGGAGTACATGGCCAATTTCATAGATATTTGGTAATTTCCTTAAACTCATCAATGGCCGAACGTCCCTCACCGGAAGATACGCCAACTACGTGCTCAAGGCAATGATCGATATGATCGTGAATCAGCACTTTTTTGGCGGCACTTACCGCCTTCTCGACCGCGTGCAATTGCTGCGCGACATCGAGGCAGGGGCGCTGTTCTTCAAGCATGGCGATGATTGTCCGAAGGTGTCCTTCTGCACGTTTTAAACGCTTAACGATCTCTGGCTGGGCTTGGTGGATATTATGATGCTCACTCATACTGATTTATCCTATCCTCCTGGAGAGGATGTGTCAACAGGTACTGACAGCACTGGATAAAGCCAAATAATAGATTCATTACCGGGATGCTGATTAACAATAGAGAGGCCCGGATGTTATTGCAACCCGCTCAGCCAATGCGTTGGTTTTACAGTAACTCGCGCTCCGATTCTGATTACAGCTCGAAAACATGGCCTTCCTCCAGTACACGGGGCTGATGGTCATTGCCGGCGCACTGGGCGATTTCTTCCATGATGACCTGTTCGCGCCCGGGTTTGAGATGCGTAATATAGACTTGCGCAGGCCGCTTGAGTTGCGCCAGTTCGGCTGCCAGCAACACGGGGGAAAGATGCCTGGATGCGACGGCAACGCTGTGTTCGTCCTGCGGGAAAGCGGTTTCGATGATAACCGTGCACAGGTTTTCGATGCGGTTAACCCAATCCCATAATGCCGGGTTAGGGCCGGTGTCACCGCTGAACACCAGGCTGGCCGCGCCGCTGTCGAGCTGGTAGCCGACTGCCGGAACGGTGTGGCTGGCAGGCAGCGCGGTGATGCTGCGCTTGCCTAAACGGGTTGGCTGATAGACTTCGACCGCCTGGTAACGCAAGTAGGGTTGCCCCTCCGGCAATTCAGTGAAATCCGGCCAGATGCGCCAGTTGAAAATATCCTGGCGCAGGATCTCGATCACGCTATCAATGGCGTATACCGTCACCGGGCGGTCGCGCATCGCTCCCACCGAGTCGAGCATCAGCGGCAATGCCAGGATGTGATCCAGATGGGTATGGGTGATGAATACATGATCAATCGCGGCGAGCTGTTCCAATGAAAGTTTAGTCGCGCCACTACCGGCGTCGATCAGAATGTCGTCATCCACCAGCAGCGCGGTGGTGTGCCGAGCGCCGCCAATGCCGCCGCTGCAACCGAGGATGGTGACTTTCAATGTGTCCTGTCTTTCATTTCGATTCGTAGATCCATACACCGTCCCAATCCTCGCCGGGTGGATTGTCGCGCAGGTGGGTGAGGCGTTCAATATACAGGGTGTAGAGTTTCGAAGGCGTTTCAGCTTGCAGCGCACTCAGGAGCGTTTCCGCCTCGTCCCAGCGCTGGGCGCGGTATGCGGCCAGCGCGCCGGCGAAGCGTTGCGCGGCGGCAAGTGTGGCAGCGTCCACCTCGCCTTGCAGACCCAGCGGCTGGAAGATGGCGACCGGTAGCTCTTTGCCTTTGACACGCACCAGGTCTAGTTCGATGAATTCCATGTCAGGCAGCGCAGCGCGCGTACCTTCGCCTACCACCACCGGCGCCATATAAAACTTGGTGATGCCTTCCAGACGCGATGCGAGATTGACTACATCGCCCATCACGGTATACGCGATACGGAATTTGGAACCCATATTACCCACGCTGACCCGGCCGGTATTGATACCGACCCCCACGTGCAGTTCCGGCCAGCCTTTGGCGGCAAAGGTTTTGTTCAGCTCGGTCAATGCAGCCTGCATTTCCATTCCCGCCAATACTGCATCGCGGGCATGATTGGGGTTATCCATGGGCGCGCCCCAGAATGCCATGATGCAGTCGCCCATGTATTTATCGATGGTCCCCATACGCTGATGAATCACCTGGGTCATGGCGCCGAGGAATTCGTTCAGTAAATCAGATAGCTGTTGCGGCGCAAGCGTCTCGGAAATGGTGGTAAAACCGCGTACATCCGAGAACAGGATGGAAAGTTCCTTGCTTTCGGAATGCATATTGAAGCGCGACGGATCCTGGCTCATTTCTTCCACCAGGTCGGGGGGCACGTATTGGCCAAACAGGCCGGTAATCTGGCGTCTGGCACGGGTTTCGGAGAAAAACCCCCACGCCATATTGAGCAGCATCAAGCCCAGTATCAGCACCAGCGGTGCAGCCAGCGGCAATACCAGCCTGTGCTGCCATGCCCAGTAATTACCTGCCACCATCAGTCCGGCCAGTATCAGCGACAAGATCGCGCCGCGTAACGGGGTCAGGCGCGGCAATATCAGCGCCAGCAATACACCCAGCACACCCAGTATCGCCATGGTCAGATCCCGCGCATAGCCCGGCGTATAACGGATGGTGTCATCGAGAATGCCGGAAATCAGATTGGCATGGATTTCCACACCGGGGTAACTGCGTGCTACCGGCGTGACGCGCAGATCAAGCAGGCCGGGCGCAGTGGTGCCCACTAGCACAATGGCATTTTCCAGCTCACCGGCCGGAATGCGCTGCGCCAATATGTCAGCCGCTGAATAATAACGATAGCCGGGGTAAGCACGATACGGCACATATACTGCCGCCTGACTGTCCACCGGTACACGCAAGCCATCGGCAACCAATGCCAGATGGGTGTAGTGCGAGCCGGCATCGGCGACGCGCTCATAACTCAGCGGTGAGCCGAACGCGGTCAGCAGGGTAGCCAGCGAAAGCGCTTCGTAATCCGCGCCCTGATATTTCTGCAACATCAACATACGCCGGGTGACGCCATCGAAATCCGCCAGCATGTTGAAAAAACCGGCGCCCGCCGCGTTTGCCTGCAAGGCAGACAGATTACCGCCATACCCCTGATTATTGATAAAGCCCTTGTCCTGCCCTGCCATTGCGCCCGGTGCAAATGCCGGTTTTGGCAGTACTCCCGACGTCCCCGGATACGGTGTGAAATAGTAGCCCAGCACGGTCGGGCCGGAATGCAGCGACGCTGCAAAGCGGCCATCATAATCCAGCAACGGGCGGGCATTTTTGAGCGCATGGGCAAAGCTTTGGTCATGCTTGAAGCGTGTCGCGGAAAGCTTTTCCAGCGCGGGCAAGCCCGAGCTGGTATCCGGTTCGGCGAATACCACGTCGTACCCCACCGCAGCGACACTATAGTGCTCGAACAAACGCGTCGTCAGCTCAGCCAGTTTGTCGCGCCCCCACGGCCAGCGTCCGATCTGTTTCAGGCTTTTCTCATCGATGTTCACAATCACCACACGTGGATCAACCGTGTGCGGCATGGTGAGCTGGAGACGGGTATCGTAGGCCCAGGCTTCAAGACGATCTAGAAAACCGAGCCGCACGCTACCCTGAATGGCGAGCACCAGCAACAAGGTAATCAGCAGGCTAACTACGATGCGCGGAAAGGCACGTTTAAGCTTGGCGAACTGCATCCAGACTCGTTAACGAATCCGGTAGAAGCGGTCTTTGAGTTCCTTGCCTGCGGTAAGGCCATCAAAATGGGTGCCGATCGCATCACCCAGCCTGGATAAACGCTCGGCAGGCGCCGGATGGGTTTTGAACAGCAGCGCAACGCGGTTATCGTTCGGTGAGCTATGCCCGATCTCTTCGAGTACGGCAGGCAAGCCGTAGGGATCATATCCGGCGCGGGCAGCCAGCACGACGCCCATACGATCGGCAGCAAACTCGGCATTTTTATCGAGTCCGCGCGCCACGATTTCGGCACCGCTACCTATCAGCTTCTGCACCGCAGCCTGATCATTTGCCTGTTTGCCGAGGTATTGCGCACCGAGGTTGAGCAACTGGGTTTTTTGCAGAATTTTAAGGTGGTCGCGGTGCACCACGTGACTGATTTCGTGCGCAAGCACACCGGCCAGCTCAGCTTCGCTGTTGAGCTTTTGATACAGACCCTTGGTGACGAACACATACCCGCCGGGGGCAGCAAAAGCATTGATGTCGGCCGTATCTATCACCCCGAAATGCCAGGGCAGGTCCGGACGATCACTTTGCAACGCAACCCAGCGCCCCACCTCATTGACATAACGCTGCAGCTTGGGATCCGGCACCAGCGGTGCGGCCCCCAGCAAATCGCCGGAAATCTGACGCCCGATACGAATTTCGTCCTCGGTGGAGGTTTTCGAGAAGGCGCCCAACACTGTCGTGACCGTGTTGTCTTGCGCACCGGCATCCGCCGGATTTGTCTGCTTGGGCTCGGTTTGTTGTGGTGCAATTTGCTTGTTCAGCTCATCTTTCAACAAATCCTGCCAATTGGCTGCCTGTACAACACTGCTAGCGAACAGGGCGCCAACCGCAATAATCAAAATGGTTTTTTTCATTACTGCACCTCCCAGGAGTTTTTACTGCTTGTGTCGTTAGACCCGGATGGATCCGGCAGCAATGTGACGGGTTGACGGACAAGCCCGGCGTTGCCTGCAAATTGACGCGCTGCCCCTGCTGAAACTGCGTAGGATGCGAGTTCCTGAATGCCGCGCGCATTGTATTTGGCCGTCTTGAGGTCTTCTTCATTGAGTCCTCGTACACCTGCTGTAGCGACAACGTTACCGGGACGACGCTGCCCGACCTGTGCCAGGCCGGCCAGTTCAGATGCTGCATTACCGCCGCCACCGACGCGGCTGCGTACCGAGAACATGCGCACCCAGCCGCGCGTGCGTCCGCTGCTCACTTCCACCCAGCCACCCTGGCGTGTTACCACGGTAACCGGGGTTCCACGTGTTATTTTGCCAACCGTGGCACTGCGCACGGCGGGTTTGGCATAGAGTGTTTCGTTCTTGATCAGTACGCCACTGGATGCCGCAAATGCCAGCGAGGTAAATAGCGTGCCGACCAGCAATAGCCATTTTGCCTGTCTGATTTTCATCTTCATGATCTCCTGTTGTAGAACATTCTAACCTCATCCCGGCATACTTGCGCATGGTAACCTTGCACCACCTACTTTCCCTGTTCAATAATTATTCCAGACAATGAACATGCTGGTCACCTGGATCGAAACCATTGGCAATGCCGCGATCACCCGCCTGCGCTCCGCTGTCGGGCTGGCTGATTTCGGCTGGAAATTGCTGGTGGTGACACTCAATCCGCGGACTTATGACAGCGCCACGCGCTGGATTATTGTCAAACAGATTTACTTTACGGCTGTTCAGGCACTGCCCATATACATTGCCTATTCGCTGGTCATCAGTACCGTGATTATCCAGATCATGGTAACGGTAGCCCGCAATTTCGGATTATCGGAGTATGTGCCCGGTCTGATTGTCGGTTTCTTGGTGATGGAATTGCTACCGTTCCTATCGGTGTTGTTTGTCGCCCTGCGCTCCGGGGCGGCAATCAATACCGAGATCGCGCTGATGCATGTCAACAACGAACTGGCATCGTTCGAACATGCACATATTGATCCTGTCCGTTATGAATTCATGCCACGCGTGGTGGGCGGCGTGCTATCTGTACTTGCACTCACTGGCCTGTCGGTGCTGACCGCATTCGGCGTCACCTTTTTCGTGATGTATGGTCTGGAACCGGCTAATTTTCCTGCCTATGCGCGGGCCATCGGCCAGTTATTGACCTTACCGTTGCTGGGCTGGCTGGTACTCAAGACCATGCTGTTCGGATTAAGCGTGACGCTGATTCCGATCAAAACCGGACTGGAAATTCCCAAGCGCCTGTTTCTGGTACCGGTAGCCGTACTCAAGGGCATGATGCGGGTATTCTTTGCCATCGTTCTGATCGAGGTCGCATCATTAGCTTTCAAATACATATAAATTGGTGCGCCAACGAGCCTGCACGCGCCACCCAACTGGCAACACTGCTGGGTGAACAGGGCGATGCTTGTGCGCTGGTGTCACCGGACTTGCCATTGCGGGTGAATTTGACCGCGCTGGAGAACATTGCGCTAATCAAGCAGTTTCATCTCAACCATACATGGGCGCAGGCCAGCGCTGAAGCTCAGCAACTCCTGGATCAATGCGGTCATGCTGATATTGCCCTGAAACGCGATGAAGACCTGACCCCCACGCAGCGCTTTGCTGTCAAAACAGTGCGTGCCATCATGCTTGCACGGCCCTTGCTGGTCATAGACAGGCCTGCCGAGCTGCTGCCGGATGCGCCCTACCCGCACTTAATGGCCGCCATGCTGGACAAGTTGGCTGATAGGCTTCCCGACTATCAGATACTCGATTACGATTGGAATAAACCCTTGTATCCGGGCTCGATATGAATACATCCATACAATTCAAAACCGGCCTGTTCCTGGTCATTTTTTCCATTGTGAGCGCGGCTGCGTTGCTCTATCTCCTGTATTCGCGTGGCACCTTTGAACGCGAAGCCAATTTCACCCTCATCTCCGCCGATGCGACCGGTATCGCGCCAGGCACACCCATCGTCTATCGCGGCATTGCAGTGGGCAGGGTAACCGAAGTGTCGCTCAGCGATCGCGGTCTGGCGATGGTGGCGATCACCGTACCCGAACGCGAGCACCGCTGGATACGTAACACCAGTCAATTCACACTGGATAAGCCACTGGTGGGTGCCGCCGTGATACGTCTTGATACGTCGAGCCTGGATGATCCTGAACTCGTTAGTAACGCGAGTGTGCCGCTCATACTCAACCCACCGCTGGATGTACCGGCACTGGTGGCCAAGGTCAATGGCATCCTTGATCAACTTGGCGGCGTCAGTAAAAATCTGGCTTACATCACACGCAAGAATGGCGAAATTGATACTGCGCTGGTCAACGTCAAAACCATTACCACCCAGATGTCGGGAAAATACGGCATTGCCCAGGGTTTACTGGGTAGCGAAAAAAATGCCCAGGTGCTGATGGACTCACTCACCAATGTTCAAAGACTAACGACCAGGCTGGATACCATATCGAACAAACTGGACACCTGGGCATTCTCCCAGGGTGGCATGGCCGACAAGGCTGACCAGTCGCTGGCACAGATCAAGGCCATGCTGGACGACCTGCACACGAGCGTGGCCAAACTGGATGCCATTCTGGTCAACGTCAACGGCCTGACCGCCAATCTGAAAGACGGCACCAATGATCTGGTGCAACTGCGCGGACAAGTGGATGAGGCGGTGAGCAAAGCCAATCAGCTCATCACCAAAATCAACCGCATCCTGCCCTCCTCTAAACCCGGCACGGTGAAACTGCCATGAAAATCATTTTTATCCTGATTTTGAGCGGCTTGCTCAGTGCCTGTGCCGGCCAGTCTGCGCCCGACTGGCAATACGATGCGCAATCTGCGGCCGAACGGTATACGCAACACTACCTCGCAGGTGACGTAAGATTGGCCGAGACCAGCTTCCATCAAGCGCGTAGCGCGGTTGCCGCAACCGGTGAGGTCGCGGCCGTCGGGCATATCGAACTCCTGCGCTGCGGCCTGCATGTAGCCGCCCTGGATTTTACGCCATGCACTGGCTATACCGAACTCGCAGCGATCAACACCACCCCGGCTGACCATGCTTATGCACGTTTTATCAGCGGCGACTGGAAAGGCATTGATGCCCAATTGCTGCCTGCCCAGTATGTCTCGCTGATCGCGAGTGAAGGCCAGCCGCAGGTCAGCATCAATCGCAGCATCACCGCTATTGAGGATCCCGTTTCCCGTCTTGTCGCCAGCGGAATCATGATCAGGCGCGCGCAATTCGACACAGCCACCTTGCAGGGAGCCATTGATACCGCTTCGAAGCAAGGCTGGCGGCGTCCGCTCCTGACCTATCTCGGCTTGCAGGAAAAACAAGGCGGCGATCCGGCCACACTGGCGGCCATAGCAGCGCGCATCCGGCTGGTGGAGGAATCCATGCAACCTGCTGCCCAACCTGCAGTCACACCAAAGTAAATACCACAGGCTATATTGAGTCGAAGAGCATTCCAATTCTTTGGAGAATCAGGCCATGAACCCACTGCGCAAACTCAATCAATCAGGTCAGTCTATCTGGCTGGACAATCTCTCGCGCACCTTGCTGCGTGAAGGCGGATTGCAACAACTCATCGACAATGACGGCATCTCCGGCGTGACCTCCAATCCCAGCATATTCCAGAAAGCATTGGCCGACAGCCCCTACTATCATGATGATCTGTCGCGTCTTAAAAGCAGTGAAGCGGATGCAGAAAAACGCTATGAGGCGCTGGTCATTCCCGACATCCAGGCAGCCTGCGATCTGCTTTTGTCCACGTTTCAACGTACCCAGGGTGACGACGGTTATGTCAGCCTGGAAGTCTCCCCGCAACTGGCACATGACAGCGCTGCCACGATTGCTGCCGCACAGCGCCTGCGCGCCGCAGTAAACCGCCCCAACCTGTTGATCAAGATACCCGGCACAGCGGCTGGACTAATCGCGTTTGAGCAACTGGTTAGCGCAGGTGTCAGCATCAACATCACGCTGCTGTTTTCGCTACGCCAGACGGTACGTGTGTTTGAGGCGTACATTCGCGGCCTCAAACAGCGCCTGGCACAGGGTAATGATGTGCGTAGCGTGAAAGCGGTTGCCAGCCTGTTTTTATCACGCGTGGATACGCTGGTGGATCAACGTCTTTCCTCAATTGACAGCGATGCAGCGCAAGCCCTGAGCGGGTGTGCTGCAGTGGTGACCGCCAAACTCGCGTATCAACGTTACCTGGATATTTTTCATGGCGCCATGTTTGCGGAACTGGCACAGGCGGGGGCTCGGCCTCAGTATCTGTTGTGGGCAAGCACCGGAACCAAAAATCCGGCCTATTCCGACGTAAAATATCTGGAAGCCCTGATCGGTACCGAAACCATCAACACCGTACCTGATGCCACCCTTACGGCGTTTCGCGATCACGGCTATGTCGAGGTGACGCTGAATGATGACATAGCCGCCGTCGAGGCCGAGTATATTGCTTTGGAAAAAATCGGCATTGATCTAAATGCTGTCGGTGATACTTTGCAGACCGATGGATTGAAACTGTTTTCTGACGCCTTTGACAAGGTGCTTGCATCCAGTTGAGGTAGCGTGTGACCACCAATGAAGTATCACCGGATTGTTTTCTGCTGCACGCAAGCAGTTTTGAACCGGACCGGTACAATTTCGGTCAAACCAAACAAGGTAACCACGACCTGAAAAATACCGTGTTGAAGGCCGGATATTGCGGCCCGGATCAAATTGACAGCCGGGATTGAAGCAGGTAAGTTTTTGCCTTCGGTGCCTGTCGGACACGATGGATTCAAATGATTTTAAACTTCGGGGAATGACACATGCATGCTGGATTCAAGCGCCTCGTTACCCTAACCGGTTTCGGTTTGTCCATGCTTGCAGGCCAAGTATATGCAGCACAGGTATTGATGTCAGCAGAATGGGCTGCGCAGACCTGTGAAGCATGGAACAAGGACGCCAGCCTGACCACCGGCTTGGCCGGAAAATGGATCAAAAATGATCATGACCAAGGCTACAAAGTCATCCAGATGTATCGCACCGATTGTGAAAGCAGTCCTCCGGTGGAAATACGCATTGCCGACAAGGATGACAATGCCAAATGCATTTACGGCGGCAAACTGGAAACTGCAAAACCCGACTTCTCGGTAGATTATCTGATGCACGCAACAACTCAACGTTGGGTTGAAATGGGCGCTGGCGACTACGGCCCAATGAAAGCCATGTTGTTCGGCCGCCTCAAATTATCGGGCCCACGCATGGAGACTATTGGCATACTTGGCCCGTTGGGCAGCTTTCTGAAACTGATCGGAACAGTGCCTTCGGCGACCACCGGCTGCCCGGAATAATATTCATACCCGCAGAAAGCGCCCTCCCAGCTGGGCTTTTTTTTGTGGTCGCGGGGATTAACGAAACACTGCCGCTGTGACTCAAAAATCCCAGCGTGCCTATGTTTTCTTAATGCAATCTGGGCGCGCTGGCGTCTTCCGGTCTGCCGTTGGCAATTTCCTCCGCGGTTGCATCGCGTATATCCACTATATTGACAACAAAGCGCACGGTTTGGCCGGCCAGTGGATGGTTTCCATCCACGGTGAGTTTGCCGTCCTCGATTTTGGTCACGTGGAATTCCTTGCTCTCGCCAATATCATTTTCAAAACTGACGGCAGCGCCAACGTGACGAAACTGGGGGGGGACGTTATCAATACTATCCGTATAAGTCAGCTCCGGCTGATGCTGTCCGAAACCATCGGCAGGCGGCAGTACGACTTCCACGCGCTCGCCTGCCTCATGTCCCGTCAGTGTTACTTCGATTTTCTCGAACAATCCGTTATTCGCGCCATGCACATAACCGATGGGCACATCGTACTGTTCAAACACCGCTCCATTCTGGTCAATAATACTGTAGGTCAGGTACACCACCTTGTTCTTTTCAATTGTTTTTTTAAGCATTCACGACTCCGGTTATAGGGTAATCAAACAGGCTTGATGATCAGATTGAGCTCCAACTGATTTTCACCTGCCGGGAGTTGCCAGCCCAGTTGCAGCGTCACAGCCTGCATGATTTTCTCAAATCCGGCTTCGGATTGCGATACCGTAAACAGGGGATGCGAAGCCAATCTGACGGACTGGTTCGCATTCAGCGCTACACTGCCTCCCAGCACTTCATCTTCCAGCCTGATTTGATCCGTCGCCTCCACGATCAGGGGCTGGCCGAATCCCCCGACTATTTGATCCCCAAGTACAAAGCGGCCCGCCGGCCCATCACAACTGGGCATGGCCAGATTGATTTCCGTGATGAACTGCCCCTGCAAACCCTGCGGAAAGGTGTAAATCACTTGAAGCTTTCCCTTCCGCAAGGCAATACGTTTGTGTAGTGCGCCTGCGCTGGTCTCGGCAACAAAGTCCAGTATATCGCCTGTGCCTTCCTGCAGCACGTAATCCAGCCCAACTACGCCCCCATCGGCATGTAACGTATCCCTGAACAGGCTACGGCCGGTCTGATCGTAGGCCAGATCGTCCTGCGTCACGATGTGTTTGAAACTGACGCGGTCATGCGCCGAGCTGATGCCCTCACCCTGATGCACTGCTCCGGCATCATTGGCCAGGGTTTTATGGTGGTAATGCTCTGGCTGACGGCGCAGCGTATCGCCAAAATTGTGATGCAGACGGTAAGCATCCAGTTCGATCACACTGGCGCTGCCATCCAGTCGCACTACTGCCTGCAGGCTGGCATTGTGCAGGAATAACTCGTCGTTGCCATCCATATCCATATCCACACGCAATGCTGCCAGGCGTGGGGCGGCAATACCCAGCAACTGTTCGAGTTCGACGATCGCGTTGTACACGGCACGACGCGGATGCGGCAGGTACAGACCGCCAAACAGACCATGCCAGCAGGCATCGTTGGCCTGGGCTTCATGCGCAGGCGAGAATGGCAGCCGATACCGCAACGCTTCTGAAATAGGGTACAGATCCAGACGGCGGTCATCCTCCTCGGTGAAAAAAAC
The DNA here is from genome assembly GCF_054605375.1 of Sulfuriferula sp. Classification (NCBI taxonomy): domain Bacteria; kingdom Pseudomonadati; phylum Pseudomonadota; class Betaproteobacteria; order Nitrosomonadales; family Sulfuricellaceae; genus Sulfuriferula; species Sulfuriferula sp. Next base: position 1,913 of record NZ_JBTSEG010000008.1, on the reverse strand, counting down.
CGTCGAGTTTATCTGCATAATGGTCGTTTCGTCTGGATCAGGTTACCCGGCGCATGGTTCCACCCGCCTCCGCTTCGCCGCCGCCGTGGCTGACAGGAATACTCAATGCTTCCGGCGCAGGCAACTTGAGCAGGTGATAGAGCTGAACCAGATTGGCACGATACAGGCGATCAAAGCTCTCTACGCTGTGACGCGGGTTATAACTGCCAAACCACCAGAACCAGTCGGAACTCTCGCAGTCGCACAGCTGTGCTTCTGCGGCCGTTTTTTCCTCATCATTCAACGTATCGCCGGCCATGATCAGGTCATACTGCTGCTTGGCGCGTGTCAGCAGATCCCATGCCTGATTTTTTTCCGGCTCGCCTATCCAGGTCGAAAAGGTGCCATATACCCAACTGCCCGCTACCAGGCCTGGCAACTCGCCAAGTTGCGCGGGGTGAGGATGGGTGGCACGCTCGTCCAGATAGCTGGAAAAGCTGTGAGGATGAATGTCTGGATGATTTTCCAGCGCAGAGTAAAGTTCATCAAGGAAAAAATAACCGTTATAGGGATAGTATTCCCAGGCATTTTCTCCATCCAGGATAACACTGACGACCGGTGTCTCATTCTCGGGCGTCTGCTGCAAAATAGTTTCCAGTTCGGCGACAAAATGGCTGACAGCATCATTGGCATGCCACTTGGAAAATTCAAAACCGATCATGTCCGACAATTTGTCGTCGCGAAAGAAACACAGGGTCTTGTGCGCAGCCACGCGGTATGGGCGATAACGCAGCTGGCGCTGCTCGGCATCCGGGACCGAAGCCGCATGCAGACTATTGGCAAGCACAGCTTCACCGCTCGCACTCCACATCATCCCGGCTTCATCGAACACCCCAAGCAATGCCGTCGATATTCCGCCCTCAGCTGGCCAGATGCCACGGGGGTGCGTACCAAAGCGCGCCTTATGACTGGCCAGTGCGGAATCGAGATGACGCCGTACGCGCAGCTCCCCGCCGGGATAAATCGGTTCAACCGGCAATTCACATTTCGGCCAGGCTTCGCGGGCCGTAGAAAAATCCATCAGAACCGGCGCAATCGGGTGGTAATGAGGTGTACTGGATATTTCCATCTGACCTGATGCAGCGAGCTTGCTGTAACGTGGAATCAGGCCGGAAATCACCTCACCAACCAGTTGATACACTCTGCGGCGGTCTGCCAGGGTGAATCCACGCCCATTTTTCAACATATCCAGTAACCATGGATAGCTGCGTCGCACTGTCTCGCCCATCCAGACCAGGTGATACCAGGTCACCAGATCGGCAAGATATTGTCCTGAAAGATAGTTCAGCGCATCGTTCCCCTGTCGCTCAGCCAGCTGGAACAATTCGGACAGCTGTTGATAGGCCGGGTAAGGCCGTACCATGGTTAAATGATTGCAGCGAAAACAATACTCCAGAATCAAATCGCGCTGCGCCTGCGTAATGTGCTCCAGATCGGATTCGATCAGCAAAGCCAGTAGTGGATCGCGTGGTTTGTTTTCCCTGAACTGACTGGCGTAGTCCTCCAGCTGGTCAAGTAGTACCGGCACAAAATTACACGTCACGCGCATTTTCGGGTGCGCCTCGAGATGCGCTGCCATGTCGCTGTAATCCTTGATGGCGTGTAGATAGGTCCACGGCAGGCGGTACTCGCCAGTGGCATAATCGCGGTAATCCGGCTGGTGAAAATGCCAGCACAGGATGAGATCAAGACAACGTGTGGCCATCAATTAACCCTGAAAAATTCATCACTCAAAAAATAAATCACCCTAGGGATGCTCTGAACAACCCCGCCTGCCGCGCAGCAGCAGACGGCTCCGCTTCAAATTTTCAAACGACAATGTGAAATGCTCAGGAAATGCAATTTTCCTCACTGCTTTTGGCGTTCTTCGCCCT
>NZ_JBTSEG010000007.1:0-115109 GCF_054605375.1 Sulfuriferula sp. | reverse complement strand
CGTCACACGGAAATTTTCCGTCCTCCAGCTTGGTTTCCTGCAGGCACACTACATCGGGCTGGCGCGCAGCCAGCCAGTCAAGTAAATGCGGCAGGCGAACCTTGAGGGAATTGACGTTCCAGGTTGCAATTTTCATAAATGGCGCAAATTATTTGCCCTGCTCCAAACCGTGCTTTTCCGAGGCTATTTTTTAGGCGCCGGTGTCTGGGATGGACCTGTGGCAGAAGCGGGATTGTTTACTGCTTTGTCGGGTGCCGCAGTATCGGTTTTGCGTTCGCGCAACGGCAGGTTCGACTTGGGATAGCCGCCTTCGTCCAGTGCTGTATTCCAGCGATTGGGGTCGAAGCCTTTTACGTGTTGATTGCCAACCTTGAGCACCGGCACCTCCATCACGCCAACCAGCTTCATCAATTCGTCGGCGTCGGTTTTTTGATTCTGCGGATCTTTGGCGGCATAGGGAATACCGCGCTTGTCGAGCAGCTTGCGCGCCTCGTCGCATAGCGTGCCACATTGGCCCGCATAGAGGACAACAGGGTTTTTTGCGATGGCCTGCTGGAGCGGGTAAGACGCCTGCCCGTCGATCACGTTGTTGCCGATGGTGCGCTGCTCGGATTTTTTCACATCGGGCGGGGGCGGCTGATCGCTGTATTGAACATGGCCGTTTTTATCCACCCAGCGATAAACCTGGGCGGCATACACACTACTCGCACAGAGCAGTAACACCATCGAAGCTGCAAGTTTACGCATTGTTCCCCCCCTTATTTTATGTATTTAAACCATGCCATTGTGGCGTAACAAGGCATCGATGGACGGCTCGCGACCACGGAAGGCAACGAAGGATTCCAGTGCCGGACGCGAACCGCCCACCCCCAGAATTTCGCTCCAGAAGCGATGGCCGACGGCTTCAGACAGCACGCCGTTTTCCTCAAACAGGCTGTAAGCATCCGCTGACAGCACTTCAGCCCACTTGTAGCTATAGTAACCCGCGGCATAACCGCCCGCGAAGATGTGCGAGAAGTTATTGGGAAAGCGATTGTAATCCGGTGGCATCAGCACCGCGATCCGGGTACGGATTTCCTGCAGCAGTTGCAGCGCGGTTTTGCCGGTAGTGGGGTCGAAATCGTCGTGCAGGCGCATGTCGAACAGGGAGAACTCGATCTGGCGCAATGTCTGCAAGCCGCTCTGAAAATTCTTGGCAGCAATCATTTTGTCAAACAATTCGCGCGGCAGCGGCGCCTTGCTGTCGACATGCTGAGTCAAGTGTTTCAATACTTCCCATTCCCAGCAGAAATTTTCCATGAATTGCGATGGCAGCTCGACTGCGTCCCACTCCACACCATTGATGCCGGAGACGCCCAGATCCTCGATTTTAGTCAATAAGTGATGCAATCCGTGGCCGAATTCGTGGAACAGGGTAATCACTTCGTCGTGGGTGAATAGCGCCGGTTTGCCGCCGACCGGAGCGGAGAAATTGCAGGTGAGGTAGGCAACGGGGGTCTGGATGGCGTCATTTTTACGACGTCGGGTCAGCGCGTCGTCCATCCACGCGCCGCCGCGTTTATGCTCACGTGCGTACAAGTCCAGGTAGAACTGACCGATCAGGCTGCCGCTGCGATCGCGGATGTCGAAAAATTTCACATCCGGGTGCCAGGATTCGGTCTGGGAAGGGCGGATGTCCAGGCCGTATAGCGTTTCCACCAGCTTGAACATGCCGGGCAGCACCTGGGTTTCCGGAAAATACTGTTTCACCTCCTGATCGGAAAACGCATAGCGTGCAACGCGCAGCTTTTCGCTGGCATAGGTGGCATCCCAGGCTTGCAGATCGGCTAGCCCCAATTCGGCGCGTGCGAATTCGCGCAGTTCGTCCATATCGCGTTGGGCATGGGGTTTGGCCCGCGCACCCAGCTCGCTCAGAAAGTCTTTGACCTGCTGCGGCGTTTCCGCCATTTTTGTGGCCAGCGATTCTTCCGCATAGCTGGCAAAACCCAGCATGACGGCGTCCTCGCGGCGCAGGTTGACAATTTGCGTGATCAGGCTGGTGTTGTCCAGTTCGGGAGGGCCAAATTCGGACGCGCGGGTGACATAAGCCCGGTAAATCTGCTCGCGCAACGTGCGGTTGTCCGCGTACTGCATCACCGGCATGTATGAAGGCCCGTGCAGAGTGAGTTTCCAGCCTGGTTTGTCATCCCGCCCGGCAGCTTCGCGTGCGGCCTGCTTCACGTCATCGGGCAGACCGGCAAGCGTGGCTTCATCATCGACAAACAGGCTGAATGCATTGGTGGCGTCGAGCAGGTTTTCCTCGAATTTGGCGGACAGTTTGGCCAGTGCTTCCTGAATTTCCAGAAAACGCGGCTTGCGGTCTTCCGGCAACTCGGCACCACCCAGGCGAAAGCCACGCAGTTCATTGTCGATGATCTTTTTCTGTGCCGGATTCAGCGCCATGTAGCCCGCGCTGTCCTTGAGCGCCTTGAACTTGGCAAACAGGGCCAGATTCTGTGACATTTCGGCGTAATACTGGGTCAATTTGGGCAGGTTGGCGTTATAGACCTCGCGCAGTTCCGGGTTGTTCATAACACTGTTGAGATGCGACACCGGCCCCCATGCACGCGACAGGCGCTCGTTGGCGTCCTCCATCGGCTGCACGAAAGTTTTCCAGGTGGGCGCTTCGGCGGCGTTGGCGAGCTGTTCTACCAGCGTCTTGTTCTCTTCCAGCAGCGTATCCACGGCGGGCGTGACGTGTTCGGGTTTGATTTGCGTGAAGCGCGGCAGAGCGGAAAAATCGAGCAAAGGATTCATGGTGCGACCTGTAAGAAATTCATGGCAATATAATAACCGTTTTCAAAAGCGAGATAACTCCTATGTCAGGACAGCCCCCGGTACAGAATGTTCAGGCTTTTTGCGGCGTGCTGCCGCGCATGGGGCGCGGCAGCTGGGTGCATGACAGTGCCCGCGTCATTGGCGACGTCTATTTTGGTGACAACGTTTCGATATGGTGTGGTGCCGTGGTTCGCGGCGACGTCAACAGTATCCGCATTGGCGCTGGAACCAACATTCAGGACAACAGCGTGCTGCACGTATCCCACAAGACCGGGGGCGATCCCGTTGGCGGCCCATTGTTGATCGGCACCCATGTTACCGTTGGCCACAGTGTTATCCTGCACGGCTGCACGGTAGGTGACGAATGCCTGATCGGCATGGGCTCCATCGTCATGGATAAAGCGATCATCGAGCCGCGCGTGTTGCTGGGCGCAGGAAGTCTGGTGCCGGAGGGCAAGGTGCTGGCTAGCGGTTACCTGTATATTGGCCGCCCCGCCAAGCAGGTGCGGCCGTTGACCGATGAGGAGCAACTTTATTTCAACTATTCCGCAGAACATTACATGAAACTCGCGCGGGATTATCAGCAGCCCTGATCATCCGGTATGCCCCGGCGGGCTCATACCATTCAGGTTTGCGGGATTTCGATTTTGACTTCAAGTACCTCGAGATTGTCCTGGCGCTCCAGGCTGACTTTGATATCATCCGCGCCGATCTTCACGTATTTCGAGATCACGGCCACCAGCTCTTTTTGCAGCGCCGGCAAATAATCGGCGGGCGCATGGCCGCCGGCACGTTCGTGCGCGATAATCAGTTGCAGGCGTTCCTTGGCGACTGAAGCGGTCTTCTTCTTTTCGCCAAGTAGAAACGAGAGTATGGACATCATGATTACTCCCTTATTTATTGCCGAACAGGCGTTTGAGCAAGCCCGGCTTCTGGTAGTCGGTAAAGCGTAGCGGCCTGTCTTCTCCGAGGAATCGGGCGACCACATCCTGATAGGCCATGGCTACATCGGTACCTTCGAGATGAACCGCCGGCACGCCCTGGTTCGAGCCATGCAGCACCGATTCCGACTCGGGCACGACGCCGATGAGTTGTATGCGCAGGATTTCCTGGATATCGGTCAGTGACAGCATTTCGCCTTCGCTGACCCGTTTCGGGTTGTAACGCGTAATCAGCAAATGCTCCTTGATCGGGTCCTTGCCATCGATCGCGCGTTTGGTTTTGGACGACAGCATGCCGAGTATCCGGTCCGAATCGCGTACCGATGACACTTCCGGATTGGTGACGATCAGGGCCTCATCGGCAAAATGCATCGCCAGCAGCGCGCCCGACTCGATACCCGCGGGTGAATCGCAGACGATGTACTCGAAGTCCATGCCGCGCAGATCGTTGATCACCTTTTCGACGCCTTCATGCGTTAGCGCGTCCTTGTCGCGAGTCTGCGAGGCGGGCAGGATGAACAGGTTTTCGCATTTCTTGTCCTTGATCAGTGCCTGATTGAGGTTGGCCTCTTCCTGGATCACATTGATCAGGTCATATACCACACGGCGCTCGCAACCCATGATCAGATCAAGATTGCGCAGACCCACGTCGAAATCAATCACCGCCGTCTTGTGGCCGCGCAACGCGAGACCTGCAGCGAAACTGGCGCTGGTGGTGGTCTTGCCGACGCCGCCTTTGCCTGAGGTCACCACGATGATTTTTGTCATACCTTGCCTTTAGTTAAATGGTTGGATTGCAGACGGAAACCGTTACGTGCTCAGTTGAGTTTCAACGGTTCGATGATTAATTTTTCCTGATCCAGTCTAACCTGAACCGGTTTGCCCAGCACATTGTCCGGCAAAGGGTTTTCCGCTGTGCGGTAGATGCCCGCAACGGCGATCAGTTCGGGTTCGAAACAGGTGCAGAAAATGCGTGCATCATGGTCGCCGTGGACGCCGGCCAGCGCGCGGCCGCGCAATGGCGCATAGATGTGAATGCTGCCGGCGGCGATAACTTCCGCGCCGAAACTGACTAGGCCCAGCACGACCAGATCGCCGGGTGCGTAAATCTGTTGCCCGGAACGCAACGGCTTGTCGATCACCATTGTGGTAGGCGCTGGCTTGATGATGGTTTCGTTGTCAGGCGGCTGCGGAGCGGGGGGTGGCGAGTCAGGCGCGTCTGGCACAGCGACCGGTTTGCCGGCTTCGCGCCGCTCGCGTAATTCGAGCAAGGGTAAATTCCCCTGCTCGGCCCATTCCTGCTGTGCTTCGTCGGCAACAACGCCGACCGGGTGCAAACGAAACTCGCTTAACAGCGCAGCGAGCCCGGCAACGGGAATGCGCTCGTTTTCCAGGCGGCGCAGGTCGATGGCGACAGCATCGTTGGCGAAAAATCCGGGCGTCGCCTCATAGCGGCGCGCCAACTCGGCGCGAAGCTCCGAGAGATCGGTTGATTTGACGATGAAAAGAAGGGTATCGACGGTGCTGTTGCGCAGTTCAAAATAGGGCAGTTTTTTGTGCGACATAAGCTGTATGCAGTAAGTTTTGCGTATTTTACCGCGTTCGAGCGAAAGAAAAGAACCTCATTTTTGAGAAATGCGGCAGCGCGCCTTCTGTCCAGTTTGTTCCAGGCGGCCGTGCAGGTGAGCCTTGCTAGGGTTGACGTGCGGATGTTCTTTTGTGCAGCTCGTAATAGGCAACCAATAGCAGAATAATGGGTGAGCCGAAACTGATCATAAACGGCGTGAGATTGACCAAGCGATTGATCCAGATTGTGCTCGCAGTCATTGTTGTCCAGATCATATAAATGATGGAAATAACCGTAAACAGCAGAGTTGGCAGGAGAAACCACGCGGAGTTTTTGCCGCCCGCTCTGACCAGATGCGCCGAAAAAAGGAAACCGCTATGACAACGACGGCGGAAACAACACCCCATGCCATGCCGAAAAATCCGGATATCAAGGTGCCGATCTGGAAAACCAGCAGCATGGCGATGACTGAGGCGACAATGTATTTGAGTGTTCTATCTGACATGAATGGTCCCTGATTTCATGAAGAACGCACCGTCTTCGACAGTAGTGCCTGCCTATTGGCTGGTGATGGTCCGGCGGCCATAGATGAAAAATACAAGGACAATCAACGTTACCAGCCATCCCATGACATATATTGCCATTGCATGTTTCGCTTTCTTTTTTTCCCACCAGGTGCGCGGGCGAATGCCTTTGATGAAAAAAACCACCTTGCTGGCCAAATTAACGCACACCAGATTGATAAGCAAAAGCAGGCCCGCGCCGGTAGCGAGGCTGGCATCCCCATGGCCCAGCATGAGACCGAAGGTGACTGCCGGTGGAAGCAATGCGACCGCGACCATCACGCCGACCAGTACGCTCGATAATCCGGTCATCAGCGAGAGCGCTGCCGCCGCGCCAGAAGCGAGCGCCAGGGCTATGGAATCCAGGCCCACTTGGGTACGTGCGATCAATTCCGGGCTGGAAACATCGAATAACACGAACATGCCTATCAGTACCGACAGGCTGATCGCCAACAGAATCCCGACAGAGTTGGTCAGCGCCGATTTACGCATTAATGACGTATCACCCAGGGCCGTACCCAGCCCGAAAGCCAGGTTGGGACCCAGTAATGGCGCAATCACCATTGCGCCGATGACTACTGCCACATTGTTTTCGATTAAGCCGATTGCGGCCACGGTCGTCGACAGGAATACCAGTACGATAAAATTCAGGTCCAGCCGCGCATTTTTTTCGACACCTGCGTATAGGGCTTCACGTGTGGCGGCCGCCTCATTCTCTTCCTTGCGCTCCTCTTCCGATGGTTTGGGCAGCGAAATTTCCACTGGCAACACGACGATGCGTGTGGCCGGGTGAGAACCAAGCAGGTTCTGCAGCGAATCGAGCACTGCCTGGATTTTGTCGTCGGCCACAAGTAGTCGCATCGGCTGCATTCCGTCTTCGCCGACAACACCGAGGCGGAAATCAGAAGCTTCAAGTTTTTCCGCGATGGCTGAAACAGTGTCGGCACTGCCCGCGGCAGTGACCACCTCAACGTATTTCATGTTCGCTCTTTCCGCGCTTCGTGAATATGGCCCGCATTTTCATTCGGGCACATAAGGTTTCAAATAGGCTTACATTGCTGCTTCACTTGTTCGGCCAAATGTAACAGGCTACTCATGGTTAGCGTGGGCTCGATTCCCCACGGATCGAATAAGGCTTCGGATGAACGCTTTATCCAGGCGGCCCGCATGCCTGCCGAGATGGCGCCGATTACATCGAAAGGGTTGCTTGAGATCAGCCAGGTATCAACCCCCGAAGCACCGGCACGGCGTAAAAAATGACTGTATACCCCGGGGTTGGGTTTGTACGATTTCATTTCATCCGTACTGACCACGCCGCTAAAATAGTTCCTGATTCCGGCATGGTCGAGCAATGTTTCCACGGCTTCGGCGCTGCCATTCGAAAACGCGAATAATTTAAAACCGGCATTTTTTGCCTGGGCCAATCCGGCTTCTACATCATCGAATGCAGGTAGGCGTTTATACGCTGCCATCAAGGCTTCCCTGTCCTGCTCGCCAAGGGCTAGTTTGAGGTATGAGCATGCATAATCGAGGGCATTCCGGGTACAGACGGCAAAGTTTTCATAATTCTGCATCAGGCCACGCCGAAACGAATATTCCAGCTGTTTCTCGCGCCAGATCCGCGAAAACGCCGGAGCCATATTGCCGGCATGTTTCTCGAGTGCAATCACGACGCCATGCGTATCAATTAGTGTCCCGTAAACATCAAATGCCAGTGTGATAGCCATTTTTTTCCTTGAGCGCCATGCTTATAGCATTGTATGCGATTGGCAGGGTGCGCATCTTTGTCCGATCGCTGAAGATGGCGATGAGCACAGTATGCAGAGACTTGAATTCATACGAAGTGCAGTCATGATTTTTTTTCGCCCAGCTTCGCAATAAACCGCTCCCTGTTGATGATGAATCGTTCGTGCCGTCCTTTTGAAATTAAATCCACCCCGTCGTGAGCCTCCACGGCAAAAACGAGTTTTCTGCCCTCAACGGCGATCAATTTTACCGTAGCCGTGACCTCCAGGCCGGGCGGTGTCGCTGCTTCATGGCTGACGTCAATGTGTGTTCCCACTGTTTGCTCGTGTGGCCAATCAATATGCGGATTGATTGCCTTGATGCATGCCCATTCCAGAAATCCCACCAGGAAGCCGGTAGCAGAAACCTCTGGCATCACCACAAATTCCGCTGCCTCCGGGTACAGCGCTGGTATGGTTTTCGATACGGGCACGATGAATTTGTGTTCGTAGCAGATACCGGGTTTGAGCGTTTCTTTCAATGGGCTCTCCTATTGTTATCAATCAGGCGGTATTTTTTGTTTTTCAAGAATCACCAGAGCGATGCCGCCGAGAATCGCCAGCGAGGCCAATAGCAGGCGCAGGGAAACAGCTTCGCCGAGGAAAGCAATACCGCCCAGCGCCGCGATCACCGGAACGCTCAACTGTATCGTGGCGGCACTCGTGGCTTTCAGGGCAGGTAATACGCTATACCATAAGGCATATCCTATTCCGGATGCCAGTGCTCCTGACGAAACCGCATACCAGAATCCGGCAATATCCCATGAGGTTCGGTCCAGCATAAGTGCGCCCAGTAAGATCGAGATAGGTGCGGCACGCAGGAAATTGCCCGCCGTTACGCTGACAGGATCGCCTGCCGTTTTCCCGCGCAAGGAATAGATGCCCCATGCCACGCCGGCACCCAGCATCAATATGGAACCAGGCAGTGGCGGCGCAGAGAGACCCGGCAACAGCAGGCCGACAATTCCTGTAAAAGCGAGCGCCAGTCCGAGGAGCTGCAGTCCGCGCAAACGCTCCCCAGACCAGATGCCGTGGCCGATCATCGTCGCTTGCACCGCGCCAAATAACAATAGTGCACCGGTCGCCGCCGGCAGGCTGACGTAAGCAAAAGAAAAACCGGCCGCATAAATAAGCAAGGCAATTGCCGATGGCCAGTTGCCCCGCCCACCGGGTGTGGTACGCCGCATTCGTACCAACAGCCAAAGCATCGCGGCGCCGGAAATCAGCCGAATGGCCGTAAAGCTGGTCGCATCAATGCTGGTATGTTTAAGCGCAGCCCGGCACAGCAGTGAATTGCCGGCAAATGCGATCATGGCGAGCACGGTCAGGGTAATGGTTCGGGTTATAGGCATGGAAAATCTTAAGATCATAAGTCGCCAGTCTGGATGTTCGAATTTTTCAGCATGGGTTCACTCCTTTTTTGCGGAGTCGTGCATCAGCGCAAGCTTAACCACTACCACCAGCCGTTTTCATCCAACACCATTTTCTTGTAGTAATCGATATTCGCGCGCATTGCGAATACAGCACTTACACCGTAGCCAAGCGAGCCTGCGATTTTGCCCAAGCCGAAATAACCAAGTGCGATACTCAGCACAACCACGACTGATACACCCGCCAATAAAATGGCAAGGCCTTTCTTCCACATGCCTTTTGCTATGTAGTAAAGCGGGCCGAAGAGGAACGCGAGTACATTAAAGCTGTACGCGTCGCGGCGCTCGTTCTTCGGCAGGTTTTTCAGGTTTGGAAATTTGGCGCCGCCCGCACGCGCGATTGCCTTGAATCGCGCTTTCCATTTCTCGGATACCGGAAGCGCCTCGATCGATTCATCCGAATACGTTTCCTCAACATCGGCTACATTTGATGCCGGGGGCGCGTAAGGGTTGTGTGACGGCATTAGGCTCTCCTCATAAGAAATATGCTGAATACTTGAATTTAATGGATTATTGATACGCATGCCGATCAGGAAAACGACAAAATCGTCTTCAAGCGTGGCGGTCAGTCGTTCTCGACGAATCATAAGCGATGGCTCCAGGGGTAAGCGACGATAGGCATGACCGGTCGGGAAGCATGAACGACAAAAGTTTAACCGATATGTGGATAGGTACCCGAGCCGTGCGGCGCTGCCTTGAACTCCGGCAGCAGCTCGGCGCGCGATGAAAGCGCACACAGGTTCGGGTAGCTCGCAGCGCTGATGACCTCCGGGAGCGCCATTTGAGTAAAGTGCCATGCGACTGCCGTGCTGATACCTGCCTGGCTGATTGTCTTGCTATTGATCGCCAAGGGCTTGCGATCAAGCTCGGCTTCCAGTGCGTCATACGCTGCCTGGAGCTGGCCTGTGACACGCGATACCCAAGGTTCGTGCTGTTTCTCCACGGGCCGGTGATTGCGCTCATAGATGATCTGGACGCTCTTCTCACAAGCGGCGAGGGCAAGGCCAATCACGCGGAGCGCGTGCTGGAACGCCGATATATCGATGGGCATAAGACTTCTGCGCGGGGTAGCAAGCGCCTCGGCATACTCGAGGATGAGTGTCGAATCCATCAGAACCTCGCCGTCATCACACACGAGCGACGGCGCTTTGACGACAGGGTTGATCTGCTGAAATTGGGCGAACGTGCTGAGCACCGAGATTGATCGGTGCTCGAAACGGAGATCAAGCAGTTGCAGCGAGATGGCTACGCGTCGGACGTAGGGTGAATCGAGCATACCGATGAGTTGCATGGCACCTCCGGATGGGCGTGGAAAGTGGGTGTTATCAGCCCGCCCCGGCAGACGCACGGGACATGGCGGCAAGCGCGATGAATGGAACAAGATTGAGCAGAAAGATCCCGAGCTTGCAGGTTGCCATGCTGGCGTAGTGGACAGTATCGAAAGTTTCGACCGATAGCCTGAACCAGCGCGTATGCAGGCGATACATCCAGTCGTGAGCGAGTACGAAGACCGCAAACCAGACAAACAGGATTGCATAGTTAATGGCCGCACACCAAAGCAGCATCGCCTTAATTTCGCCGATGGCCATGACTAACCTCCTTCGAATCGGGCATGCTCGAATAGCATGAAGTCCGGCAGCGCAAAGTACGAGCCCCGGATTGCCTGAATAGCATATCAGGCATCTGCATAAATTGACGACTGCGCGGAGGGTTACTTTACTACCCATGCACCTTCTACGATCAACCGCTCGTTTTCAAATATTTTTCCTGAAAATGTATCACCAGGATTAATCACGCCGACGCCTTTGGGTGTGCCGGTCATGATTAAATCACCATCCTCAAATGACAGAAAGCCCTTCATCTCGCTCAAGATATTATCCGGCTTGTTTAACATGAGCTCATAGCCGGACTTCTGGGCTAATCTATTGTTGATGTAAAGCGCCATGCGGAGCGCCTGGATATTGCCATTCAAGCTGACAAATTCGCTGAATACCGCAGATTTATCGAACGCCTTCGCCCGTTCCCATGGCAATCCCTCGGCCTTCAGTCTGGATTGCACCTCCCTTTTTGTCAGATCCAGTCCAAACCCGACGCCGCAGAGTTTTCCCGACCAAACCAGAAAGGCTATTTCTCCCTCGAAATGAATCGCATCGTTTTTGTTGTAACAGATATCGTTTGATATGGATGAATTGGGTTTGATAAAGATGACTGGCTCGGTCGGGACTGCGTTATTCAGCTCCTCGATATGATCCACATAATTTCTTCCGAGGCACACGATTTTTGAGGGATGAATCTCTTTGCCATCCCAGCGCACTGATTTCATAAATTAACGTCCAGGCAAGAATTGCCGGTTGGAAATATCGGCTTCGTTATGAAGCGATAGTGCTGTGGCTTCCCTGCGCGCAACGTCCAGCGTCCGAGCGTAATAATTTCAGGACACATGGCGCCGCAAAGTGATGGATCAGCCGTGTGCGGCCTGGCTATCTTCAGGCGCCTCGTTGCGCTCTTCTAATCCGTAGTCCCGCACAACATGTGCGACACGTATCCGGTATTCTGCGAATACGCTGTCCCGTCCTTTTGCCTGAACTTTTCGATGGCCCTCCATGTTTCGCCATGTGCGGATCGATTCCTCGTCTCTCCAGAAAGACAGCGACAGGTACTTCCCTTTTGTTGTCAGGCTCTCAAATCGTTCTATGGAAATGAACCCTTCAATTTCTTCCAGGAGAGGCCTGAGTTCCGCTGCCAGATCGAAATACTCCTTGGCGCTGCCTTCGGCTGGCCAGACTTCAAAGATTACTGCAATCATGATGATCTCCTGTGGAGGTGTACTACTCCGACCTCGTTCGTGTTGATGGATGGGTTGGGCCTCTACTCACTCATAGTGAGTCCACATACGCAGGACGCGAACCGTTTTCTCTTTGGCGAAGACTTCGTACACGATGCGGTGCTGGATATTGATGCGGCGAAAGTATGCGCCGGCCAGATCGCCGACCAACTTCTCGAAGGGGGGTGGATTTTGAAATGGGTCATTGGCAAGAACCGCGAGCAGTTCTTGCGCCTTTGATTTAAGACCGCTTGCAGAGAGCTTCTTTGCATCCTTCATTGCTTGCTTAGCATAAACAAGCGCCCAACTCACCACTTAAGCTCTGTCGAGCTTTTTACCAGGGACTCCGCCATCCCCGTCTTGATGGATTCGCGCATGCCAGGCACGGCCAGTAGGTACAGGGTTTCTTGAATGGCACTCCAATCTTCCGCAGAGAGAAGAACGGCACTGTTGCGCTTTCCGGAAATGATGATCGGCTCGTGTGATTCCACTGTTTGGTCAATAAGCCGGTACAGATTGGCGCGAGCTTCGCTGGCGGTAAGGGTGTTCATTTCGTGCTCCTTTAAGAGGCCTTAACGGTACGTTAACACGTACGTATTGTCAAGAGAAGCGCGCGAAGCGCGGGGTCAGGTCTAGATAAATAGCGCATCACCCACCCCTTCTAACAATTTTTCCTACCGTCGTGAAGTGCATGCCGAAGTGATCAGCGAGTTGTTGGTAAGAATACCCACCCGTTGCGTATGCCGCAACGATAGCCGTATTTCTGTCTAGCGCACGACGCGCTATTTCGGATAATAGCGGCGGCGGAGGACGTCGCTGCGCAAGGGGAATTTGCACATCGTCCTTGCCTGACTGGAGGTGCGCTTGCATGCGCTGCACAAACTGCTCATCCCCGAGGAATACCTGGCCTTTGAGATTCGACCAGGGCGAAGCCACCTGGATGCCCTCTGCGACAAATTGCGCATAACGCTGCTGTGCCAAGCTGCGCCGTTTGGCAAACTGCGCCAGCAAGCCATCAACTGCCAGCCAGGCGGCGATAGGCTCCAGCCCCACACTTGCCCGGTAGCTGCTCCATGGCCAGTCGGCTGGCTTTTTCACCATGCCTGCCCGGACGGGGTTGAGTACGACATAACGCGATAACTCCAGCAGATAGGCATCGCTGTCTACCAGAATGGCTTTGAAGCGGCCTTGAAATAAATGTCCCACGCGCTGGTGGCGCCGATTGCTGGCTTGGGTGTAAACGCCATTGAGTTGACGCATGCCCTTGGACAAATTGCCGTCCGGCGTTTGAATCAGCAAGTGGTAATGGTTATCCATCAGGCACCAGGCATGGCATGCCCAGTTGAACCGGGCAATGACCTGTTCCAGTGCCGATAGGAACATCCGCCTATCCTGGCCGTCCTCAAAAATGTCTTCGCGCCTATCCCCACGCGCGGTGACGTGATAAAGGGCACCTGGAAATTCTATGCGGACGGGGCGGGACATGATGGTGGGAATATAGCATGTAATGCGCTATGTATCTAGACCTGACCCCATTGTTTCAGAGTTATTGATTCGGCCAAGTGAAGTTTGAACTCTGATTAGTCAGCGAAACTTGCGAGTGCGGCAAGGGAGGCGCTGAGCGAGTTCAAACATATTCTGGCCGGATCAATAGGCCAGATAAGCGGCACAATGCTACGAATATAGACCTGACCCCGTATTTCCCGTTTCTTTGGACCCCGTATTTCTTTGGAACTTAAGCGGCTGTTGGCGCGAATGACCTTCTGCAGGATATCGCGAGCGCTCTTGGTCCAGATGAACGGCTTGGGATTGGCATTGTGGCGAGCGATGTATTGCTCAATAGCATATTAAATCGAGTCCGACCCCATTTCCATTTCCATTTCCACGGCTACGCATGACGAAAAAATCGTGTGCGCCTTGTTGATGAACCGCCCGGTGCGGACCCGCATGCCGGGTGGTGTGGGGAGGGCCGGCTAGAAGCCGGTCCTTACCCGATTATGCGGCATTTGTCCATACTGCATTGGTTATCTTGAGGTGCAAGAGGTATTCGAACCATATGTCGTGCAATTGGTTCTTACCGTAGACGTAGATGGAGCAGTGATCTTGTTGATCGATTGAATCGCGTTCATCGTAGCTTGGTCAGCATCTGATTGACGCTTCTGGGCCAACTGAGCTTCCGTCATTTCCTTTTGCGCGGCTACTTCCTGCGCGACCCTTCTATTTGCAAAATATTGCTTTTGCAACTCCAGTAGGCAATTGCCAAATTCGGGCGTATTGGGGACAAACCCAAAGTCTTGCTGGCACATCCGCTTGGAATTCTCGACTTCGGCTCTAACCTGCTGATTTTCCGCTTCAACCATTTTTTGCTGCCTCAGGCCAACATCGGCTGCCGTCATGCATTGGAAACTAATTTCTGCTTTGGCGTATCGAGCAGGGCCGGAAGGCGCACCAGTAATTTTTCCAATAATTGGCGGTGCGCCCTTGTTCTTACAGAACTCGTCAATTTCCTGTCGACAGGCGGCAATAGCACCATTAGGAGAAAAATCGAAGAACCCGCCGGTAGTTTGACATTGGTAGTTCGAATCTCCTTGTGGAAAGATGTCGGCGATTGCTTGCCCAGAAAGAACAATTAAAACGCTCATTGCAAGAAACTTCATTTTTCTCTCCCACAAATAATTGAAAGTTGATAACCATTAGCCGTACTTCGTGCGTGTGCTGCATAACGTAGGTTCGCTTAGCATATGTAACGGCTTCGGAGAATGTTAGAACCATTATGCCGAGGGCGGTCAGTTCTACGCGACTGCCAAGAATGCCACGTGGCTGCGTCTTGGAGTTGCCGTCTCGGGTGACAAGGACCGCTCCCGCGATCTTTGCTGTGAGAACAACTTCAACGTCATTTCGATCTGAGTCCGTGTTTACGCCCAAAGGAAATATCGCCTTCTCAATCTTCGCGCGCCAGTCAACTTCAAGTTCTGATTGCCCAGATAGGCCAGCCCAAGTGTAGTTTTCAGTCTTGGCCTGACGGGCGGAACTGCCGTGACCTGCCTCGATGTACGCAATTTCGGAGTACTCTAGGTCGACTTTTCCAAGAGCATCGAGACGTTCAAGCTCGTTCAGGCTGTCGTCGGCCTGTCGGGCGTTTACGGCATTTGCATCAAGATGGATTAGCATACGAGCCATGGATTGGCGACCCTAACGAATGAAAGGGACTTCCCCGTCCCGAAGCTGCGGCGAAGTTGCCGCGAACGGCATCAAAAGTGCCATGATGGAAATGGCGGTTTTCATCAATCACCAAGAGGGGAAAGTCATGAACATTATCAGCATAGGAATCGATCTCGC
Organism: Sulfuriferula sp.; assembly: GCF_054605375.1. Lineage (NCBI taxonomy): Bacteria > Pseudomonadati > Pseudomonadota > Betaproteobacteria > Nitrosomonadales > Sulfuricellaceae > Sulfuriferula > Sulfuriferula sp. The sequence goes on along the minus strand of NZ_JBTSEG010000007.1, from coordinate 99,844 downwards.
CAAGAACATTTTTGCCGTCCACAGCGTAGATGAAAACGAGCGCAAAATGGGGTCAGACTCGATAATTTATCTCCGCATAAGGCCGCCAGACGAGACTGTCGCGCGCGAGCAAACACAGGGCCGGTCGGGATTCTACTTGCGCCCCTGCCCATTCTCCGCCGCCTCAAACACCACATGCCCCTCCACCAGCGTGGCCGTTACCCTCCCCTGCATTTCATAACCCAAAAACGGTGTGTTCTTGCCTTGGCTTTTGAGTACGCTGGATGCGACTATCCACGCGGCTTCAGGGTCGAACACGCAGATGTCTGCGGCATGGCCGATAGCCAGATGCCCAGCGTCGAGGCCGAGGATATGGGCGGGTTGATGGGTGATGCGCGCTAGCGCCTGGCTGAGCGGGATGTCGTTTTCGCGCGCCCATTTCAGCGTCAATGGCAGCAACAGTTCCAGCCCGGTGGCGCCGGGTTGGGATTCGCCGAAGGGCATTTGCTTGCCGTCTTCGTCCACCGGCGTGTGGTCGGAGCACAGCGCGTCCACGGTGCCGTCGGCGAGGGCGGCACGGATCGCGTCGCGGTCGCGCAGGCCGCGCAACGGGGGCACGAGATGGTGGTTGGTGTCGAAATAGCCGATGTCCAGCTCGCTGAGGTGGACGTGGTTGATGCCGACGTCGCAGCTTACGTTGAGGCCTTCGGCCTTGGCGGTGCGTACCATCGCCAGGCTCTCGGCGGCGGAGAGGCGGCACAGATGCACGCGTGCGCCGGTTTCCTTTGCCAGCAGCAGGATGGTGGCGAGCGCGACGGTCTCGGCGCTGGTCGGGATGGCAGCCAGGCCCAGGCGCGTGGCGACAAAGCCGTCGTGCGCCACGCCGCCTTTGGCGAGGTAGGCGTCCTGCGGGCGCAGCCACACGGTGAAGCCGAAGGTGGCGGCGTATTCCAGCGCGCGCACCAGCACCTGGGTGTCGGTGATGGGGGCGTCGGCCTGGGAGAAGCCCACGCAGCCGGCGTCGCGCAGCTCGGCCATTTCGGTGAGGCGCGCACCTTCGAGTTTCTGGGTCAGCGCGCCGATGGGGTAGACGCGCGCCTGGTTGAGATTCTGGGCGCGGAACTTGAGCATTTCCACCAGGCCGGGTTCGTCCAGCGGCGGATCGGTGTCGGGCGGACAGGCCAGGCTGGTGATGCCGCCGGCGCACGCGGCATCCATTTCCGATTCGAGCGTCGCCTTGTATTCAAAGCCCGGTTCGCGCAGGCGCGCGGCGAGATCGACCAGGCCGGGACAGACGATGCAGTTGCTGGCGTCGATCACGCGGTTGGCTTGAAAGTCCTTGGGTGCGCTGCCGATGGCAGCGATTTTTCCGGCTGCGATATAGAGGTCGGCGTGGGTGTCGAGGCCATGCTTGGGGTCGATCAGGCGGCCGTTCTTGATGTGAATTTTCATGATTTTTTCAGCTTATTCATTAACGAGCCTTTGGTATCCGAACCCCAAAAAACTGGAACATGGCAGGGCGCAATAACCAACGGGCATTGCGCCGAATGCATGCGGTGCAATGCGCTGCGCTTATTGCACCCTACCAGGCGGCGCTCAACCAGCCCCCGGCGCAACGCTGAATTATTCAGGGACAATCTTAATTTCCCGCCAGGATGCTCATGACCGCCATGCGCACGGCGATGCCGTAGGTCACCTGCGGCAGGATGACCGATTGCTTGCCGTCGGCCACGGCCGAGTCGATTTCGACGCCGCGGTTCATCGGGCCGGGGTGCATGACGATGGCGTCGGGCCGGGCCAGTGTCAGCTTGTCCGGGGTCAGGCCGTAATATTTGAAGTATTCCTGCGCGCTGGGTAGGAGCGCGCCACGCATGCGCTCGTTTTGAAGGCGCAGCATGATGACCACGTCGACGTCTTTCAGCCCCTTCGCCATTTCGTGGTAGACGTGCACGCCCAGCTGCTCGACGCCGGTGGGCAGCAGCGTCTTGGGGGCGATGACGCGCACTTCGGGCACGCCCAGCGTGGTCAGCGCGTGGATTTGCGAGCGCGCCACGCGCGAGTGCAGTACGTCACCGACGATGGCGACGCGCAGGTTGTGAAATTCGCCCTTGTATTTGCGGATGGTGAACATGTCCAGCAAGCCCTGGGTAGGGTGGGCGTGGCGGCCATCGCCGGCATTGACGACATGGATGTGCGGCGCCACGTGGCGCGCAATCATGTGCGCGGCGCCGCTCTGGGCGTGGCGTACCACGAACATGTCGGCCTGCATGGCGGCGAGGTTGTCCACGGTGTCGAGCAGGGTTTCGCCCTTGCTCTGGCTGGAGGCGTTGATGTTGAGATTGATGACGTCGGCGGACAGGCGCTTGGCGGCGATCTCGAAGGTGGTGCGGGTGCGCGTCGAGGGTTCGAAAAACAGGTTGAAAATCGCCTTGCCGCGCAGCAGCGGCACCTTTTTGACCTCCTGCTCGCTGACTGCGATGAAGCCCTCGGCGGTGTCCAGGATGTGGGTAAGAATGGCGCGCGGCAGGCCGTCTATGGTGAGCAGATGCTTGAGCGCGCCGCCCTGGTTGAGTTGCGGGTTCAGGGTCATTTGAGATCAACCAGTTTGAGCTTGAGACGGCCCGCGTCGTCGCGGACAAGGTGGATATGCTGGTGTGGCGGGACGCTTGCCGTGGCGCCGACAAAATCCGCCATGATCGGCAGTTCGCGGTCGCCCACCCGATCCACTAGCACGGCCAGGCGGATGCGCGCCGGGCGGCCGTAGTCGAACAGCGCGTTCATGGCGGCGCGCACCGAGCGGCCGGTGTAGAGCACGTCGTCCACCAGCAGGATGTCGCGGCCTTCCACCTCGAACGGCAGGCGTGTCGGTTTGACCTGGGCGTGCAGGCCGATGCGGTCGAAGTCGTCGCGGTAAAAGGAGATGTCGAGGTCGCCATGCGGCATGTCCGGGTCAAGCAGCGCGTGCATTTGCTGTGCTGCCCACACGCCGCCGGTGTACATGCCGACCAGCACGGTGTTGGGCGTCAGGGTGGGTTTGATCGCTGCCGCCAGTTGAGCGACGAGCGTTTCTGCGTCAGGCAAGGTAATGATGGGCATGGTCGGGTTCGTCGAAATAATGTTGCAGGATGTGCTGGGCGGCGACCTGATCCAGCATGGTCTTTTGCTGGCGGCCATGAATACCGGATTCGTTCAGTGTGGAGCTGGCCGCAGCGGAACTGTAACTTTCGTCCACCAGCGCCACGTTCAAGCCGAAGCGTCCCTTGAGGCGCTGGGCGAAGCGCAGGCAGGTGGGGGCAAATTCGTGGGCGCTATCGTCGCCGCGGTGCGGAATGCCGACCACGGCCAGTGCCGGCTGCCATTCATCGATGAGTTTGCCGATGCGGGCGAAACGGGCGTCGGTGGTTTCAATGGCGATGGTCTCCAGCGGGTGGGCCAACTTGAGTTCCAGCGTACCGACGGCCACACCGATGCGCTTCAGGCCGAAGTCGAAGCCCAGCACGCTGCCCGAGCCCATCAGGCGTGGCCCGCGTCGTCCGACAGCATGGCAAAGTCGATGCCGAGAATTTTCATCGCGGCATTCAGGCGATCTTCCACCGGCAAGTCGAAAATCACCTGCGGATCGGCCTTGACCGACAGCCAGGCGTTTTGCCCAAGTTCGTCTTCCAGCTGCCCTGGCGACCAGCCAGAATAACCGAGCGACACCATCAGCTTGGCCGGGCCGTGGCCGCGACCGACGGCTTCGAGAATATCCTTGGAGGTGGTCAGCCCAAGGCGCTCGTTTACCGCCATGGTCGATTGCCACTCCCCCGCAGGCTGGTGCAGCACAAAGCCGCGTTCGGTCTGTACCGGGCCACCGTAGTAGACAGCTTGCCCCGCCAGATCGGTGCGTTCCAGCTCGATGCCGATCTGGTCGAACAAGGCCGCCATATCCAGATCGGTAGGCCGGTTCACGATCACACCGAGCGCCCCTTCTTCGTTGTGCTCGCAGATATAGGTCAGGGTTCTGGAAAAATTGGGATCAGCCATGTTGGGCATGGCGATCAGGAAATGGTCAGTGAGGTTAACGGTTTGCATGTGGCATCAATTGTAACGGCCTAACGTATCAATCACAATTTAGCCTGATAAATACTTTTCAAAATAGCATGCCCGAATTTGACACCGCGCTGGTCTGGCTGCGCAGTGACCTGCGTTTGGACGACCATGCTGCCGCGCGGGCACTGACTCTTGCCCTATACAAGGCGGCCGGAAAAAACTGAATGCCCAAATAAAAAAGGGCGCAGCCTGCGCTGCGCCCTTGATGTTTATTGCTGACCTGGAACTTAAGCTTCCTGGTGATAAGAAACCACTTTTTCCACTTCATTTTTCGAGCCGAGGATGACTGGCACGCGCTGGTGCAAACCTTCCGGTTGCAGCTCCAGAATCCGCTCGCGGCCGGTGCTGGACGCACCGCCGGCCTGCTCGACGATGAAGCTCATGGGGTTGGCCTCATACAGCAGGCGCAGTTTGCCGGCCTTGGCGGGGTCTTTGGTGTCCTTGGGGTACATGAAAATGCCGCCGCGTACCAGGATGCGATGCACTTCGGCCACCATGGAAGCGACCCAGCGCATGTTGAAGTCGCGCGCACGCGGCCCGGTCTTGCCTTCCAGGCATTCCTGCACGTAGCGCTTGACCGGGGCTTCCCAGAAGCGCTGGTTGGAGGCGTTGATGGCGAATTCCCTGGTGTCGGCAGGAATTTTCATGTTGGGATTGGTGAGAATGAACTCGCCGATGTCGCGGTCCAGCGTAAAGCCGTTGACGCCGTGGCCGGTGGTCAGCACCAGCATGGTGGAGGAGCCGTACAGCGCGTAACCGGCGGCAACCTGCCTGGTGCCCGGCTGCAGGAACGACTCGGCGGTCGGCGCATCGCCTTCGCCGGGGCAGCGCAGAATGGAGAAAATAGTGCCCACGGAAATGTTCACATCAACGTTGGACGAGCCGTCCAGCGGATCGAACACCAGCAGGTATTTGCCGCGCGGATACTGGCCGGGAATCTGGTAGACGTCGTCCATCTCCTCGGAGGCCATGGCGGCCAGGTGTCCTGCCCACTCGTTGGACTGGATGAAGATTTCGTTGGTGATGACGTCCAGCTTTTTCTGGGTTTCGCCCTGCACGTTTTCCGAATCGAGGCTGCCCATCACGCCGATCAGCGCGCCTTTGTTGACGGCGTTGGAGATGACCTTGCAAGCGGTGACAACGTCGTTCAGCAACGAAGTGAAATCACCCGTTGCGCCTTTGATCTGGCGTTGTTCTTCGATAATGAATTGGGTGATAGTTGTGCCGATATGCATGGCCAAGGCCTTTCCAGAATATTCAAAAGTACTAATTGTATCAGATTGATGGCCAGGCTCAGTCGCTGCTGCTATTGAGTTTGTCACCAGGCAGGAAATTCCAGGTGCGCGTGATGCTCAGGATATCAACCTGATTGCGCATGGCTTCCGGGAAGGGTGAAAAGGGCGCTGCGCGCCGAACAATGGCGACTGCGGCGGCATCCAGGATTTTGGAGCCGGAGCTGCGCGAGACCTCGATGCCATCAAGGCTGCCGTTCGATTTGATCGACACGGTGAGCTGCAGCTTGCCGTAGAGTTTTCGTAAACGTGCCGCCTCCGGGTAATACTGGTTGCCTATGCGTTCCACCTTGATGCGCCAGTCCTCGATATAACGCGCAAACACGTAGCTTTGCGTGCGTGCGCCGACAAACATGCGTTTCGGGCGCTTTTGATAAGCGCTGTATTCACGCGAGATCTGTGCTTCCAGCTTCGCCATTTCCTGATTGCGCGCGACCACGGTGGAGGGGGTGGGGTCTGCCTCAACCGGCTTGGTTTCAGTCGGCACCGGTTCATTTTGCATACTGGGCAGGCTTTGATCGGCCTTGAGCTGGGTCATGATCTGGCGCGCTTGCGCTTCCAGCTGCTTGACGCGTTGTTCCGCCTGCTCTGCGCCGGATTCGTGTTGATCCATTGCTGAAGAGGGCAACGGGCTCTTGGCGCGGAGGTCGAGATCAGTATTGCCGCCGCCATCCAGATTGGCTTGCGCGAGGGCGTCAGCCTTAAGCGGCTTGTGGGCGGACTTGCTATTGACCAGCACGACTTCCAGCGGTGGACTGCGGAAATTGTCAGTGCGTACCGGCGGCAGCATGAAGCTGAAGCCGAGCAGGAACAGGTGGATGCCCAGAGACGCCAGCAGCGCTATGCCGAGCAGCGGTGTAATGCCGAGGCGGGAAGCGATGGAAGGCAAACGGGAGGGTGCGTTCATGGCCGGTATTCTAGCCCGATTGAGCCGCTGGCTCCGTTGTGGCAGGCACAATATCGAGCCTGTGCTGAAAACTGCACAGCAACTCCACGTCGAACAGGTCTACGCCCTCCACTTTCAGGCTGACGCGGCTGCCCGGCGGCAATTCCGGCAACGAGTGCACGCGTGTCACAAACGGGATGCCATCCAGACGCACCAGGTTCTCCTTGATGACCCCCGCGTTGATTTCAGCAATGCCTTCCTGCACCAGCCAGCGCAGACACCAGTAGCGCTCCATGTTGCGCTGGAAGTCGTTGTAGGCGTCGTAAGCCACTTCGAAATCGCGCATTGCGGTATACAAAACTTCGGATTTCGCCGCATAGGGCGGTTCCACGCCTTGCGCCAGCGCCATGATCTGGCGCTGGTTGAGCAGATCCACATAACGCCGCAGCGGAGAGCTCGCCCAGGTGTATTGCGCCACGCCCAGCCCGACGTGCGGCGCGGGCTTGGTGCTCATTTTTACCTTGCCGTTCTGCTGGGTGCGGTATAGCGCCATGGTGTCGGTTTCCGCCAGCCAGCGCCCCCATTCCGAATTCACATAAATCATCAGTTCGGACACCACGCGGTCGATCGGATTGCCGCGTAGCCGGTCAGTGATGCTGACGTGATCGTTTTCCACCTTGAAATTGTAATCGGCGCGCTGCGTCATGTTGGGGTCGGGGGTTTTGCCGCGCGCGGCCTCCAGCGCGCCGGAAAAATGCCAGAGCATGTCGAGTTCGGTCTTGAACGGGTAATCGATGCTGTCGTCGGCGATGCTGCCGGTATGGAAATGCGGTTCCAGCGTCTCATGGCGCAGGTTGGCGGCGATGTGGACTTGCTCCAGGCGGGTTTCCTGGTTCAGTACTTTCCATTCGCCGTCGCTCACTTCCACATACATGGACAGCGCCGGGCAGGTGTGGGTCTCGCCCAGGGTGTAGTGGTGAATGGCGCTATCCGGCAGCATGGTGATCTTGGCGCCGGGGTAATACACCGTGGACAGGCGGCGCGCGGCGATTTCGTCGAGCGCCGAGGCCGGCACGATGCCCAGCGCGGGCACGGCGATATGGATGCCGACGCGCCAGTTGCCGTTGTCCAGACGCGTGACTGAAAAGGCATCGTCAATCTCGGTGGTGGCCGCGTCGTCCATGCTGAATGCCTGCACCCCCGCATCCGGCAACTGTGGCGGGTCGGGCAGTTCGTGGGCGTCGCCGAAACCGGTGCCGCGCGGGAAGTGCTCGCGCAGGAACGTACCCAGGTGGTAATCGTGGCTGGAAGGAATCGCGCCGCAGCGATCCAGCAGTTTGACCGGAGTCAGGCTGGTCGCCTTGCAGGCTTCGTCCAGGGCTTTCCATTCCAGCTGATTTTTGTCCGGCGCGTAGAGCAGCATGTCGAGATGCGCGGCGAATTCTTCCGGCAGCTGATACGCGCTTAGTTGCGTAACATAACGTGCCAGCGATTCCGCCTCGCGCTGCTTGCGTTCCACGCCGGCCTTGGCGGCAGCCAGCGCTTCAGGCGGCGCGGATTTGTAGCGGCCGTGCCCCTTTTTGTAGAAATACATCGGCGCTTCGTGCAAACGCATCAGAATGCCTGCCGCTTCTGCAGGCGCGGGTTCGTGGCCGAAGTATTCGCGTGCCAGATCGGTAAAGCCGAATTCCTCGCTGCCCGCAACTTCCCACAGAAAATCCGTGTCGGCCTCATCGCGCACGACGTGCGCGGCGTCCATGAATTCAGCCGGCGCCGGTGCGTTAAAGCGCATCATTACCGTGCCGGCTTTCACCTTGACGCGCTTGCCGTGCTGGGTATCCAGCTGCAAGGAGGAATCGTTGTCGGTAATGATGGTGCCGGCCTTGAAGCTGCCGCTTTCTTCGTAAAGTAGATACATATTGAGTAACGCGAGGGGCATGCACCCCTGCGTTCAGAACTCCAGAATGGTTTCGATATATTGAGGGAAGCTTTGGAATCCGTGATCGCCGCCTGGCACGACAATCTGTCGGCTGGCGGCGTAATAATTCACCGCCTCACGATAATCCAGCACTTCGTCGCCGGTTTCCACCAGCAGCAACAGGTTTTGCGGGCGCAACGGCGCGGGCTTGTCGAGTGCGGCAAGCTCATCCAGATGTTGCCGGGTAAACAGGTATTCCTCGCCGGTGTGGTAATTTTTTTGCGGGCCCAGCACGCTTTTGAGCCCGTCTTGTACATGCACTGCCGGGTTGATCAATGCCGCCTTGACGTCAAACCGGTCCGCCAGCCAGGTGGCATAGAAGCCACCCAGCGAGCTGCCAATCAGTTTTACCTGCGCGCGCGGCAATGCCGAGATCAGATCGGACAACAACGCGATGGCCGCCGCCGGACGATGTGGCAGGTCCGGGCAGATGAATTCCGCACCGCGGCCGCGGGCGTCAAGCCAGGCAGCCAGTTCGCGTGCCTTGCCCGAGCCGGCCGAGCTGTTGAAACCGTGGACATAAATGATCATTGCGGAAAAGAAATAGCAAATTTAATCACGCATTATAAGGCAGTGCTGGCCGACGCCGTTAAAAGCAGGTTAAATTGCACCGATGAAATGCTTCCCACTCTCCGCACCGGCCCGCGATCGCCTTGACTGGCTGAGCCAGATTGGCTATGTATCGGTGCAGCTGTTTTTGCGCAACGAGCTGGCGAACCATGCGGCGGCGATTTCGTTTTATTTTTTGTTGTCCATTGTTCCCATTGTGCTGCTGCTGTTGTATGCGGCCAATCTGCTTACCCAGTTGCCGCAACTGGCGGCGAATATGCCGCTCCTGTTTGTGGCGCTGTGGGATCAACTCAATCTGGGCGCGCTCAAGGCGCTGGGTGCATTGCCGGAACAAACCCGCGCGGTGGCCAGCGGCGCCAGTCTGCTCACCCTGGTGATGGCTTCGCGTGGCCTGCTGAACGCTTTGCAAAGCGCGTTCCGGGTGATTTTTTCCGGCGGCAAGCGCAGTTTCTGGCGCACCTGGCTGGTGTCGCTGCTGGCCATGCCGCTGGCGTTCGGACTGATAGTGCTGGCCATGGCGGGGCAGTACCTGCTGGGGTATTTCTCCCGCATGGAATTGCTCGGCGCGCATCTGGTAAACAACCTCAATCTGGCCAGTAGCGCGGTGACTTTTCTGATGTTGTGGTTGCTGATATTTACAGCATTCTGGCGTATGCCTATTCCGCGTCCGCCGCGCAAAACAGCCGCATGGGTAAGCCTGCTGTGCGTGCTCAGCATACTCGCGCTTAAAGCCGGATTTGGTTATTTCGTGCGCCTTGATAATTATCAGGCGATCTATGGCACTTTGGGCACGGTGGTCTTTTCGTTAATTTGGGTATACATCGTAGCGGTGATTTTTCTGGCATGGGCGCAGACGTTATATGCGGTTGGCAGGCTGGATGTATTGGGCCTGGAAAAACTGTTTCTGACCAAGAGCGGCAAGCAGACCACGCTGGCCGATCGCATTCTGTTCGGGCGCTCGCAACGTCTGCTGAATAAATACGGACATGCATTCAGCGCCGGGGCAGTCATTATCCGCGAGGGCGAAACCTCGCAACTCACGTATTTTTTGAAATCAGGCCAGGTTGCGCTATACAAGGACGTACAGGACCAGCAAATCAAGTTCACCAGCTTGCAGGCCGGTGAAATTTTCGGTGAAATGGCCTACCTGCTGGGGGAGCCGCGTACTGCGACAGTCATCGCCGAGACCGACGTGTATCTGGTTGCATTTCCGCCACACATACTGGAGGAACTGATGGCGACCAGCCCGGCACTGGCGCGCGAGATTATTGGCGCGCTTGCACAACGCCTGAAACGGATGAGTCAGGTGCAGGTTAAGGAGTAAATATTTTATGTAGTGTCAGATGTTCTTTATGAGGGGAGAAACCATGAAACGCACTGAAGTAACCGAACTGATCCTTGCCGCCAAACTGAAAAAAGGCTTGAAATGGGCGGACATCGCCAAAAAAATCGACCTGAGCAAGGAATGGACAACCGCCGCGCTATTGGGGCAGATGACACTGGATAAAAAACAGGCAACCACCATCGGCAAGTTGCTTGGCTTGCCGCCTGAAGCCGTGGCAGCGCTGCAAGTTGTGCCTTACAAAGGTTCGTTGCCCACCGCCGTCCCCACTGACCCCCTGATTTATCGGTTTTACGAGTTGATCAATGTTTATGGCGCCAGCATTAAAGAGTTAATCCACGAAGAGTTTGGCGATGGCATCATGAGCGCAATTGATTTCAGCATGGATATCCAGCGCGAGGCCGACCCCAAGGGTGACCGCGTCAAGATTGTGCTGAACGGAAAGTTTTTGCCGTATAAAACTTACTGAGTTGCACTGTCAAGCCTGCCTTTCCGCGAGTGAGTAACCTTGCAGGGCAGGATGATCGGCAATCGGCCGATCCAGAAAATAACCTTGCACGAGATCAACTCCGAAGCGATGCAGCAGTTCGAGAGTAGCCTCATCCTCGACGAACTCGGCTACCGTGATTTTGCCCATCCCTCTTGCCACGTCGGCAATGGATTTAACAAATAACTGATTGTCGTGATCATTGGGCAAATCGCGTATGAACAGGCCGTCGATTTTCAGCGTATCCACCTTGAGATATTTGAGGTAGGCAAAAGACGAGAAGCCGGTGCCGAAGTCGTCCAGGCAGGTCGCACAGCCGGTCTGGTGCAACGCCTCGATGAAGCGTCCAGCGTCATGCAGATCGCCAATCGCCGAGGTTTCGGTAATCTCGATCAGCAAGCGTTTTGGGTCGACATCATGCTGGATGAGGGTGTCCTTGATATAATCCGGCAATGACGGGTCTGCCAAAGAACGGCCGGACAAATTGATGGCCAGCGCGTGCAGCCTGGGGTGGCGGGCCAGGGTGGTGATTGCCTCGCTAATAACCCAGCGATCCAGTTCCAGTATCTTGCCGGATTTTTCGGCGACGGGAATGAATAAAGCGGGCATGATCATTTCGCCGGGTTTCTCCTCGTCGATCATGCGTATCAGCGCTTCAAGATGGGACAGGCTGCGGTCTGCAGTGCGATACACGCCCTGAAAATGCAGCTGGAACAGGTTGTGCTCGAAAGCATGCGACAGCCGGTCGTTCCAGGCAAGGCGGGCCACCATTTGCTTGCCCATGTCCAGTTCCGGGCGATATACCTGCCAGGTATTTTTGCCACACGCCTTGGCCTGATACATGGCGGTATCGGCATGCGCAATAAGTTCCTCAATCGTGGTGCCGTGCTGAGGATAAAGCGCGATTCCCAGGCTGATCGTGACGCGCAATGGCTGGTCTTCAAAAATGAGCGGGAGCCGGGCAATAGACTGTACGACGCGCTCAGCCAGGTCTTCAGTCTGCTTCAGATCGGTAATTTGCGGAATCAGCAGCGCGAATTCGTCGCCACCCAGGCGCGCAAGAATTTCGTTTCGCCGGATCAGGGTAGAAAGCTCCGTGGCAATACGGATCAATGTAGCGTCACCTGCATGGTGTCCGAAAGTGTCGTTGATGTATTTGAATTCGTCCAGGTCGAAGAACAGTAATGCCCCCGGCTTGCCTGAGCGTTCTGCTTCAGCGAGCAAAATTTCCATTTCTTCACGCAGGCGGTGGCGATTGAACAGCCCGGTGAGCGAGTCACGTTCGGCAAGATAGATTAACTGTTGTGCGGTTTGCTGCTCCTGGGTTACGTCCTCAAATATCCACAAATGGCCGATAAAATTTTTGGTGGCGTCATATACCGGGTGGCTGAGACGAGTGACCAGGTGCCCGTCCGACAAACGGATTTCTGCGGCAGGATACTCTTCATGGGGATTGACCGGGGGCGTCATCAACCCGATGAGCTGGCTCGGCTCAGCCAGTGTGCCGTCAGTCTGGGTGATGGCATCGACCGGATGCTTGCCATGTAAGGACGAGTTCGTTGGCAGCCTCCAGATATGCAGGAATGCCGGGTTGTAATAGAGAATGCGATTATCCGTGTCGGCAAACAGGATGCCCAGTTTCATGGCGTGCAGCAAAGCGACCAGTCGTGCCTGTTCTTCATGCAGCTGGCTGGTACTGGTCGTCAGCGCGCCAATCTGTCCTGCGATGGCATCCGCCATGAAATTGAAGGCATGGGTAAGCGTACCGACTTCGTCGTCGCTCTGCACAGGCAGGCGGATTTCCAGCTGCCCTTGCGCAAATGCTTCAGCGGCGCGCGTCAGGCTGGCCAGATGGCGGGTCAGCCAATATCCCAGAATCATGATCAGCAATGTCGACAGCAGGATTTCCACGCCTGCAATGACCGCGCTTTGCCGCACAAGATGCGCGCGCGCTTCCGTCAGAAATAACGTCGAGACACCATAGTGGAGCGTGCCGTATTGCTGCCCCGCGAGGATAATTTTCGTGGTTGTGTTGAACTGGTCGGGGTGGGTGTCGTTAAATCTGGTGGATAGGGTGGCGACGGGCAGTGTTCTCCCCTTGTTCCAGCCAGCCGATGCCACAATCAATCCCCCCCGGTCGACCAGTACTGCGTAGACAACACCCTCCTGGTGTACGCTTTCGGCCAGAATTTCATGCAGGGTCGCATAATCCCGCTGGGCCAGGGGGGCGGCGAGTGCTGCATTGAACAGGGTATTGAGCTCCGTATAGCGTACTTGTGCCTGCTCGATCAGGCTGTCCTGGCTCAGGCGTACGCTGTTCACGACGAGCAGTGTCAGCATCGCGACTTCCACGATTAGCAGGAGCAGCACCAGCTTGGAGCGTAATGACAGGTGGTGCGGTAATTTCAGCAAGGCTTATTGTCCCAGATTTTTCTGGAGATACCGGGTATAGGGATCCAGTGATTTCATTTCCTCCGGAGTTATTTCACGCATACCCTGGTAACCGGTCACCTGGAAAAACTGACTGCCTTCGGGAGAGTCCGGGGAAAAAGCGAGCAGAATTGATTTGAGGCGAGGCGCTTCACGTGCCAAGCGCGGGTTTGCCAGCCACATGAGCCCGGGTATGGGTGGCAGATTGGCGTAAATCTGGAGGCCTTCGCGAATATTTTCCGGCATTTGCCTCCAGCCGGCGGGCGCGATGATGGCCAGCGTACTTTCGCCACTCAGCACCGAATAGGCTGAGCTGTTATGGCTGGGTGTTTCCAGCAGGCGGAAATCAGCCCCCTCACGCAACCCCCGTTCTTCCAGCCAGGCCAGCGCTTGAGCGGTAATCAGCGCATAGCGATCCAGGGTGGCAACAGCATGACCACGCAGATCGCGAATGGATTCGAGCGGCGCCACCCGGGAGGTCATCAGCATGGCCCGGTTGGTGGATTTGTAGGTTGCCAGTGGAATATAGCCGCGTTCGGTTTCGGCGAGCCGGCCCAAATGGGCAGCCGTTACCACGATGTCGTAGTCACCGGCCAGGGTGCTCTTGTGAAAAGCCGCGAAATCCGTGGCGGTGACCATCTCCACCGGCCGATTCAGCGCATGTTCCAGATACACGCGAAACGGTTGATAGTTATTCAGCAGGACGCGCGGACTCAGCGTGGGCAGCACACCTACGATCAGCGTGTTTCCCTGTGCTGCGCCCAGTATGGGCCATACCATTAGCGCGCAGATCAGTAGCCGGCGCCTGGCAGATAAAAATTTTCCCATGCCATCTCTCCTCGGTGCATACAGCTTTATATTGGCTTTTTTCAGGGCGCTCCGTTCAATGCTATAGCGGTTTTCTGATACCAAACTTGAAATCCGGGCAATGGATGTTTTTGAGGAAGCCTTAACGTGTGGCCAGGCGTTCCAGCAGCTTGCCGTGTATGCCACCAAAACCGCCATTGCTCATGATCAGAACCTGATCGCCAGCACGGGCTTCACTGGCGACTGCGGCTACCAGGGTGTCGAGATTGTCATGTACCTGAGCGATATCGCCCATGGAGGTAAATACCGCTTTGGCATCCCAACCCAAGTTACCAGCATAGCAGAACACCTTGTCCGCATCCTTCAGGCTGGCGGGCAAGGCGTCTTTCATCGCGCCCAGCTTCATGGTGTTGGAGCGCGGTTCCAGTACAGCGAGAATGCGCGCCGCGCCCACCTTGCGGCGCAGGCCGCCCACCGTGGTGGCGATGGCGGTGGGGTGGTGAGCAAAGTCGTCATACACGGTGATGCCGTTGACGGTGCCGCGGATTTCCATGCGGCGTTTGACGTTTTCGAAGCGCCCCAGCGCCTCGCACGCGACTTGTGTGGAAACCCCGGCGTGGCGGGCGGCGGCAATGGCGGCCAGGGCATTGTGTACGTTATGCGCGCCCATCAGTCCCCATTCCACCCGGCCTTGCGGCTTGCCGTTGAATTGCACGTCGAAGCCGGCCTCGCCGCCGCTGGCGGTCCAGCCGTCCGCCACGCCCAGCCATTCCACCGGGGTCCAGCAGCCGCGTGCAATGACGCGTCGCAGGCTGTCTTCGCTGCCATTGGCGATGATCCGTCCCTGTCCCGGTACGGTGCGCACCAGGTGGTGGAACTGGGTCTCGATGGCGGGCAGGTCGGGAAAGATGTCGGCGTGATCGAATTCCAGGTTGTTGAGGATCGCAGTGCGCGGGCGATAGTGGACGAATTTGGAGCGCTTGTCGAAAAATGCGGTGTCGTATTCGTCCGCCTCAATCACGAAAAATGGCGATTCGGTCAGACGTGCAGAGATGCCGAAATTCTGCGGGATGCCGCCTACCAGAAAGCCCGGCGTCAGACCGGCATCTTCCAGTATCCACGCCAGCATGGAGGTGGTGGTGGTTTTGCCGTGGGTACCCGCGACGGCCAGCACCCATTTGCCGTGCAGCACGTTTTCCGCCAGCCATTGCGGGCCGGAAATGTATGGCAGCCCGCGATCGAGTATCGCTTCCATCAAGGGGTTGCCGCGCGTGACCACATTGCCGATGACGAATACGTCGGGTTTGAGATCGAGCTGGGCGGGGTCGAATCCTTCAATCAGTTCTATGCCCAGTGCGCGCAACTGGTCGGACATGGGCGGATAGACGTTGCTGTCGCAGCCGGTAACAGTGTGCCCGGCGGCGCGGGCAATGGCGGCAATGCCGCCCATGAAGGTGCCGCAGATACCCAGAATGTGCAGATGCATGGAATCGCTATCGTAAAATTGGTTCGGTTAAAAGTTCAGCTGAGCCCTGCGCCGTCGCTAATCGTGCCTTTACCTAAATCCACGAGGATATTGCGTCCCGGCATCAGCGTGGCGACCGCCAGCAGGAAGATTTCGACGAACTCATTACGTTCATCCTCAGGCAGCTTGGTGACTCGGTTGAAGGTGCCGAACATGGAATCGTGAAACGCGGCAATGTAGAGAATGCGGCGCTTGTTTTCGGCCACGTCGTCGGGATCGGCGCTTTCCGTTACTTGTGTGATGACCACTTCACCCAGCTTTTCGCGGATCGACTGGAACAGATGATGGATATATTCGGCCGCGCTCTGGCGGCCTTTATCGTCTTGCAGGGTAAGGTCCGCGCTGACCATTTCGCCGGAGCGGGTTTTCAGGGTAACGCGTTTTTCCTGCGGCGGGACGGGTGGTGCATTGGGATTGATGATGAGGCTCATTGCTGTCCTTTTTCGTGCAATTGTGCATGATAGCCTGTTCAGCGGGCATAAAAAAAGCCACAATCAGCTTGCGGCCATTAATTGTACTACCCAAATTTCAACTGAACAGCTTGCCTTTGAGTAAAGCCGCGCCTTGTTGCATTAAATCCCCGGACGGCACTTCGCCATTGGGGGTGAGCTTGTCGACCACGCCGGGCAATAATTGCGCCAGTCCCGCTGAAAGTGCATCGGTCGAGATGTCGGCTTGCGCGGCGAGTTCCTGAATCTTGTCACTGCCCAGCGCTTGTTGAATGGCGTCGCCTGAAACCGGCTGGTTTTCACCAGTGCCCACCCAGGACGATACGGCATTGCTCAAGCCGCCCTGTGAAAGCAACCCGGCCAGCCACCGGACTGCGGGTTGTTGATCAGCTGCATTACAATTCCCATCAGGCCGCTTTGGCCTTCTGCTTCGCCACCCATTTGACTTTTGACCATATTCAGTGCTTCATCAAACAGTTCCATGGCGTACCCCCTGTTTATGATTGTGTGAAGACTTCACTGCAGCGTATTTTAAAAGCAGCACGATTGGAATTTTGCTGCGCTCATCGGGCCATGCGAACAAACAGGCGCCATTGATGTGCGCCCAATCCGAGCAGGATCAGGGCGGTACCGAGCCATACATCCAGACTGGGGCGTTCGCCATTGAGCGCCTGTCCCAGCAGCAATGCGCTTACCGGCGTGATCAGGGTAATCAGCGCGACCTGTCCGGCTTGCAGGTGTTTGGTGACGTAAAAATACAGGCTAAAGCCCGCCACCGAGCCGAAAATTCCCAGATACAGCGTGGACAGCCCGGTGCGCAAACTCCATTGGGGTACGTGACCAAACAGCATCAGCCACAACGGTAACAACAGCCCCACCACCAGGGTCAGCGCACCGGTCGTCAGAGCCAATACAGGTACCGTGGCACCGGTGCGTTTGACCCATACCAGACTGGTGGCCTGAATGGCGACTGCAACAAGAATGGCCGCAATGGCGGGCATAGCCTGCGCGCTTATTTTTGCACCAGCGCTAAAAATGACGATCAGCCCGGCCAGACCCAGCGCAATCCCTGCCAGCTTGGCTGGGGTCAGGCGTTCTGCGTCACTCATCCACACACCGATCAGGCCGGTAAACAGCGGAATCAGGCCAAACAGCACGGCAATCAGGCCGGATGGCACATAGCGCGCACCCCAGTACACCAGCAACATGGCACCGAAAATACCGGAGCCGGCAGCCACGTAGGCGTTGATTGCGGCACGCGTGAGCACCATTTTGACGCGTAATCCGCGCATCAGCATCAGACATACCACCAGACCGATGAGCATGCGTACCAATAACGGAAATATGAAGTCGGCCCCCGTCCCGCTCCATTGAATCGCCAGCGGGGTGGTAGACCAGATCAGGATTACGCCCAGATAGGCGGCAGGGATAGACATGGTATTAATCGGGCGTAAATATTGCTTGTAATTTGGGTGCCAGGCAGCATATCAGGCATGAGCAGTTTCACTACGGAGGTGCATCATGATTGTATTCGACATCGAATCCGGACGCATTGACTCCCCCAGTTTTAATCATCTTTCCACCGTGCCGGCGCAGTCCGGGACTGACGGAATGCGGCACGATATGACTTTTGCCGTACCCCGCTTGATGACGCTGGAAGAAGCGATGTGGATAGAGTCGCTGCATACCGGCGCCAGTACCCGGGCGGGAATGTAAAACTTATCGACGGTCGTATTGTGCCGATTTCGGTGAGCTCATCTCGTCATTATTGACGATACGATTGATTAACCCCGCTTTAGTAGGCCAAGCGGGTGGCTTGAGCTGTTGAAAATAGCATTGTTTATGCTATCCACACCCCGTACTTCAAAGCGTTACGGGGGTATTTCTGCCCGCGGAATCTTGCCCGATATCACATGGATGTTATTTTCGCGAGATATTTATTCCCGCCCGCCTTCCTTGAGAAGGACCGGGACGGGCACGTGCGCGCCACCCGGTTTCCGATTAATATTTACGCATGGAATTCTTTGCCACGACAATTATTCCCGCTTCGGCTGCTGATCTGCAGCGCCGGCTGACGATCAGCGAATTGCCGCACTGGTGTGCGTCTATCGAAGAGGTGCTGAGCGACGCGAAGTCGAGCGGTGAAATCTATTGCGTGTGGGGGACGTTCCATACGCACCGCGAGGATTTGAGTCATGGCGTGCGCTTTTCATTGCCTGGCTGTCCCAATGCCCTGCAATGGACCGTGACCACAGGACATCTACCTAACCCGCAGCATACCGTTATTCATCTCACCATCAACCGTACCGGACAGGATCAGGACTTCATCGACTCAATCCAGCAGTTCGTGGATGACTGGAAGACCGGGCTGGAGGCGCATTGGTAATCAGGCGAGGGTCACTCGAGGAGCGAATCGGTGCCGGTTCAACGTGGGTGCAACCACTTGGGCAGAAGTTCATAGGGGTCGGTCTTGACTGACGGGTCGATGGTGCCCCCGTGTTTTTGCAGGCGAGTGTGCAGCTGGCCTGACTTCAGGCTGTTGAACGCGTCGGTGCAGCCGCCTTCGAAGTCTCCGCCGATGAAGATCTGAGGCAAGGTGAAAGATCCGGTCCGCCGCTTGAGAACCTCGAATATCTTGATGCCGCGGTCGCCTTGCTGGTAGGCGACCGAATCGAGATCGACCGAGGTGTAGGCGATGCCGTACTCCGAGAACACCTTGCGGACCGCGTTGCAGAACTCGCACCACTCGTAGGCGAACATGACGACAGGCCGGCCCGGGTCGCGCAACATGGCATCGACCTCGCTGGTGGCCGCTTCGTCCAGGGCATCCGCCGCTTCCACTGACGCCGGTGTGGCTGCCGGGGTGACATCGAATCGAAATCCCGGCGTCGACCTCGACAGTTCAATCTCCTCCTCGGTCATCTCGACGGCAATGTCGTCGAACAGCGGTGTGGAAAGGTAGCGCTCGCCGGTATCGGGCAGCATGCACAGGATGTTGGCGCCCTGCGGCGCGGCCTGGGCGACCCGCAGCGCACCCGAAAACGTGGCGCCCGCCGAGATGCCGACGAAGATGCCTTCCTGCCGCGCCAGCTCCCTGGCACAGCGCAGCGCGTCCTGGCCGTCGATCAACACAAAGCCGTCAATGCGGCTGGCCGCAGTGACCTGTTCCACGAGCCGGGGGATGAAGTCCGGGGACCATCCCTGCATCAGGTGCGGCCGCGATCGGGGATGGCTCGCGCGGTGGGATCCGTCGTCGTGCCTCGCCTGCGCAATGCCGCTGGCCAGCATGGCCGAATTGTCCGGCTCGCAGACGATGATCTGCGTATGCGGACTTTTCTCCTTCAGCACCCGCGACACGCCGTTCAGCGTGCCGCCGGTGCCGAAGCCGGTGACCCAGTAGTCGAGCGAGATATCGGCGAAATCCTCGAGGATCTCCACGGCGGTGGTTCGGGCGTGGGTCTCCGCGTTGGCGGGGTTCTCGAACTGGCGCGGCTGCCACCAGCCATGCGCCCTGGCCAACTCCTCGGCCTTCGCCACCATCCCCGAGCCCTTCTGGGCGGCCGGCGTCAGAACGACCCTGGCGCCGAGAAATCGCATCAGCTTGCGCCGCTCCACGCTGAAGTTCTCGGCCATGGTGACGACCAGGGGATAGCCCTTCTGGGCGCAGACCATGGCCAGGCCGATGCCGGTATTGCCACTCGTGGCCTCGACGATCGTCTGTCCGGGCTTGAGTTCTCCGCGCCGTTCGGCGTCCTCGATCACCCCCAGGGCCAGCCGGTCCTTTACCGACCCCATCGGATTGAAGGACTCCACCTTGACGTAGAGGTTGACGCCCTTGGGACCCAACTTGTTGATGCGAATCACCGGCGTGTTGCCGATGGTGTCCAGAATGCTGTCGAATCGCTTGCCCATGGCCGTTCTCCTCTGTTTCCTTTGCCTGGCCACCGATTCTTGTCGGCGGCGGCGTCCACGATATGCGGTCAGCATCCTGAATCTGAGGCCGCGCCCGCGCGCGCCCAACGATCAGGCATCCTCACGCACGAGCCGGATGTCAACTTCTCGCTCAACATACTTCCACTCCTCTATTGCGCGCAGCTCGGTAAGCAGTTTGTTGAACGCCGCCTCTTGAGCTGGCTCGTACTCGAACCAGGTGAGAAAATCGAATGGCTCATGCTCCGAGAGATCCCGGCAGTGGTGAAGTCTTCGCGCCAACGTAGGAAAATACTGAAGCCCGATTTTGGTGTGGTGAGACTGGTCTTTAAAAATACTCAGGCGTTCGTCTTGCGTAAGCGCCCACCAGGCTTCGTTCTTTCGAATGGCGATCAGCGCCCCGTACGTCGCCTCGGGGCGCCCGAGACCCAGCAGCTTGGCCACGATCTGGCTCCTTTCCTCGCGAACGGTATATCTCTCATTACTGGTTATGCCACGAAAAACCCAGGCCGCATGTGAATCGGATGGAATTTCTGAGCCAGTAGCGATTGCCAGCCTTCTCGCAGCAGGCAATGGTTCCCCAGCAAGCACTTTCATACCGGCGACACGCCAGAGTCCTGTGTTGCCACCAATGAACGAAAACAATCGCGTTGACATGGTAATTTTCCTTGATAAAGCTTACTTTCAAGTTGGGCTTCGCCCACTTGCGCCCCGTGCGCGGATTGCCCACATTTACTACCTGTTCCGTGACGGGTCATCAGCGTTACTCGCGGCAGTTTTGGCGGAATATGCGATGCAACTTCTTATGAAAACCAGCGTAAAAAAGCTGCCGCCGTCAGGGCGACAGCACCCAGCGCGGCAAGGCTCCTGAAGGTGCGCATCACGCTCCCACGATCCCATCCCTTACCGCGACTGAGGTAGAAGGCGGCCAGCAGAAATCCGCTGATGGCCGCAGTAACTTTGACTGCAAGTGCGGCTATGGCAACGCTGCTTAAATCCGGTGTTTCGCCGTAGTAGTAAAGGCTGGTGAGGCCGAACAATCCCCCGCTGAGAATTTGTGCGCCCCAGGCGATGAGAATCAACCATGCGTATGTCCGAGCATATTCCAGGCGGGGTACGGGCCACAAAGCGAATATCGCGCCGCCCACGATCACGGTGGCACCGAAGTTATGCAACACTTGGATCAGGGCGTAGGCAAGGTTTTCTGAACCCATGATTTATTTCACCGTGGCTTATTACGCCGTGGCCTATTCCACTGTGACCTGGATGCACTGTCCAATGCCAATCGGCACGTGATTCTTGTTCACGATCTTGACACAGAGGCTGTGCTTGCCGGCCGCCGGGGTTTCCAGCGGGTAGCTGCCCTTGAGTTTGCGCAGTATCGCCACTTCCTTGTTATCGACATAGAGATGGGCGTGATCCCCGCGCGGGCCGGGATCCACTTCATAGGCCACCCGGATCTCGTTCATCGCGTCCAGGGTTGCGCCGTCTGCTGGCGACGTGATCTGTACCTTGCCCTCCCCAAGTGCGGTCAAGGGAATGGCCAGAAGCAGCCCGAGTACAAGGTCGGCAGGAAAATGTTTTCTGTTCATGGGGATCTCCTTTTCGGGGGTGAAAAAACACGTTCACGAACAACTCCACTTCTGTTTATAGCAAGTCGCTGCGTACAGAGGTCTGACGTGGGGTCAGCACTGCCAGGACAGCCGCGACGGCAAGCAAAGCTGCAACGTCGCCAAAGAGATGCCCCATGTGCATGGGATTAACGATAGATTGAACACCCATGATCCCGCCGTGCACGATACTCGACCAGATCGTAAACCAGATTAGGCTTCTGTGCGCCATCGGATCACGCGAGGCAATCATCAGGAACACGCCGAGCGTGGCATAAATGCCGAGGATCATCTCCAGATATTCCGATCGCCCACCTTCATGCCACGCCCAGCCGGACGGCCAGACGATGCCAAGCGGCCAGATGCCGAATGTGAAGGTCAGCCCCACGAGTAGCAGAGCGATGCGCAAATATTTGATGCGATCAGTTTCAGTCATGTTGTTCTCCTTTAGGTTAGCCACTTGATTTCTATATTTGCCGGCAACACACCGCGATGCGCCACCGAGGTCGCCTTGTTTACATACCTACGAGCTGTGCGGTATAGCCTGCTGCCCGTGCCTTCTCCAACAAGACCGCCGTGTTGGTTTTTTCCGTGTCATAGGTGATCAAAAGAAGATGCTCCTTGCCTTCGTTAAACCCTGGCGAAACGACTCCCTCGACCTTTCTCATTTCATTTTCGAGAGACGAGCGCGCTTCTTTGCTCAGGGACTCATTGATGTGAATCATGACATCGCTAATGTTCATGTTGTAGCTCCTTCATATAATGACGCGTGGATGCGCCTGTTTACTTGTTCAAGTGAAAGACATAACGCCGCATGCGATGATGTTCATGGCCATATCCACTAACTACTTACGCTTGATAACCACCTCAAGGTATTCGCCCGGGGCCACTAGCGTGCCATCGGTCGCGCGATTGAAGCGTTCTGCCAGGGCAATTAGGTCGGCGGCGAGCGCTTCCTGTTTCTCGGCGTCGAGCGCCCCGAACGCCTTGTGCACCGGGCCGTAGAAGGTGCGAAAGACTTCCAGCCAATGAGCCGCGCTGTGGTAGCGGAACACGAAGTCCCTGCGCTCGATCGCAATCGAGTCGAGCCGCGCGCCGAACAGCTCGCACAGCCGCGCTTCGGTGCCCCAGAGCGCGGGCGACTTCACGCCGGCCGCCGGGGGCAGGTACTTGCCTATCAGCTTGAAGATCTCGCCGACAAAACTGGTCGGCGTCCAGTTTGCGAGGCCGATCCGGCCGCCGGGTTTGCAGGCGCGCGCCATTTCCGCCGCGGCCTTATCCTGGTCGGGCGTGAACATTACGCCGAAGGTGGACATCACCACATCGAAGCTGTGGTCGGGGTACGGCAGATTCTCGGCGTCCGCCGGCTCGAACTGCACCGGCAGGCCTTCGGCGCTAGCCCGGGCACGGCCGCGCTCAAGCAGCGTCGAGACGTAATCGGTCGATACGACATCACACCAACGGCGCGCGGCGGCAAGTGTCGCATTGCCGTTGCCGGCGGCGACGTCGAGCACGCGCTCGCCGGCATGCAGATCGAGCGCCTCGCAAAGCGATTCGCCGACGATCTGCAGCGTGGTGCCGACGACGGCGTAGTCACCAGCCGACCAGGCCAGGTGCTGCTTGTTCTTTACGGCCGCAAGGTCAATGGCGGGGATGGAAGTGGAAATGACTGCTGACATGGCGTTCTCCTATATTGTGTTAGGACTGCTAATCGGACTTTAATGATTCATTTCTTCCGCGGATCGTCCGCCGGATTGACGTACGTGATGCCCCACGGCCCGACGCCATGCAACTGGACGACGGTTTCTTCCTTGGTCCAGGCGAAATGGTTGGTCTTGGGCTGCATGATGGCGACGGCGCCGGGCGGCAATGCATGGGTTTTGGAAGTGTCCAGCTTGTCGCCAGTGCCCATGTTGAACGTGCCCGAGATGACTGTGACATGCTCGATCGCTGGATGCCAATGTGCCGGCAATTTATAGTTCGCGGGGAACTTCAGTCGCACAGTGAAGGGAGCGGGTTCGTTCATCGGGCCTTCGATGACGGCGATCATTGCCCCGGGCGGTATCGAGGGTACCTCGGCCCACTTGAGATCGCCTGGCGTTACCATCACATGAGTCGCGGGATCCGCGTCGGCTATCCCTGCGCCTAGAACCCCAAACGCAAGTGCCAACGACAGTGCTAGAAGCTTCAGAGTACTCATGGCTATCTCTCCTTAATGATGTGGATTAGGACTTGTCTGGGTGTGGCAACGCGGTCCAATTGCGCATCGTCGGCCTTGGTTCTGGCATTGCCGAACGACGTGCCTATTTCACTTCATGGGAGACGGCATGGGGTACCGCAAAACGGGACAAAAAGCGGGACAAAAGCGGGGACTAAGCTGTTAGACTCAAGCGTGCAGGATGCTACGGAGGGCCAAGCGACATGGAGGACAGGACACATTCATTTGGTTACTGGTTGCGGCGCCGCCGCAAATCGCTGGATCTCACCCAGGAGGCGCTTGCCCAGCGGGTCTGCTGCTCGGGTTTCACCATCAGAAAGATCGAGGCCGACGAGCGTCGCCCCTCACGGCGGCTCGCTGAACGGCTCGCCGTATCGCTCGCCATACCCGAGGTGGAGCGGCGCGATTTCCTCGATGCGGCACGTGCGCTGCACGCCACGAACCGTCTGCAACTGGACCTCACGCCGGTCGGCGTCGGCGCGCGTACCGCTGCACCTGCCACATCGATTCTTCACCCGCCTGATTCGGCCATTGGCGCTGCGAGCGATACCGCGCCCTTCGTTGGTCGCAGTAACGAGTACGGCTTGCTAATCGGACTCATCGCGCGGCTCACCGCCGGCGCCGGGTACACCGTCCTGATCGAAGGCGAGCCAGGAATCGGCAAGAGCCGTTTGCTGCGCGAGGTCACGCGCTATGCGCACGCTCAGGACTTACCGACGCTCGCGACGAACTGCTACGAGATCGAACGCGCGATGCCGTACCAGCCCGTGATTGGCCTCGTGACGCGCGCGCTCGACCGCGTATCGGACGCGGTGTTGCGCGCCATGTCGCCCGTGTCTCTCGCCGAACTCGCCGCCCTGGTGCCCGAGGTTGGCGAGCGTATTCCGGACCTGCCGCAGTTGTCGAAGGATTTTCCCGAGGCGCGGCAGGCGCGCTTGTCCCGTGCCGTGGATCAACTGCTTGAGGCATCGCGAAGCGGTCGCCCGGCTGTTTTCATGGTGGACGACATCCAGTGGGCCGACGATGCCAGCGCGCAAGTGCTGCATTATCTCGCGCGCCACGCTGCGCAGCGCGCGGTGCTTGTGATCTACGCCTATCGTGACGAAGCTGTCGACAGCGACGAGCGGTTCGCACAGCTGGTTGAGAGCTTGCGCCGCGACACCGATGCGCGCCGTATGCCACTCGCCCGACTGGGTTATGCGGATACCGAGAGTCTGGTCGCGGCGCTCGCCGATGCGAACCTCGGTGTACCCGGCCTGGCCGAGCGCCTGCATCGCGAAACAGAAGGCAATCCGTTCTTCCTGATGTCGATCCTGCAATCCTTGAGCGATGGCGAGACGCAGCTGGAGCCGCACGCGAGCGGCGCACCGGGATTGCTCCCGGACGCGTTGCGTGCCGCCGTGCGCGTGCGACTCGCGCACGTGCCCAAGGCGATCAGGCCGCTGCTCGAAACCGCCGCAGTCCTCGGCCGGCGTTTCGACTTCGATACGCTTCTCGACGTGACACGCGAGCCCGAAGCGCCGCTGCTCGACGCGGTGGAGGCGTTCGTCAAGCGTCGTTTGCTGCGCGAGGAGCCGGAGGGCGGCGTATACGACTTCAGCCACGACAAGCTTCGCGAGGTGCTCTATCGTGACATCGGCGGTGCACGGCGCAGGCTGCTGCATCAGTCGGTGGCGGAGGCTCTGGAACGCCGCGGTGACGACGCAATGCACGAACGCGATGCCGAGCTGGCGGAACACTACGAGCGCGCACACGTCTGGTCGAAGGCGCTCCATTACCTGGTCCTCGCCGGAGAACACTCGCAGATGCTGTTCGCGATGCGCGATGCCTTGCACTGGCTGGATCGCGCGGTCGCGCTGTCCGAGGCGCACCCGGAATCGCTGGACGCGCGGCAACGCCTTGCGATCTACGAGCAGCGCGGTGCGGCGCGCGCACAGGCCGGACAGACCCAAGGTGCCGTCGTCGACATGCGCCGCGTCATTGATGTGTTGCGTGCCGGCGGCGAACGCGCAAAGACGCGTGACGCGCTGATCCAGCTGGGCATGGCCTATCGGCGCGCAGACCAATATGAAGAGGCGACGTCGTGCCTCACCGAAGCGCTGGCCGAGTCCCGCGCAATGAACGATGAGCGCCATGCGGCCGACACCCTTTATCACCTAGGGACGGTCGCGTGGAGCACCGGGCAGAACAATCAGGCAATCGGATTCCACCAACAGGCGGTCGAGATCTGCGAGCGCACGGGTTTCACCGATCTCGTCGCGGTGCAGGCTTATCATGGCCGCGGCGAGGCGCACTTCGCGAACGCGGAGCCCGCGGCGGCGATCGCGTGCTACACCCGCTCTCTCGCGCTGGCCCGCGGCATCGGCGACAAGAGTTACGAGTCCGAGAACCTGATGATGATCGGGCACGCCTGCATCGGGACCAGGGGACTCGGCGACTACCCGCGCGCCACGGCAAGCTTCGAGGCGGCGCTCGACATCGCGCGTGCCGCGGACTTGCAGTGGCATTTTGGACCCACGCTGCTCGGGCTCGACCATGCCCGGGCGTGCACCGGCCGCTACGGCGAAGCGTGGATTAGCATGCAAAAGACCCTGCACTGGCTCGAGAGTCTCAGTCAGGTGCGCTACCAGCTCATCGCCTTCGACTGCATCGGCCATCTCCTGCTCGACCTCGGCTTGAACGAACTGGCGGTCGAACACTTGGAGCACGGGCTCGCACTCGGGCGCGACACCGGCATTCTGTTCTGGCGCGCCGCGATCGACACACACCTTGTCGTCGCGCGGTCGAGGCTCGGGCAAAAGCTTAGTACGCAGGCGCTGCAGACCACGCTCGAACAAGCATGCCGCACTTCGGAGCGTTACATGATGGTCCGGTGTCTTGACGGGTTGGCGGAGATCGCACTCGCGGCGGGCGACGCGAGCCGCTGCCGCGCGTATGGTGGCGAGCTGCTCGCAATCGCCGAACCGAACGGCCTGCGCGAACTCGAGGCGGTCGCGCGACGGTGGCGTGGTGAAGCGATGTTGATGGAGGAAGAATACAGGGAGGCGCAGGTAGAATTGTCCCGCGCCGCTGCGCTGGCGCAGGATATCGGCCGTGTGCGACTACAGATGGATGTGCAGGCCGCGCTGGCTCGTCTGCTTGCTGCGCAGGGTCAGCGCGATGCCGCGCAGTGTCACGATGCCAAGGTGCGCGCGATTGCAGAGGCCATCGAGAAAAGTCTGGAATACTCCGGGCTCGAGGCGCGGCTCCGCATGAATTGACCGCCAGCATCTCTGACAAGGCCGGTAACGCTTTTTTTAAGGCGGCCTCAAAAGTCGCTGTCTTTATACTTCGCCGTCATAGCCCAGGTTGGGTGCCAGCCAGCGCTCGGCGGTTGCGATATCCCAGTCCTTGCGTTGCGCATAATCTTCCAGTTGGTCACGATCAATCTTGGCAACGGCAAAGTAGCTGGATTCCGGATGAGAGAAATAAAATCCGGACACGCTTGAGGCTGGCAGCATGGCGTAGCTTTCAGTCAGTTGCATACCGGTGTTTTCGGTGGCATGCAGCAGTTCAAATAACGCTGCTTTTTCGCTGTGCTCGGGGCAGGCTGGATATCCCGGCGCAGGGCGAATACCGCGATATTTTTCATCGATCAGTTCTTCGTCGCCAAGCGTTTCGTCGCCGGCATAGCCCCAGAATTCGCGCCGCACACGGGCGTGCATGCACTCGGCGAAAGCCTCCGCAAAGCGGTCGGCGAGTGACTTGAACAGGATGGCATTGTAGTCGTCCAGATTTTTTTCGTAGGCCGCCACACGCTCGTCCATGCCAAGCCCGGCGGTGACGGCGAAGGCGCCGATGTAATCTTTCACGCCGCTGTCTTTGGGTGCGATGAAGTCGGCCAGGCACATGTTCGGGCGGCCCGGCGGCTTTTCCATCTGCTGGCGCAGCGCATGGTAGGTCATCGCCACCTGGGTGCGCGTTTCGTCAGTGTAGATTTCGATGTTGTCGCCTACGCGGTTGGCGGGGAACAGGCTGATCACGCCGTTGGCGTGCAGCCAGTTTTCGTCAATGATGCGTTTCAGCATGGCCTTGGCGTCGGCAAACAGTTTGCGCGCCTCTTCCCCCACCACTTCATCCTGAAGGATTTTCGGGTAGCGTCCGTGCAGTTCCCAGGTCTGGAAGAATGGCGTCCAATCGATATAATGGGCGATCTCCGCCAGCGGGTAATTTTTGAATACTTGCAATCCCAGCTGTTTGGGAACCGGTGGCGTATACGCGCCCCAGTCGGTGACCAGCGCGTTGGCGCGTGCCTGCGCCAGCGTGGCGCGTTTGGATTGGGCGCGCTTGCCTTTGTGGCTTTCGCGGATGCGGATGTAATCGGCCTTGACCTCGGCCATGTAGGCGTCGCGCAGCTCAGGCGAGAGCAACTGCGTACATACCCCCACCGCGCGCGAGGCGTCTTTCACATACACGGTGGTGCCACTGTAATGGGGCTCGATTTTAACCGCGGTGTGGGCCAGCGAAGTGGTGGCGCCGCCGATCAGCAGCGGCAGCTTGATGCCGAGGCGCTCCATCTCTTTGGCGACGTGAGCCATTTCCTCCAGCGAAGGGGTGATCAGCCCGGACAGGCCGATAAAGTCGGCCTTTTCATCGATTGCGGCTTGCAGAATTTTGGCGGCGGGCACCATCACGCCCAGATCCACCACGTCGTAGTTGTTGCACGCCAGTACCACGCCGACGATGTTCTTGCCGATATCGTGCACGTCACCCTTTACCGTGGCCATGACGATCTTTCCCTTGGCTTCGGTGGCCACCCCGCTTAGCGCCTTTTCTGCCTCGATGAACGGGATCAGGTGCGCTACCGCCAGCTTCATCACGCGCGCGGATTTCACCACCTGCGGCAGAAACATCTTACCCGCGCCGAACAGGTCGCCGACCACGTTCATGCCATCCATCAGCGCGCCTTCGATGACGTGGATCGGGCGCGCTGCCTGCTGGCGCGCCTCTTCGGTGTCCTCAATGATGTAGGCGGTGATGCCTTTTACCAGCGCATGGGTGAGGCGTGCGCCCACTGGCGCTTCACGCCAGGACAAGTCTTCCACCAGTTCCCTGGCGGAGCCTTTGACGCTGTCGGCAAATTCCACCATGCGCTCGGTGGCGTCGGGGCGGCGGTTCAAAATTATATCTTCAACGTGTTCGAGCAAGTCGGCCGGAATCTGATCGTACACGCCCAGTTGCCCGGCATTGACGATGCCCATGTCCATGCCGGCCTGGATCGCATGATAGAGAAATACGGTATGAATCGCCGCGCGCACCGGCTCGTTGCCGCGGAACGAGAACGACACGTTGGATACGCCGCCGGAAATTTTCGCAAACGGCAAGGTGCGTTTGATCTCGCGCACCGCCTCGATGAAGTCCACCGCGTAGTTGTTGTGCTCTTCAATACCTGTGGCGATGGCAAAAATATTGGGGTCAAAAATGATGTCTTCAGGCGGAAAATCGAGCTGTTTGGTGAGGATTTTGTAGGCGCGCGCGCAGATTTCCACCTTGCGCGCCTGGGTGTCGGCCTGCCCCGCTTCATCGAACGCCATCACGATCACCGCCGCGCCGTAGCGCTGGCATAGTTTGGCGCGTTCGATGAACTCGGCCTCGCCTTCCTTCATCGAGATCGAATTGACGATGCACTTGCCCTGCACGCATTTCAGGCCGGCCTCAATGATCGACCATTTGCTCGAGTCGATCATGATCGGCACGCGCGCGATGTCGGGTTCCGAGGCGATCAGGTTGAGGAAGCGTACCATCGCTGCTTCCGCGTCGAGCATGCCCTCGTCCATGTTGATGTCGATGATCTGCGCACCCGCTTCCACCTGGGTGCGCGCCACTGCCAGCGCCTCATCGTACTGACCGTTGATGATGAGGCGCGCGAACATTTTGGAGCCGGTGACATTGGTGCGTTCGCCGGCGTTGACGAACAGATCGCCCTCACCCAGATTGAAAGGCTCCAGCCCGGAGATGCGCAGTTTTTTCTCGATCTCGGGGATCACGCGCGGCGGGTAGGTTTCCACCGCCTCGCGGATCGCCTTGATATGCGCCGGTGTGGTACCGCAGCAGCCGCCGATGACATTGAGCATGCCGGCCGCTGCCCAGGGGCGGATCTGATCGACCATCGCCGCCGGCGTTTCATCGTATTCGCCAAATGCGTTGGGCAAGCCGGCGTTGGGGTGGGCGGAGACAAAACAGTCCGCCTTGTTGGATAACTCCTCGACATACTGGCGCAGTTCGCTCGCACCCAGCGCGCAGTTAAGCCCGATCGACAATGGCCGTACATGGCGCACCGAATTCAGGAACGCCTCGGTGGTCTGGCCCGACAGGGTGCGGCCGGAGGCATCGGTAATCGTGCCGGAGATCATGATGGGCAGACGCAGCCCGTGCTCGTCGAAATATTTTTCCACCGCAAACAATGCAGCCTTGGCGTTGAGCGTGTCGAAAATGGTTTCCACCATCAGGATGTCCGCGCCGCCATCCACCAGGCCACGCGTCGCTTCGGTGTAGGCGACGACCAGTTCGTCAAAGCTGACGTTGCGATAACCGGGATCGTTGACATCCGGCGACATGCTGGCGGTGCGGCTGGTGGGGCCCAGAATACCGGCGACAAAGCGCGGCTTGTCAGGGGTTTTGGCCGAGTACTCATCCGCTGCGCTGCGCGCCAGTCTGGCCGCCTCGACGTTGAGCTCGTAGACCAGGTCCTGCATGTGGTAATCCGCCATCGAAATGGACGTGGCGTTGAAGCTGTTGGTCTCCAGAATATCCGCACCGGCCTCCAGATAGGCTGCGTGTATGGCGCGAATAATGTGCGGCTGGGTAAGCGCCAGCAGGTCGTTGTTGCCCTTCAGGTCATGCGGAAAATCGGCAAAACGCATACCGCGATAATCGGCCTCCTCCAGCTTGTAACTCTGGATCATGGTGCCCATGGCACCATCAAGGATCAGGATGCGTTTTTTGAGAGCGGCAAGGAGCGAATCAGTGCGAGTGGTCATGGCGGTATACGATACGGCGGAAAGGCGGTTATGATACGTGGAATCAGGGGCTTGAGCCAATGCGAATCGTAGGCTTTAGCGCCATTCATATTCAAGGAGGCGCTTAATGCAACACCTCAGCCCGAAAGATGCTCACTCGTTTCTACAGGCGCACCCAGATGCAGTATTCATCGATGTGCGTTCAGAAATGGAGTTCTTGTTTATTGGCCACCCGAAGGACAGCATCCATATCCCCTGGAACGAATTCCCTGATTGGGATGTGAACCCGAACTTTCTGGCGCAGGTGCGGCGTGCGACTTCGGTTGACCGTGCGCTGGTGCTGATCTGTCGCAGCGGCAATCGTTCTGCTGAAGCAGGCCTGTTTCTCGAACAGCATGGCTACACTGAAGTGTACAACGTACTGCATGGTTTTGAGGGGCCGCTTGACGATCATCATCACCGCGGGAGCCTTTCGGGCTGGCGTTTTGAAGGGCTGCCCTGGGAGCAGTGCTGAGCAACATAAAAAAGGTGCTTTTCAACGCTTTAATCCTGAGCTAACATGCGCGCTTTATTTAAACGGGGAGTCTTTGTGGGTACTAGTTCAGGTGACAGTTGCCGCCAGTGCATCACTGGCGATCGCCCGGTTAGATAACCCGCAGAATCTCCTCTGCCGCTATCTCGTCGAGCGCGAGAGGCGGTCAACCCTGGTCAATCTCTGACCGGTGTCTTTTACCTCCGACCCCCTACAACTTAGCTTGCGACTCTGAGCCAGCACGTGGCGCGGATTTCATTCTCGCGGCGCATGGTCTCATGCCTCATCGACTCGGTCGGGAGGCGCATGGGTCGACGTAAGCTGCGTGACAGCCTGCGACGACATAATGCGCGAACCCAGGTTGGTTGTCTCACGGAAGAAGAGAAAATGAACTTCACGATCCTGAAACGAGTTGTTACCGGACTGGTGCGTACCCGCGCCATGGGACGTCACTTTCGGCGCCGGGCCATACTTGAGGCGCTGACCGGTAGCGGGGTGAGCAATGAAGTACCCGCATCGCTGGCGCAGACATTGACAGCAGCTGCCAGAAGCGATGTCGATGCCCTGTTGGCCAGTCTGACAACTCACCCGGACGGGCTGACCGAACACGAAGCCGAAGCCATTCGCGAACGCGTAGGCAGCAACGAGGTTGAGCAGGAAAAACCCATGCCATGGTGGCTGCACCTATGGCACAGCTACAGCAATCCGTTCAATTTGCTGCTGACCCTGCTCGCGCTGGTATCTTATCTGACCCAGGACATGAAGGGCGCTATCGTCATCGCGACCATGGTGGTGTTGTCCACGCTGCTGCGTTTCTGGCAGGAGTCTAAATCCAATCAGGCGGCGGATAAATTAAAGGCAATGGTACGTAATACCGCCACGGTAATCCGTCGCGACCCGGTGGAAGAGGCGGCCGAGGAAGCACGCCTGTACTTCAATGCGGTGCTGCATCCGAAAGGCCCACGTCGTACTGAAGTGCCCATCAGCCAACTGGTGCCCGGCGATCTGGTGGTGCTGTCTGCGGGCGACATGATCCCTGCCGATTTACGCGTGTTGACCGCCAAGGATCTGTTTCTGAGCCAGTCGGCAATGACCGGCGAATCGCTGCCCGTGGAGAAATTTGCACAGCCGCGTAATCCGGCGATCACCAATACGCTGGATCTGGAAAATATCCTGTTCATGGGTACCAACGTGGTGAGCGGTGCAGCCAGCGCGGTGGTGGTAACGACGGGCAGCCGTACCTATTTCGGCGCATTGGCGCAGCGGGTAATGACCACCGACCGTGCGCCTACGGCATTCCAGACAGGGGTGAACAGGGTCAGCTGGTTGCTGATCCGTTTCATGTTCGTGATGGCACCCCTGGTACTGTTCATTAATGGCTTTACCAAGGGCGATTGGGTCGAGGCATTCCTGTTTGCATTGTCAGTGGCGGTGGGTTTGACACCGGAAATGCTGCCGATGATCGTCACTTCCACGCTGGCCAAGGGTGCGGTGATCCTGTCGCGTAAAAAAGTCATCGTCAAACGACTGGACGCGATTCAGAACTTCGGCGCCATGAACGTACTATGTACTGACAAGACCGGTACCCTGACGCAAGACAGGATTTTTCTGGCGCGCCACACCGACGTGTTCGGCGAAGTGTCGGACCAGGTGCTGCAGTATGCCTATCTGAATAGCTACTACCAGACCGGACTGAAAAACCTGCTTGATGTGGCGGTGCTGGAACACGCTGAGGTACATCGTGAACTCAATGTGGCGCAGCATTTCCGCAAAGTGGACGAAATCCCGTTCGATTTTCAGCGCCGGCGCATGTCTGTGGTCGTGTCGGAACGCGATGATCATCACGAACTGATCTGCAAGGGTGCAGTGGAAGAGATTCTCGGCGTGTGCAACCGCGTCCAGCACGGGGATGCGATCGAGCCGCTGACTGCCGAATTGCTGGAACAGGTAAACAGTCTCACCGCTGCCCTCAATGAAGAAGGCCTGCGCGTGGTGGCGGTCGCGATGAAAGAAACATCAGCCACCCAGAAAGTTTATAGCCTGGCGGATGAGTCCGGCCTGATCCTGGTGGGTTACATCGCTTTCCTCGATCCGCCCAAGGAATCGACTGCACCGGCGCTTGCCGCACTGCAGGCGTATGGTGTGGCAGTTAAGGTGCTGACCGGCGATAACGAACTGGTCACGGCCAAAATCTGCCGTGAGGTGGGTCTGCCGACGCAGGGGGTGGTCCTGGGCAGCCAGATCGAGGTGTTCAGCGATGCCGAGATGGCGGTCGCGGTGGAACAGCACAATGTGTTTGCCAAACTGTCGCCCGCGCACAAGGAACGCATCGTGCGCGCGCTCAAGTCCAATGGTCATGTGGTGGGTTTCATGGGGGATGGCATCAACGACGCGCCGGCTCTGCGTGCAGCGGACATCGGCATTTCAGTCGATACGGCAGTGGATATTGCCAAGGAAGCTGCCGACATCATCCTGCTGGAAAAAGGCCTGATGGTGCTGGAGCAAGGCGTGATCGAAGGCCGCAAGACCTTTGCCAACATGCTCAAGTACATCAAGATGACGGCCAGCTCCAACTTCGGCAATGTGTTCTCGGTGCTGGTGGCGAGCGCATTCCTGCCGTTTTTGCCGATGCTGCCATTGCAGCTGTTGCTGCAAAACCTGCTGTATGACATTTCGCAGATTGCGATCCCGTTCGATAACGTGGATGAGGAGCTGATAAAACATCCGCAGCGCTGGAATCCGGGTGAGATCGGCCGCTTCATGGTGTTTTTCGGGCCGGTCAGCTCGATTTTCGACATTACGACGTTCGGCTTGATGTGGTTCGTGTTCAACGCCAATAGCGTGGCGCATCAAACCCTGTTCCAGTCAGGCTGGTTTATTGAAGGGCTGCTGTCGCAGACCTTGATTGTGCACATGATCCGCACGCGCAAGGTGCCGTTTCTGCAAAGCCGCGCATCCTGGCCGCTGATCGCCATGACCGCAGCCATTATGGCGTTCGGAATTTTTATTCCGATGGGACCGTTTGCGCATTACCTCAGGCTGGAAGCATTGCCGTTGAGCTACTTTCCGTTCCTGATTGCAATCCTGCTGGGCTATGTCGTGCTGATCCAGGCGATGAAGGGGTTCTATACGCGCCGCTACGGCTGGCAGTAAGCAAGGGCTTGCCGACTACAACCCCAGCCGCTGCCAGATGGCAGTGGTGAGTGCTGCCTGATTCATGGTGTAGAAGTGCAGGCCCGGCGCGCCTGCCTTGAGCAGGCGCTCGCACAAATCGGTCACCACATCCAGACCGAAGGCGCGGATGGATTCGATGTCGTCGCTGTAGCCTTCCAGCTGCTTGCGCATCCAGCGCGGAATTTCAGCGCCGCAAGCATCGGAGAAACGCGCCAGTTGCGAGAAATTGCCGATCGGCATGATGCCGGGGACAATGGGAAGGTTCACTCCCAATGCAGAACATTCGTCAACGAAATTGAAATAGGCGTCGGCGTTGAAAAAATACTGGGTGATCGCGGAATTGGCGCCCGCGTCCACCTTGCGCTTGAAGTTGAGCAGATCGTCACGCGCGCTGCGGGCTTGTGGATGGTATTCCGGATACGCCGCCACTTCGATGTTGAACCAGTCGCCGGTTTCGCTGCGGATGAATTCCACCAGTTCGTTGGCGTAGCGAAACTCGCCGGTGCTGGCCATGCCGGAAGGCAGGTCGCCGCGCAGGGCGATGATGTGACGAATACCGTGCGTCCGGTATTCCTGCAGGATGGCGCGGATATTGTCATGGGTGGAGCCGATGCAGGACAGATGCGGTGCAGCAGCATAGCCCGCGCGCTGGATGTCGAGCACTGTTTCCAGCGAGTGATCGCGGGTGGAACCGCCGGCGCCAAACGTCACCGAGAAAAACTTGGGTTTCAGCAACGCAAGCTGATCGCGGGTGGCGCGTAGTTTGTCCATGCCTTCCGGCGTTTTGGGCGGGAAAAATTCAAAGCTGAAAGTACGTGTAGTCATATGCGAGTCTAATCCTTATTGCCGGGTATGAGTGCAGAGAGCACCCAGGCAATCACGCCATACAGGATGGCACCGACAAACGCGGTACCGAAATTGCTGACATGAAATCCCGGCAGCAAACTGCCGGCCAGCCAGAATAACAAGCCGTTCAACACAAAATAAAACAGGCCCAGCGTCAGCAGCGTAATCGGCAGCGTCAATAGGGCCAGCACCGGCCGCACCACGCTGTTGATCAAACCCAGCACCAGCGCGGCCACCAGGGCCCAGCCAAAACTGGCCACCTGGATGGCCGGCAGCAGGTAAGCAACTGCCAGCAAAGCCACGGCATTCAATAACCACAGTAACAATATACGCATTGTCGTTCTCCGGTTGTCGTATGTTTGCCGCCTTGATCCCGTTTAATAGCGGTAATGCGTTGCTTTGTACGGCCCGTTTTTATCCACGCCGATGTAAGCGGCCTGTTTATCGGTCAGTTCGGTCAATTGCACATTCAGCGTTTTCAATTGCAGGCGTGCGACCTTTTCGTCCAGATGCTTGGGCAGCGTGTACACGCCGATTGGGTAGTCGGCTGTACGGGTGAACAGATCGATCTGGGCAATGGTCTGGTTGGCGAAGGACGAACTCATCACGTAAGACGGATGGCCGGTGGCGCAACCCAGGTTTACCAAGCGGCCCTTGGCAAGCAGAATGATGCGTTTGCCATCCGGGAAAATCACGTGATCCACTTGCGGCTTGATTTCTTCCCACTGATATTTTTCGATACCGGCGACGTCGATCTCGTTATCGAAGTGGCCGATATTGCAGACGATGGCCTGGTTTTTCATTTTCACCATGTGGTCATGGGTAATGACATTGTAGTTGCCGGTGGCGGTGACGAAGATGTCGGCCTTGTCCACGGCGTAGTCCATGGTCACCACGCGATAGCCTTCCATGGCGGCCTGCAAGGCACAAATCGGGTCGATCTCGGTCACCCAGACCTGCGCGGACAGAGCCCGTAGCGCCTGCGCCGAGCCTTTGCCGACGTCGCCATAGCCTGCAACCACCGCGACCTTGCCTGCAATCATCACGTCGGTGGCGCGCTTGATGCCATCCACCAGCGATTCGCGGCAGCCGTACAGGTTGTCGAACTTGGATTTGGTCACCGAATCGTTGACGTTGATCGCCGGGAATTTCAGCTCACCGCGCTCAAACATCTGGTACAGGCGGTGCACGCCGGTGGTGGTTTCCTCGGTGACACCCCTGATTTGCGCCAGACGGGTGGAATACCACGTCGCATCAATGGCCAGTTTGGCCTTGATGGCTGCGAACAGCACGCGTTCTTCTTCGCTGCCGGGTTTGTCCAGCACACTGATGTCGGATTCCGCGCGCGTGCCCAGATGCAGCAGAATGGTGGCATCGCCGCCATCATCCAGAATCATGTTGGAATAACCGCCGTCCGGCCATTCGAAAATGCGGTGGGTGTAATCCCAGTATTCGGCCAACGACTCGCCCTTGACGGCAAATACCGGTGTGCCGGTCGCCACAATCGCGGCGGCCGCATGGTCCTGCGTGGAGAAAATGTTGCACGATGCCCAGCGCACTTCGGCACCCAGCGCCTGCAGGGTTTCGATCAGCACTGCGGTCTGGATGGTCATATGCAGCGAGCCGGTGATACGCGCACCTTTGAGCGGCTGGCTGGTGGCGAATTCCTCGCGGATCGCCATCAGGCCGGGCATTTCGATTTCGGCGATGTTGATTTCCTTGCGTCCCCAGCCGGCCAGCGACAGGTCGGCAATAACGTAATCGGGGGTAGTACTGGAATGGGTGACGGCGTTCATCACGCCCTCCTTTCTGTAATAAAGACCAAAAAAGCAAGACGTGAGCGCGGTTTCAAATTGAAACGCCTTGAGCCTGGCGGGATGGATACCCGTCGCAACGCTCCTCAAGGCTGGTTGGTAATTCTACCGCAGAGGGCGGGTTGAGGGCAGCAATTTTTGCTGCCCTCCCCTGAACGGCTTACAAGCAGGCATCCGCACGCAGTGCCTCGGCCTTGTCGACGGATTCCCAGGTGAATTCCGGTTCGTCGCGGCCGAAATGACCGTAACTGGCGGTGCGGGTGTAAATTGGCCGCAGCAGGTTGAGGGTCTGGATAATCGCTTTGGGGCGCAGGTCGAAGTGCGCTTCCACCAGCTTGGCAATTTTTTCGTCGGCGATTTTGCCGGTGCCAAAAGTGTTGACCATCAGCGATACCGGGCGTGCCACGCCGATGGCATAGGCCACCTGCACCAGGCACTTGCTGGCGAGACCGGCGGCGACGATATTCTTTGCCACATAGCGTCCGGCATAGGCGGCGGAACGATCCACCTTGCTCGGATCCTTGCCGGAGAATGCGCCGCCGCCGTGCGGCGCAGCGCCGCCGTAAGTGTCGACGATGATCTTGCGGCCGGTCAAACCGGCATCACCCATCGGGCCGCCGATGACGAAACGCCCGGTCGGGTTGACCAGATAGCGCACGTCGTTTTTGAGCAGATCGCCGGAAATCACCGGCTTGATGATTTCCTCGATGACCGCTTCTTCAATTTGCGCATGCGAGACGTCAGGATCGTGCTGGGTGGAAACCACCACCGTATCCACGTGTTGCGGAATGCCATCCACATAGCGGATGGACACCTGGGATTTGGCGTCCGGGCGCAGCCACGGCAAACGGCCATCCTTGCGTAATTCGGACTGACGCTCCATCAGGCGATGAGCGAGATAAATCGGTAGCGGCATCAATGAAGCTGTTTCATCGCAGGCATAGCCGAACATCAGCCCCTGATCGCCGGCGCCCTGGTCGAGGTCAAGACCTTCGCCTTCATTGACGCCCTGGGCGATATCCACCGATTGCTTGCCGAAGGTGGTGAGGACCGAACAGGTATGATAATCGAAGCCGATTTCCGAACTATTGTAACCAATGCGCTTGACCGCTTCGCGCGCCACCAGATTGTAGTCTACTGTGGCGTGGGTGGTGATTTCACCGGCGATCACCACCAGTCCGGTAGTGACCAGCGTCTCGCAAGCTACACGCGCATGCGGATCCTGGGTTAGAATCGCATCCAGTACCGCATCGGAAATCTGGTCGGCGACCTTGTCCGGATGACCTTCTGACACGGATTCCGAGGTAAAAATAAATTCTTTCATGGCACCATTCCGACATTTCAATAGGCGGGGATGGTAGCAAACTTTAGCGCTGCCTGACACCATTTCTCCACCATGACGCAATTTCTGCTTCGCTTATTCGCCCGCTTGCCGCTACGTTGGTGGCACCTTGTGGGCGCGTTGGGTGGACGCCTGACGTACCGCTACAGCACGCGCTATGCCAAGCGTCTGGCGGAAAATTTACGGCAAAGTGGTATTGCCGGGGAGCCAGGCGAGTATCGGCGACTGTTGCGTCAGTGCGCGGTTGAAATTGGCAAAGGCGGCGCTGAAGTCATTCCGATCTGGATGCGCCCTTATGAACAGACGCTCAAACTGGTCAAGGACTGTCAGGGCTGGGAGCACGTCGAAGCGGCTGTTAGCCAGGGCAAGGGCGTACTGGCGATGACCCCGCATCTGGGCTGCTTCGAGATTGTCAGCCTGTACTATGCGGCACGTCTGCCGATGACAGTGTTGTACCGTCCGCCACGCCAGCAATGGCTGGAAGGCATCATGCGCGCTGGACGCGGGCGCGGCAAAGTCAATCTCGCCAAAACCGATGTCAAAGGCGTGCGCGCACTGCTCACTGCGCTTAAAAAGGGTGAAGCGGTAGGCATTTTGCCCGATCAGGTGGCCAGCAAGGGCGAAGGCGCGTGGGCGAGTTTTTTTGGTCGCCAAGCCTATACGCCGACACTGGTCGCGCGCCTGCACCAGTCCACCGGTGCGGTGCCGCTATTGATGTTCGGCGAACGCCTGCCCAGGGGGCAGGGCTATCGCATCCACATCGAACCGC
Source organism: Sulfuriferula sp. (assembly GCF_054605375.1). Lineage (NCBI taxonomy): Bacteria > Pseudomonadati > Pseudomonadota > Betaproteobacteria > Nitrosomonadales > Sulfuricellaceae > Sulfuriferula > Sulfuriferula sp. Next base: position 60,774 of record NZ_JBTSEG010000007.1, on the reverse strand, counting down.
TGAATGCGGATCTGACCGGCAGCAAGGAACACACTGCCGCACAACTCAACGCCGCACTGGAAGTGCTGATCCGCAAGTATCCGGCGCAATACCTGTGGAGCTACAACCGCTACAAGCGTCCCGGCGGAGTCGAACCGCCGCCGGAGCAGTAGGCCATGTCCCGTATCGGCATATTTTTTCTGTGGCTCGTGCATTGGCTGCCATTATCTGCGCAGGCGGCACTGGGCAATGTGCTGGGCGGCCTATTGTATCGCTTTGCTGGCAGACGCCGCCGCATCGGTGCAATCAATCTGCAATTGTGTTTCCCGCACTGGGATCAGCAGCGTCGCGACGCGGTGTTGCGCGACCACTTTCGCAGTGCCGCCCGTGCTGCACTGGAGCACGGCATTTTGTGGTGGTCACCGGTGGAACGGGTGAAACGCCTGGTGCATTTTGCCGGGCTGGAACATTTCCAGCCGCTAAGCGGTCAACCGGTGATTTTGCTGGCGCCGCATTTTATCGGCCTGGATATGGGTGGCGTGCGTTTTACCGCCAGTTATGCGCCGATTGTGTCGATGTACAGCCGCCTGAAAAATCCCTATTTCGACCGGCTCATGTTGCATTCGCGTACCCGTTTTGGCAATTCGAAAATGTTTTCCCGCCATGATGGCGTGCGTCCGCTGGTGCGCGAGGTACGTCAGGGTTTGCCGCTTTATTATTTGCCGGATCAGGATTTCGGTGCCAAGGATGCCGCATTTGTGCCTTTCTTCGGTGTTCCGGCAGCTACCGTGACCGCGCTGCCGCGCATCGCGCGCGTGGCGGGCGCCCGCGTGGTGCCCTGCGTCACCCGTCAGTTACCCGGCGGGAAGGGTTATGTGGCGCAGTTCTATCCGGCCTGGGACAATTTCCCGAGCGAGGATGTGGAAGCCGATACCCGCCGCATGAACGCCTTCATCGAAGACCGCGTGCGTGAAATGCCCGAGCAGTATTTCTGGCTGCACAAGCGCTTCAAGACACGACCGCCGGGCGAACCGAAGCTGTATCCATGATTGCGTCCAGCTGGCACATTGCCGCGCTGCAAGCCGGCCAGGCCGAGGCGCTGGGCGCGCTGGCACGTCACATCTGGCAACGGCATTATCCGGGCATCATCAGCCAGGCCCAGATAGATTACATGCTGGATCAACGCTATGGCGCTGCGCTTGTCCGGCAACAGCTTGTCCAACCCGGCAACTGGTGGAAAGTGGCGCAGAATGACGCCGGGATGATTGGTTTTGTACATTATTTCCTGGATAGCGACCCGCAGCGCATCAAGCTCGACAAGCTCTATGTGCACCCTGCCTGGCAGCGCCGCGGTGTGGGCGCTGCGCTGCTTGACAGCGTCGAATCCGAGGCGCGCAGACAAGGCCGCACCACCCTCACGTTACGCACCAACAAACACAACCACACCGCGCTCGCCGCGTATCAAAAATACGGTTTTGCCGTCACGGCGCAGGTGATCACCGAGATTGGCGCAGGGTTTGTGATGGATGACTACATGCTGGAAAAAACGCTGGATTGAGAAAAGCTCACCCGGATCAGGGTGCCGCGGCCCGCTGGTGGTGCGAGGATTTCCAGCGTGGCGTCGTGCACCCGCGCAATTTCCTGCACAATCGCCAGCCCCAGACCGCAGCCGTCACCTGGGCTGCCTTCCACCCGATGAAAACGTTCCAGCACCTTGTCGCGCTGCGACTCGGGGATGCCGATGCCGTTGTCCTCTACTTCCAGCACCGCAGCACCAGCCTGAAGGCAGCGCACGGTGACGCTGCCGCCCGCCGGGGTATAACGCAGGGCATTGTCGATCAGGTTGGCGAGCAGTTCACGAATCAACAGCGGCTCGCCCACCAGGGATGTGTTTTTCATATCGAAGCCGAGATCAATTTGCCGCTCCATGGCGCGTGGCACCCATTCACGCGCAGCATCTTCGACTACATTGCGCAGATCCAGCGGCTGCATGGCATCGGGCGGCATGGCGCCGGGTTCGGCGCGCGCCAGCGTGAGCAGCTGGTTGGCAAGATGCGCAGTGCGCACGGTGGCGTCCAGGAGATGCATGAGCGTGGCGCGCAGTTCAGCCGACATGGTGCCGCGCAAGGCAAGCTCAACTTGCGTTTGCAGTCCTGACAGCGGCGTGCGCAACTGGTGCGCAGCGTTGGCCAGAAAGCGCTGCTGGCCATTCATGGAATCGTTGAGTCGCGCCAGCAGCGCGTTGAGCGAGGCGACCACCGGCCGTACTTCGTCAGGTGCATGATGTTCGGGTACCGGGCGCAGGTCGCGGTGTGAGCGTGCTGCGATTTCTTCTTGCAGGCTTTGCAGCGGTGCGAGGCCGCGGCGGATGCCGAACCACACTAGCAGCACTGCAGCCAGTGCAATCACCACGGCTGGCGCGAGCATCTCGGCCAGAATGCCAGCCAGGTGATGGTCGCGTTTGTTCAGTGTTTCCGCCACCTGTAAATAGGCACTGCTGCCATTGGGCAAATGCATCTTTAATGCGGCGATGCGGATATCGCGTCCGCGAAACGCGCTGTTGTAGAAAACTGGTTTGTCGCTGATCTGCGCCGGTACCGGCAAGTACAGGTTGCCCGCCAGGCGCGTGCCATCGGCGGCGACAAGCTGATAGTAGATATTGTCGTAGGCATTCACCAGCAGCAGGTCGCGGGCACTGGGCGGCAGGTTCAACACCGGTTTGCCGTTCACTACCTGGATATACTGCGCCAGCGCGAGCATGGGATCGAGCAGCTCCTTGTCGTAGGCGTCATTAGCCGCGTTGCGGGCCATGAAAAAGGTCCCCACCGATCCCAACGCAAGCAACACCAGCAGTGGGATCAGCAGCCAGCCAAGCAGCAGGCGGCGCAGGCTACGAGTGTGCACTTTTTGCTTCTTCGAGTAGATAACCGAAACCGCGTACGGTACGAATTTTAATGTCGGCCGGCTCGAGTTTGGCACGCAGGCGCGACATATACACCTCCACGGCATTGGTGCTGATTTCCTCGTCCCAGTTGCAGACTGCCTGCATGATTTTGTCTTTGCTCAATACCTGCCCCTGGCGCATCAGCAGGTATTCCAGCACGCCCCATTCGCGCGCAGTGAGTCCGAGCTGTGTGTCTCCCAGCCACGCCCGGTGAGCCAGGGTATCCATGGTGAGGCGCCCGCAACTGAGTCGGGCGCTCTGCGCGTGATGCCCGCGGCGCAGCAAGGCGCGCACACGGGCTTCGAATTCGCCCAGTGCAAACGGCTTGACCATGTAGTCATCCGCTCCCAGATCGAGGCCGCTTACCCGGTCGGCTACAGCATCACGTGCCGTGAGGATCAGCACCGGCACCGTCAGCCCGCGTTCGCGCAGTTTGCGCAAAACCGCAAAGCCATCCTGGCCGGGCAGACCAATATCCAGCACCACCAGATCGTAATTTTCGGTGCCGAGCGACAACAATGCTTTTTCGCCGCTGACCGCACGATCCACGGCATAACCCGGCAGCGCCAGCGAAATTGCCAGTCCGGCGGCGAGTAACTCGTCATCTTCAACTATCAGAATACGCATGGAATTTTTCCTTATTAAAGGGTTGCCTGCCGGGCATCGACACAGCGATTAAACCACCGGAACGCCAATGGTAGCAGCCACAGGGTAAACAACGCGCCAGATACAATTCCGCCGGCAATGACCACCGCAGGATGCGGGCGCAGGCGTTGCACCGCCCCATCCATGATACTGGCTTGCAGTTCGGCGCCGCTTTTGAGTAATGCAATGATCTGTTCCATCATGATGACGCCGTTCTGTACTGAAATGCCCGCCACGGCAATGAAGCCGACCGCCGCTGATACGGAAAGATGCAGCCCGGCGATGCCGCCGATAAGGGTGAAGGGCACCATCATCAGCACCAAAGCGGCCTGCTTGACTGATTGAAATGCCCAGAACAGCCGACGCATGCCATGCACGCATCGGGACGATGTTAGGGCAGGCCTATCGAAAGCCAGTATGATCCGGGCTTTGCCTTGCAGGCATCTGACGGAGTCGCACAGAATTAAAAAAAATCGGGAACGGGTGTTAAAGGCCGGATATCGGGCCTTTTATGCCATGGTTGCCGGCTATCGAGCACAATGCATCAAGTCGATATGGTGTTTGAGATGCTGTTTAGCGTACTTAAGATGGCGCGCAGATCGGTGGCCGGTTTGGGCCGGCTGAAAAAATAGCCCTGATATTCATCACACCCATGTTCGCGCAGAAAGGCAAGCTGGGCTCCGGTCTCGACGCCTTCAGCGACCACCCGGATATTCAGCTGATGGGCCATGACAATAATGGCGGCGACCAAACCTTCATCATCGGCGTCGGTCGTGATATCACGGACGAAAGACTGATCGATTTTGAGTTTATCAATGGGAAAACGTTTGAGATAGCTGAGGCTGGAATAGCCCGTGCCGAAGTCATCCAGCGACAGCTCGATCCCCAGTGCCTTCAACTCTCCCAACACGGCAATGGCCTCTTCCGGATTTTCCATAATCACGTTCTCGGTAACTTCCAGACCGAGCCAGTGTGGGTCCACGCCGGTTTCCTTCAGTATCTGAACAAAATTCTGCACCAAGTATTTCTGACGGAATTGGCGCGGCGACAGATTGACGATCATGCGCGGTAACGGTACGCCCTGTTCGCGCCATTGTTTTAGCTGGCTGCAAGCGTGTCTGAGCACCCAGTCGCCGACTGGCACAATCATGCCGGAGTCTTCGGCGACGGGAATAAACCGGGCCGGCGCAATCAGGCCCAGTTCGGGATGATTCCAGCGTACCAGCGCTTCGGCTGCAACGATATTGCCATTCGCGATATTCACCAGCGGCTGATAGTGAAGCAGCAGTTCGTCGCGGCCAATGGCCTCGCGCAAGCCGCTTTCCAGCAGCGAGTGCTCGGCCGCTACCGCATTCATCTCCTGTGCGAAGAACTGGTAATTGCTGCGCCCGGCTTCTTTTGCATGGTACATGGCAGTGTCGCTGTTCTTGAGCAGCGTTTCGATATCATCGCCGTCTTGCGGGTAAATCGCGATGCCAATGCTGGCCCCGGTGCGCACACCCAGCCCGTTGATAACAAATGGCGCAGACAGGGCGTCCAGTATTTTTTGCGCCACCCGCGCAGAATCCTCGGCGGTGCTCAGGCTTGCCAGCAACACAATGAACTCATCGCCGCCCTGCCTGCCAACCGTATCATCCGCGCGCAAGGATTCGGTGAGCCGTTGGGCGACCATTTGCAACAATTGATCGCCCGCATTGTGCCCGAGGATGTCGTTAATGTTTTTGAATTTATCGAGATCGACGAACATGACGGCGAACTGAATACCGGCTCGCTGTGCCCAGGCGATGGTTTGCTGGATACGATCCTGCACCAGGCGCCGGTTAGGTAAATCGGTCAGTGCGTCGTAATGCGCCAGATGCAGAATTTTTGCCTCTGCCGCTTTACGCTCGGTGGTGTCGCGTATGGTTCCAATGAACTGCCTGCGCCCGGTCAGGTAATATTCGGAAACCCGCAAATCAATCGGAAAGCTTTCACCATTGCTCCGCTGTGCGGTGACCTCCCGCCCGATGCCGATCACGTGCGCCTCGCCGGTCCGCAGATAGCGTTCCAGATAGCCGTCATGCTCGCTGTGATAAGGTTCCGGCATCAGGATGGATACATTCTTGCCGGTCAACTCCCCGCTGCTGTAGCCGAACATGCGTTCCGCCCCCGGGTTGACCAGTTCGATCTTTCCGGTAGCGGAGATGCTGACAATACCCTCATCCACATTCTCCAGCACCGCCCGTACACGATTTTCACTGTCCTGCAGCCGCATGATTGCATCGCGTGCTTTGCGTTCCGAGCGTACCAGCCCGAGCACCAGGGGGCTGAGTTGCCAGCGCAGCAAAAAAAGCGCCACAGCGAGTATGCCGGCCATCAGCGGCAACAGGTAGCGAAGCTGGTTCCAGACTGGCGCATACAATTCGGCGCTATCCGTTTTCAGCACCATGCCGAGCCCGAGATCGCCAATCGGGCTGTAAGCCGCCACCACGTTCTGATGGCGATAATCGCGTGTGATACTGAATCCGGTAGCGCCCTCCAGCGCATACACCATCGGCAATGGCACGCCTTTCGACGACCTTTTAGGTAAGGTCATGACATGCGGGTTCAGCGTCGTTGGAAAACAGTGCATATTGGCGCCGGAGGACGCGCACAATGCCAGCTCCGCTGTTTTGCCAGAGCGCCTGACGCCCATGAACATGCCGCTGAGCGTAGACAAAGGTGTCTCCGTGACCACCCTGCCGACGACGCGTCCGGTTTTCATGATGTTCAGATCCGCCCGTAAAAAGAACCTGTCCTTAAACAGCAGTTGCACGTGTCCGGGAAGATTGATGGGAACGGTCAGTACGGGTTGTTGCGTAAAGGAACCTGCGTGCGCCAGTTCTTGCCCGTCCCTGGCAAACAGCGCAACCGCCGAGAGTCCGGTGGCAAGAAAGGATTGGGCACCCCTGTTGAGCGCACCCAGGGCTGTGCCGTCGCCATCATGCATGTCCACGTGCTGTAGTTGATCCATCAGAAAAGGGCGTGTGGCAACCGTCATGCCTTTCTGAAAACTGCGCCGTATTTCTGAGGTTGCTAAAGCCACATGGCCTTGCAGGGACGACTGGAGGCTGCTTCTCAGCAGGTTTTCGGCATGACGCTCCATGACGTAAAACACCATTGCGCCGGCCAGAATGGCGACCACAATCATGATCGCTCCTGCAACAAGGCCAATCCGTTGTTGATCGAACTTTTGTTGTTGCATGCTTCTCTGGTCCAAATAGATAAAGAGAGCAGTAAGGTCTCAATAAACGATGCGGAGCACGGCTTGTGTTGAGCCCGAATAGATGGGGCCAACCGTCGAGTGAATTGCGGACAACCGTAGCATGGAAATGCGCCACAAAACAACACTATTGCAATTGTGGATTTGGGTATCGGCGTATCCGGCAAGGGTAAAGCCGGAACCCGGCCAATCAATCAGGCAGCAGTTTTGGTACGCTTGGCCGCAGTTTTCGGCTTGGCCTTAGGCTTGGCTTTGGCGGCAGGTTTTTTGCGGGTAGCCGGGCCTTTGGCGGCGCGGGCAGCCAGCAGGGGAAGCGCCTCTGCCAGCGTGCAAGTTTCCGGATCGGCGTCCTTGGGCAGGGTGGCATTGATTTTTCCATGCTTGACGTACCAGCCGTATTGGCCGCTATGCAAGGTCACGGGTTTGTCGTCATCTGGATGGTTACCCAGCGGTTTGCCGGCAGGCGCGCCGCCGCGCGGTTCTTTCGCCATGGCCAGCACTTCCAGCGCGCGCGCCAGTTCGATGCTGTAAACATCGTCGGCCTTGGGAATGGATTTGAACTTGCCATCGTGCTGTAAATAGGGGCCGAAGCGGCCAATGTTGGCGACGATGGGCAGTTGGGTGTCGGGGTGCATGCCCACTTCGCGCGGCAGCGACAATAGCTTCAACGCGGTTGGTAGATCGGCGTGTTCGGCGGGCAGCGTTTTCGGCCACGAGGCACGCCGCGGTTTAAGCTTCTTGTCTTCCGGCGTGGCGCCAATCTGCACGTACCAGCCATAGCGGCCATTCAGCAGCAGGATATCCTGCCCGCTGTCCGGGTCTTGTCCCAGTACGGTGGGGCCGTTTTCATTTCCGCCGTGCAGCGGGCGCGTGTAATCGCACTCGGGATACGCCGAGCAGCCGATGAACAGGCCGCGCTTGCTAGCTTGCAGGAACAAACGCGCGCCGCATTTTGGGCAAGGCTCGTCCGGGATCGGGCAGCCGCGCTCGACGTCAGCCTTGGCGGCCAGCGTGCCGGAAAACTCCTGCCAGAAGTCATCCAGCAGCGGGATGTATTTGAGCGTGCCGTTGGACACGTCGTCTAGCCGGTCTTCCAGTTTGGCAGTGAAGTCGTAATCCACGTAGTGGGTGAAATGGGTGGTGAGGAAGCAGTTCACCAGCTGCCCGATCGGCGTGGGCATGAAGCGCTTCTTGTCGAGGATCGCGTATTCGCGATCCTGCAGTGTCGAGATGATGCTTGCGTAGGTAGAAGGGCGACCGATACCGTACTCTTCCAGCGTTTTTACCAGGCTGGCTTCGGTATAGCGCGGTGGCGGCTGGGTGAAGTGCTGCTCGCCGGAGAGTTTATCCACCGGCACGGTTTCACCTTCCGCCAGCAGCGGCAGCTTGGCTTCTTCCTCGCTCTCCTCGTCGTCCTGGTTTTCCTGATAGACGGCGATGAAACCGGGGAATACCAGGGTCTGGCCGGTAGCGCGGAATAGATTATCCGGGCCGCCCACGGCGATATCGAGGCTCACCGTGTCGAATTGGGCCGGGCTCATCTGGCATGCCAGCGTGCGTTTCCAGATCATTTCGTAGAGACGCGCCTGATCGATGGTCAGGAATTTGCGTATCGATTCCGGGCTGCGTGAAATCGCGGTGGGGCGGATTGCTTCGTGCGCTTCCTGGGCATTCTTGGATTTGTTGCGGAAATATACCGGTGCCGCGGGCAGATAGCCGGCGTCGAAATTTTGAGCGATATAGACGCGAATGTCTTCAATGGCTTCGCGTGCCAGATTCACCGAGTCGGTACGCATATAGGAGATCAGGCCGACTGCGCCGCCGCCGATATCAATACCTTCATACAACTGCTGGGCGGTGCGCATGGCGCGATCGGTGGTCATGCCGAGCTTGCGTACGGCCTCCTGTTGCAGCGTGGAGGTGGTAAACGGCGCGGCGGCGCTGCGCGATTTACGTTTCTTTTCCACGCGCGTGACGCTGCCGGTTTCGGCATTGGCGAGGGTATCGAGCACGGACTGCTGCGCATCACCTGTCGCGATACTGAACTGATCGAGTTTTTCGCCTCGATACTGCACCAGGCGTGCAGAAAAAGCCTGCTTGCCCTTGTGGCTGTCGAGGTGGATGGTCCAGTATTCGCGCGCCTGGAATTTTTCGATTTCCAATTCGCGCTCGACGATCAGGCGCAGTGCCGGGCTTTGTACGCGTCCGGCGGACAATCCCGGGCTGATTTTGCGCCACAGCAATGGCGAAAGATTGAAACCCACCAGATAGTCCAGCACCCGTCGCGCCTGTTGCGCGTCTACCAGCGGCATGGCGATTTCCCGCGGATTATCCACGGCATGCTGAATGGCGCTCTGGGTGATTTCGTGAAATTCGATACGGGCGATGGGTTTTTTCGGCGTGATTTTTTTCTCGCGCAGGATTTCCGCCAGATGCCAGGCTATCGCCTCGCCTTCGCGATCCGGGTCAGTCGCCAGCAGGATGCGGTCGGCCTTTTTGGCTGCCCGCACGATGGCGTCGACGTGTTTTTCGTTGCGTTCGATGAGTTGGTATTTCATCGCGAACTCATTGTCCGTATCCACCGCACCGGTTTTCGGCACCAGATCGCGTACGTGACCGTAGCTGGCGAGGATTTCGTAATCATCGCCAAGATATTTTTTAAGGGTTTTTGCCTTCGAAGGCGACTCGACAATAACGAGAAATGACATGTGTATCTGCGCGCCGCAGGGGCGTTAGTGGATGGAGAGGTTATGGCCGTCGTTAAACAACATATCCTCTAGTAATAAGTAGTCCTGGTTCGGGTTTTGACTCCACAACACCATCAGTGCGATCCACTTGATTTTGTCCGGGGTGATTTCATCCTCATCCAAAGCCAGAACGCGATCAATGACCCACTCACGCTGCAACGGGTTGAGGATGCCGGCCTGCTCCAGAAATATCAGCAAACCCCGGCTCTCGGTATCCAGCCGGTTCTGTTCCGGTTCGGCATAAAGCCGGGTCGCACGACACTCCGCCAGACTGGTGGGGTATTCTGTGCTGTTGAGCGTGCCCAGATCAGAAAACCAGTCCAGTGCGTGATCAATTTCATCCCCGTTGAAACCGGCGGCGGTCAATTTGAGCGCTAGCGCATCGCGGTCCGGCGCCAGTTCAACATGCGGATAATTTTCAAATAAGTAAATTAGGATTTCTAACATTATCTTTTTTAAACAATACGTTGGTAGAAACCGCCCGGGAGCGTGGCCACACAGCCCTGCAGCTCCCTTTCCAACAGCATGGCGGAAAGCCTATCGGGCGTCAACCCGCAACGCTCGGCCAGCACATCCAGGCTGACAGGTTCAAATCCCAGCGCAGATAGTAATGGGTCATCTCCTGCAGCGCTGGCGACAGAGGCGGGAATGGCCACCTGCCAGTGCAATTCATCCAGCACGTCCTGCGCCGATTCAACCAGTTTGGCACCTTGCTTTATGAGCGCATGACATCCGCGTGCCACGGGTGAATGGATCGAGCCGGGAATGGCAAACACTTCTCTACCCTGTTCTGCCGCCAGCCTGGCGGTAATGAGCGAACCGCTCTGCAAGGCGGCTTCCACGACCAGGCAGCCCAGGCTTAAGCCACTGATGATGCGATTCCGGCGCGGAAAATTGGCGGCAATAGAAGGCGTGCCGATGGGAAATTCCGAGACCAGCGCCCCACCTTCGGCCAGCTGATGGGCGAGCATCTTGTTGCGCGCCGGATAAACGATATCCAGCCCGGTACCGACCACCGCCAGACTGCCCGCCGCTCCAGCCAGGCCGCCGCGATGCGCGGCAGCATCAATGCCCAGCGCCAGACCACTGACGATGGAAAGTCCGGCTTGGGACAAGGTGCTAGCGAAAGCTTCGGCATTGGACACGCCCTGGGGCGTGGCATTGCGGCTACCGACGATGGCGAACATCGTAGCGCCGAGCAACTCGCGGCGCCCTTTCAGGTACAACAATGGCGGCGGATCGGGGATTTCCAGAAGGCGTGGCGGATAATCGCTGTCGGCCAGGGTAACCAGATGATTGCCGGGCGCATCGAGCCAGCGCAAGGCAGGCTCGATGGCTGCGTCATCCACACCTGCGCGGACGTGCTGGATTACCGGCTGGGCGAGATAGGGTTTCAACGCGCTGCCGGAAGCGGCGTACACTTGCTCCGGGCCGCCAAATGCGCTCAGCAAGGCACGATAGGATTGCCCGCCCAGCCCGTGCGTGAGCGCCAGACCCAGCCACGCGCGGCGTTCAGCCTGGTTCAAGGATTGCGCACAGTATCCAGTATGTTAACCGGGCGATGTATCTGCATCACCAAGGCGTAGGACACCTTGTCAAACACGCGGTATACCATCAGCAGCCCGCTACGGGAATCAGGTAGCCGGACTTTGTCCACCACGTTGCCTTTTTTGTACACGGCCAATACCGTGCCGACATCCAGGCCGTTGCGACTGCCTTGGTTCAGCACCACGGTGGCATACTGTCCCGCTTCGGATACGCCGCCATAGATCGAAATCACGCGGCCTTGAATGCTGGTTGCCGGGGGATGGGGAATATAACGGAACGAGTAGGTATCGGTAGCGGGTTTGAGCCTGTCGCCCGCCTGAATCTCTTCTGTCGCGCTGGTAATCAGGATGCGTTGCGGGTTGCCCGGTGCGACGGTATGCGCGTCGCCCAGATATTCAACCTGATGACCCAGTACTTCCTGAGTGTCAGGATCCTTGAGTTCCTTGCCGGGGCGTAAAATTTTCCAGTTCAGAGTATCGGTTTTACCGTTGGTCGCGTAGGCCTGATCGCCGGTTGCCAGAACCATGCGGTCGTCCTGTGCGCCAATGATGCGAGGTGCGTCTTTGAGCGCGCCTTCGTCCATCACGAAGGGCTGGCTGATGAATGCATTCACCGCTGATGCCGGAATCGACGGGACGCCCTGTTCGGCCTCGGGTTCAACGCGAATCTTGGGCAACAGTTTCACCGTGTCGAGTTTTTCTGTCTTGAGCAGGGAAAGCCGCGGGTTGGCCCCGCTGCGGTCAAGCACAATCACGTCCCCAGGATAAATCCAGTGAGGATTCTGGATTTCCTGCTTGTTCATGCCCCAGATTTGCGGCCACTTCCAGGGATCCTTGAGGAATTTTCCGGAAATGTCCCACAAGGTATCACCCTTGACCACCACATAGCGATCCGGCGCGTCGGGTTGCATTTTAAGCGTGTCGGCATGGCTGGAAAGTGCCATAAAACCAGTCAGAAACAATGATAAAGCGAGCTTGCGCATAACATCCCCTTGGCGCGGATTGAGTTTAGACCTTGTCTATCACAAGTGCCGTGTAGTAATCTGGCAGCTTGAAATTCTAACCCGTGTTTTAACGGTCGATTCGGCAATTAATTTAGAGACTTGATCCGGATTCTGCATGGAATGGTTTATGCAGGCAAGCAATTATGGCGCTATTAAATATTATTCACTACCCTGATCGGCGCTTGCATACCGTCGCCAAACCCGTTGCGCAAGTTGATGAGCGCATCCGCAAACTGGTCGCCGACATGGCACAAACCATGTATGCAGCGCCTGGTATCGGCCTGGCGGCTACCCAGGTCGATGTGCACCAGCAGGTGATTGTGATCGACATTTCGGAAACGTGCGACGATCTGCGCGTATTCATTAATCCTAAATTACTTAAAGCCGACGGCAGTGCAGTGCACGAAGAGGGCTGTCTATCGGTACCCGGCATTTACGATAGAGTTACCCGTGCCGAGCATATTACAGTCGAAGCGCTGGATACGGACGGCGTTTCGTTTACGCTTGACGCCGATGGTTTGCTGGCAGTGTGCATTCAGCATGAAATGGATCACCTGCTGGGCAAGGTGTTCGTGGAATATCTGTCCAGTCTGAAACAGACCCGCATCAAGAACAAACTTAAAAAACATCTGCGCGAAACCATGTGAACGCAGACCTCGCGGTCATCCCAATGAAAATCATTTTTGCAGGCACACCGGATTTTGCGCGGGTCGCACTGACCGCGCTGCACGCGGCGGGCCACACGGTCGCGGCGGTGCTGACGCAGCCTGACAGGCCTGCCGGGCGCGGCATGAAGCTCAAGGCCAGCCCGGTCAAACAGGAAGCATTACGGCTGGGCTTGCCAGTACTGCAGCCCGCTTCCCTGAAGACGCCCGTGATTCAGGATGCGTTGAGTGCATTGAATGCCGAGTTAATGGTGGTCGCGGCTTATGGCCTGATCCTGCCTCAGGCGGTACTGGACATGCCGCGCCACGGCTGCCTGAATATCCATGCCTCGCTGCTGCCACGCTGGCGTGGCGCCGCGCCGATCCAGCGTGCGATCCTGGCAGGCGATGCGGAGACCGGCATTACCATCATGCAGATGGATGCGGGGCTGGATACCGGTGCCATGTTGTGCTGCGATGCCATTCCGATCGCGCCGGACGACACGAGCGCGAGCCTGCATGACAAGCTCGCTGCGCTGGGCGGACAGGCCATCGTTGCGGTACTTGACCAGATGAGTAAGGGCGCACTCGCGCCAATACCGCAGCCGGATGAGGGCGCGTGTTACGCCGCCAAAATCAGCAAAGCCGAAGCCATGCTGGATTTCAGCCGGCCCGCCACCGAGCTGGCACGCGCTGTACGGGCATACAATCCTGCGCCGGGTGCAGCAACCATGCTGCATTGCGCACCGCTGAAAATATGGTCAGCATATATCGCTGCCGGCCAGAGTGGCGTGCCGGGCAGGGTTGTGGCAGTGGATGCACAATCCATTGTGATTGCCTGTGGCACGGGCGCGTTGTGTATTACGGAAGTGCAGCCAGCCGGGGGCAAGCGTCAATCGGTCAGCCAGTTTCTAGCCGGTCACCCGCTGTCGAAAGGCACGCAATTGGGCGATTGAATTTTGCGTCGCGCCCACCATCTAACTGGTGGTCAATTTCGACGGCTGATTAGGAATTCAGACAATGTTTGGCAACTGGTTAAAAACTTCCATCCTGATGGCAGGTATTGTGGTGTTGTTCGGCACAGTAGGTATGTTGCTGGGCGGCCAAAAAGGCATGCTGATTGCGCTGCTGTTTGCCGGAGGGATGAATATTTACGCCTACTGGTTTTCCGGCCAGATGGTATTGAAGATGTACAAGGCCCAACAGGTCGATGCCGCTACTGCGCCCGAGTTCTACGGAATCGTGGCGGATCTGGCCCAGCGTGCCGGGCTGCCCATGCCCAAGGTGTACATTATCGACGAGGCCCAACCAAACGCATTTGCGACCGGACGCAACCCCGAGCACGCTGCGGTGGCGGCGACAACCGGAATAATCCGCCTGCTCAACCATCGCGAACTGCGCGGGGTAATGGCTCATGAGCTTACCCACGTCAAACATCGAGACATCCTGATTTCCACCATGTCGGCCACCGTGGCCGGCGCGATTTCGGCGCTGGCTCAGTTCGGTTGGTTGTTCGGTGGCAGCAGTAACAATGGCGAGCGTAACGTGCATCCGGCGGTGGCAATTATTATCATGATCGTGGCACCCATAGCCGCGATGCTGATTCAGATGGCGATTTCACGTGCGCGCGAATTCGGTGCGGATCAGGGTGGAGCGGAAATTTCCGGTGACCCGGAAGCGCTGGCTGCCGCGTTGCGGAAAATCGAGGCGTATGCGCATGGCACGCCTCTGGAGACGGCGGAATTGCACCCGGAAACCGCGCAGATGATGATCATCAACCCGCTGTCCGGCGACGGCGTCAAGAGTCTGTTTGCCACCCATCCTTCCACCGATGAACGTGTGGCGCGCTTGCTGGCGATGCGCGGTCGAATGTAGTTGTATCTGGCCGCCTGACTAATCAAGACAGCAGGCCGGACACAGGGCGGGCGGCGAGTCGTTTATTGAAAAAATGGCCTGTTGAATTCAGCCTTGTATTTGCGCGTCTCGCCCGATGGTTTCGCGGTGACGCTAAATTTCAGCGTATCGGGCGGTGTAATGCGGAATTCACCCAGATAATAGACTGCGCCCCCCTCTTTGACTTCGCGCATGTCAATTTCAGCCAGCTGCGAGTTGAGGTTGACTACCGTGGCGGTCAACTCGGCAGGTACCGGTTCGGAAACCCCCAGCTTGTTTTTACGCAATACAGCGATCGTGAGCATCCCTCTATTATGGCTGCGTTCGATATGGTAGTTTTTCGCCACCGCCGGTTGCAGTTCATCGGTGGGCATGGCGTTGTAATGGATTTCAACATTGCCATATTTGATTACCTGCTCAGCGGGATTTGCCTGGGCGGCATGGGCTGTAAAAGATAAGGCCATCAGGCTGGCGGCCAAGGTGAAGTTGGCGAATACATTCATGCGGCACTCCTTTTATGGTTATGGTGGTTGATACCAATATAGACAAAATCCACCTGGATGGCTAAGGAAGCTTGCTCCCAATCGCCGCAGATTCCTGTGAGGGCAGGGTTTCCAGCCAACCCCCGATGTCATCCAGCAACTTGCCGGTCGCAGAATTGAAAGCGGACACTGCGCCTGCTGCATTGTAGGTCGGCGCGGGTATATCCACAGTAAACAATTTGCGGGCAACAAGCGTCCGGTGACGTAAATCCGTTACCTCGGCTCGCAGCTCGACACGGACACTGCCGGGGGGGGTGCTGGCTTGATGATAGAACGCCAGCAGGCGGGTATCAAGCAACCAATCGCCTTTGATCCCGCTGCCGCTCGAGGCGACTGTGGCGAAAATGCGATCTGCATCGAGACGCGCCAACAATAGTTCGTTAAAACGTTTGCCAGGACGCTCCGCCCAGCGCGCATATTGATACAGGCCGCGCGTGCCTGGCGCACGGCTAAAGGCAATGCTGTCGGTATTATAAAAAGCATTGGTCGCGGTATCCAGTATCAGCAGTGTGCGCGGATTGGTCGTTGTGGCAAGACTGGGATGCCCCGCGTCCTCAAGCACATAGGAGGTAATGAGCGGCGCATTCTGATTGCCTGCCAGGCTAATGCATCCACTCAGGCTTAGCGTCACCATTGCTGCTATCAGGTAATTTTTCATGCTCATTGTTCTCCCGGCCCGGGTTGGGGTTTGCCCGTACCGAACAGAACGCCGCGTGGATTGGACAGGCTTTGCCCGGCAGTGCTGACGGCGTCGGCACTGTTGCGCAGATCGCGGCTGACTGCGGTAAATTCCATTGTTCCGACTTCTGCGAGCCCCTGCAGACTGTCCGATGCCTGGGTTGTTTGCCGTTGCAGGTTGAGCATGGTGCTGGTGGCTTGCCTGAGTGCGATGTCGGCATTTTTGCTGATGTCTAAAACACTTGTTTCGGCACTATTGGCCGCACGGGAGACGCTTACTCCGGCTGCACCAAATTCATCGGCTGCCTTATGAATACTTAATATTGCGGTATTGAGCGCCTGTTTGTTGTCGGCCAGATTGGTGGAAATCGCCTGTAAATTCTGTATGGTATCGGCAATATTTTTACGGTTGGCATCTGACAGCAGCAAGTTCACCTTGTCCAGCACCTGTGCGCCACTCGATGCCATTTTTGACAGCGCATTGGCTACGTTATCCAGATTCGATTTGCCTTCGGCGATCACCGGGTAATGCTCATCGGGCAATACTTCCGTCAACAGTGGGCTGCTTGCATCGGGATTGCGAATTTCGATAGTCGATAACCCGGTCACAATATTCCGGTTGACGATCGCCTCGGCGTTACTGCGTATAGGCGTATCCTGCGCCACCTTGATGTCCATGCGCACCGCATCCTTCCCGCCGCCGGCGAACTGATAGCTATCCACCGAGCCGACCTTGATGCCGCGCATTTTGACGGCGCTGCCTATATCCAGGCCATCCATGGATTGATGGCTGAAGTAAATGGTGAAATGGCGGTAAGCGACCCGGTCTGCTCCGCCAGCCAGCCAAACCAGCCCCGCAACCAGCAGCAGCACGACGATGAGTACTATGGTACCGACCAGGGTGTAGCGGGCTTCTGCTTCCATTAGTGCTCCTCAATCCGGGCACGCGCAGAAAAATAATCGCGCAGCCAGGGATTATCAATTTGCTGCAGGGTTGCGACTGATCCGTCAGCAAGTACCCGGTGATCCGCCAGTACAATCACACGATCAATAATGGATAAGAGTGTATCCAGATCGTGGGTAATCAGAAAGACGGTGAGTCCCAATCCATCCGACAGCACACGGATAAGCTGATCAAATGCGCGCGCCGATATCGGATCCAGGCCGGAGGTGGGTTCATCGAGGAACAGCAGCTCCGGGTCCAGTGCCAGTGCGCGTGCCAGCGCGGCGCGCTTGCGCATTCCACCCGACAGTTCGCTGGGCATTTTCGTGGCGGCTGATTCCGGCAGCCCTGCCAACGCCAGCTTGAGCCGCGCCAGGCGCATGCATTCGGCTTTATCCAGATTTGTATGTTCGAGCAATGGTACGGCGACATTCTGCGCTACATTGAGTGACGAGAACAATGCGCCGTCCTGAAACAGCATGCCAAAACGCTGACGAAGGCGATTGAGCTGCTCGCCATTTGCCGCCCACACGTCTTCGCCAAACAGGCGGGCGGTGCCTGCTGTCGGTTTAATTAACCCCACCAGCTCCTTGAGCAAAACCGATTTGCCGGAACCGCTGCCGCCGATCAGTGCAACCACCTCGCCACGATTCACTTTCAAGCTCACCCCGTCGTGTATGCTTTGTGTCCCGAATCGGGTCACGATATGATCCAGCTCGATAACCGGTTGGGCAGCCATCAAAAACCCAGCTCGACAAAGGCAACGGCGAACATTGCATTGATAATAATGACCGCAACAATGCTTTGCACCACAGTGGAGGTGGTATTGGCCCCCACGCTATGGGCGTCATGGGCGACGGTCAGCCCCATGCGACAGGCAATCACGCCGATAAACAATGCAAATACAGGTGCCTTGATCAGACCTAACAGAACGGTTTTGAGTGGCAATACCTGATCCAGGCGGGCAATGAATGCGAACGCTTCGATTCCCAGCTGGCGTTCGGCGACCAGCATCCCGCCCAGAATACCCGCCACATCGCCGATGAATACCAGCAGGGGTAATGCAATCAGCAGCGCAAGAATGCGCGGCACCACCAGCACATTGTATGGGGATAGCCCCAGCACGCTGATTGCGTCAACCTCATCGTTGACTTTCATCGCCCCGATTTGTGCAGTCATGGCTGCTCCCGAGCGCCCGGCCACCAGAATCGCCACGATCACCGGCGCCAATTCACGTGACATGGCCAGTGACACTCCGTCCACTACAAAAATGCTGGCGCCGTATTGTTCCGCCTGAATGCCCAGCAGGTAGGCGAAAACCACACCCATCAGAAACATCATGGCGAACGCCAATGGAATGGCATTGACGAATACAGTCTCGATTTGCGCAATAAATTCCTGGCTGCGGAACTCGCCGGGATGACGTAGCAATTGAAATACTTGATGACTTATTTTGCCGACAAAATTGATTGTGCCGCAGATATGTTGCCAGTTTGCCAGGGAGCTGCGCCCGATATGGGCAAGCACGCCTTCCCGTGCCGGCAGTGCGACAATCATGCTGTCGCCAAAATTGCGTGCGACCAGTTCGAATACGGCTGCATGCGTATCCGAAAAATTGACGTGTGTAATTTGTTGCGGATCTGCACCGGCGTTCCGCATGATCTCCAGCAAGCGCAGCGCGCCGCTGGTGTCCAGCGCGGCAAGCTCCGCGCCATCGAGTAGCGTGCCAGCGGCCGGCAAGGCAGGTAATATTGCTGGCGCAAGGTTCGCAAGATTGGACAGCAGCCAGTCACCCGACACGCGTACTACGGTGTTATCCGCCTGATGTTCAGAGCTAATGCCGGGGGCATTCATCGTTTATTGCGCGCGTTCGAACCGATATACCGCAAGGCTGCCAGCCAGATTGGGCAGAATGCGCACCGGCGTTCCTGCGGTCATGACGATACGCTCTCTAATGCGAAAATTCAGCTTGACGCACAGGGCTTCGAAATCGTGCATGGTACAAAGATGCACGTTAGGCGTGTCATACCACTGGTAAGGAATGTCATCCGATACGGGCATTGTGCCACGCAGTACCTGCAGCCGATTTTTCCAGTAGCCAAAATTTGGAAACGTCACGATGCCTTCGCGTCCAACGCGTAACATCTCGCGCAGTATGGCCTCGGTATGCCGCATGGCCTGGAGCGTTTGCGACAGAATAACGTGATCGAAGGAATCGGATTCAAATACCGAGAGCCCCGATTCAAGATCGTTCTGGATGATGTTGACGCCATTTTTCACCCCGGCCAGGATATTGGCATCGGTCAACTCCACGCCATAGCCGCGCACCTGTAGTTTGTCATGCAAAAATTTGAGCAGGCTACCGTCGCCGCAGCCGAGGTCCAGTACTTTGGAACCGGGCTTGACCCAATTGGCGATAGTATGGAAATCATGACGTGTCATGAGGTAACCCTTTCCATATAGGCGCGCACCAGGCTGTGGTAATGCGCATCGGGCATCAGAAAGGCGTCATGGCCGTGGCCGGAGGTAATCTCGGCATAGCTTACGCGACGCTCATTATCCAGCAAGGCCTTGACGATTTCTTGCGAGCGTTCCGGTGCAAAACGCCAGTCGCTGGTGAATGACAGCACCAGAAAATCCGCTTGCGCAGGTTTGAGGGCATCTGCCAGCTTGCCATTGGAATGGTGATGGGTGGGGTCGAAATAATCGAGTGCCTTGGTCATCAGCAAATAGGTATTGGCGTCGAAACTTTCAGCAAACTTGTCGCCCTGGTAGCGCAGATAGGATTCAATCTCGAATTCCACATCGTAGCCGTAATTGAATGCACCGTTACGTAATATGCGGCCAAATTTGCTGCCCATTACATCGTCGGAAAGATAGGTGATGTGGCCGAGCATGCGGGCCAGGCGCAGACCGCGTCGCGGGCGGGTATTGTGCGCGTAAAAATTCCCACCGAAAAAGTCCGGATCGGTAAGGATGGCCTGTCGTGCCACATCGTTGAAAGCAATATTCTGTGCAGTGAGCTTGGGTGCCGAGGCGATCACCAGGCAGTGGCGTATGCGTTGCGGGTGCTGAATGCTCCAGTGCAGCGCCTGCATGCCGCCCAAGGATCCGCCCATGACCGCCGCAAATTGCCGGATACCCAGACTATCCGCCAGCCGCGCCTGACTTTCCACCCAGTCTTCCACCGTTATCAGCGGAAAATGTGAGCCGAACGGTTGGCCAGTGGCCGGGTCAATCGAAGCCGGGCCGGTGGAACCGTGACAGCCTCCCAGGTTATTCAGGCCGATTACGAAGAAGCGCTCGGTATCAATCGGTTTGCCCGGCCCCACCATGTTGTCCCACCAACCCGGCTTTTTGTCATGTTCTGCATACACACCGGCAACGTGATGGTTGCCAGAGAGTGCATGGCAAACCAGGATTGCGTTGGTTTTGTCCGCGTTCAACGTCCCGTAGGTTTCATATACCAGGTCGTAGGATGACAGCACTGCGCCACTTTTCAGAATAAGCGGGGTAGAGAAATGGGCGGTTTGGGGTGCAACAATGCCAACAGATGAAGCAGGCTGCATGTCTGGTTATAATTTAGCCATGTTAGCGAAGATTATAGCCGCATTCCGTCCCGATCCCACAGTCTTGCGCACCCGCTTTTTACAGCGCTTTGCAGGCAAGACGATTATCGTCCATGACGGCCTCAGTATTGGCTGGGTGGGCGAACTGAATAAAGAGGCCGGGGGCGGGGCGCATTTTCGTATTGATGCGCGGAATACGCCGGGCCGCAAACCCACCCCGATTGAATGGGTGGTCCATCACCACATATTGCCGCATAAATTGCCGTTGCCATTGCTGGTAAAAGTGGATGGCGAGCAGTTGTTGATTCGCCATCTTACGCGCGACCATGCTCCGGTTCACCCCTCCGAAATTTACTGGATGCTGGGGGAATTCCCCGGGCGCGCCCATCTGCTGCTGACAATTGGCGGCAAGGGATTTGCTGTCCAGCGCGGAATGCCTGTATCGGATAATGCGGTAGATTTTGACGCCGCATTCAGTGAGCCTGACTGAGGTGTTTCTGTGAACCCGCCACGCTTGGGCATGTTGCGGCATTGGCGGTAATCAGGGCATGCACAATAAAAAACGCCCCTTTCGGGGCGTTTAGCGTTTTGAGTAGACCATAGAGTACCGGCGATAATTTACAGTACTCTATGCTGCTGCCCGCCTACTCCAGTTTTTCGCCGTGCAGGCTGATATCCAGACCTTCGCGTTCCTGATCTTCCGTAACGCGCAGGCCAATGACCATGTCGACCACCTTCAGAATGACGAAGGTCACGACCGCGTCATAAACGATGGTAAAGCCGACACCTTTGGCCTGGATCATGAGTTGGGCAACATTGCCTTCAAGCATGCCGGCAGTACCGCCGATGGCTTTGACAGCAAACACGCCGGTCAGCATGGCGCCCACAATGCCGCCGATGGCATGTACGCCAAAGGCGTCGAGCGAGTCGTCATAACCGAGCATGTTTTTCAGGTATACCGCCGCCCAGAAACACACCACACCGGCAGCAAGTCCGATAAACAGTGCGCCGGAAGGACCGACAAAACCCGAAGCCGGAGTGATGGCAACCAGACCGGCGACCGCGCCTGAGCAGATACCCAGAACGCTGGGTTTGCCTTTGGCCATCCATTCAACAAACATCCAGCTCAACGCTGCAGCGGCAGTGGCGATCTGCGTCGCGGCCATCGCCATACCGGCACGGTCGCTGGCGGCAACGGCTGAACCGGCGTTGAAGCCGAACCAGCCCACCCACAACAATGCTGCGCCAATCACTGTCAGCACCAGGTTGTGCGGAGGCATAGGCTCTTTGCCATATCCCACGCGTTTACCAATCACCAGTGCAGCGACCAGACCCGCCACACCCGCGTTGATATGCACCACCGTGCCGCCGGCATAATCCAGCACGCCATCGGCGCCCAGCCAACCGCCCGGGCCCCATACCATGTGTGCAATCGGTGCGTACACGGCAATCAACCAGGCACTGATAAACCATAAGAGCGCGGAAAACTTCATGCGCTCAGCGAACGCTCCGACAATCAGCGCCGGGGTGATGATCGCAAACGTCATCTGGAAGGTCATGTAAGTTGTTTCCGGAATGGTCGGCGCCAAAGCGTTCACGCTATCCAAACCCAGACCTGACAGGAATACCCGGCTCAACCCTCCCATGAACCCGCTGCCTGGGGTAAATGCCAGGCTGTAGCCGATGATCATCCACAGCACCGTGACCAGGCAGGTGATTGCAAAGCTCTGCATCACCGTGGCCAGCACATTTTTCTTGCGCACCATGCCGCCGTAGAACAAGGCGAGACCCGGGATGGTCATCATGAGCACCAATGCGGTGGAGGTCAGCATCCAGGCATTGTCACCGGAATTGATGAACGCTGCCGGGTTGGGCGCAGCAGCCGGAGCGGCAGTGGCCGGAGGTGCCGCCGCCGGTGCGGCCGCGGTATCAGGTGCCGGAGCCGCTGCCGGGGCAGCAGCGGACGGTGGCGCCGTCGCGTCGTCTGCGCTGGCCATGCCGGATAAGCCCAGCGTGCACAGCATACTGATTGCAATGAGCCATTTCTTCATGTTGCTCTCCCTTAAAGTGCTTCAGGCCCGGATTCGCCGGTGCGGATACGCACGACTTGCTCCAGGTTGAATACGAAAATTTTGCCGTCACCGATTTTGCCGGTGTGTGCGGATTTCTCGATTGCCTCGATCACCTGATCCAGCAGGTCGTCCGCAATCGCCGCTTCGATTTTGACTTTAGGCAGGAAATCCACCACGTATTCCGCACCGCGATATAACTCGGTATGCCCCTTTTGCCGTCCAAAACCCTTTACCTCGGTTACCGTTATGCCCTGCACGCCAATGGTGGACAGCGCTTCACGTACCTCGTCGAGCTTGAACGGCTTGATGATTGCCGTAACGAATTTCATGTTATCTCCTTGGTAAGGACGCGGCAGCCGG
Source organism: Sulfuriferula sp. (assembly GCF_054605375.1). NCBI lineage: Bacteria > Pseudomonadati > Pseudomonadota > Betaproteobacteria > Nitrosomonadales > Sulfuricellaceae > Sulfuriferula > Sulfuriferula sp. Next base: position 37,966 of record NZ_JBTSEG010000007.1, on the reverse strand, counting down.
GTGCTGCCGCGCCGAAACGGGTTGGATGCTCAATTAGAAAGTCTTTGATATAGCAGCTACGAAATGGCCTTCACCCAGATTTTTTCCATTATTTACATTTGTTCCGGTGGTAATTATGTAACCGGTGTCGCTGGCGTTGGTATCGGTGTAATAGGCAGTCGCGCTCCAGCCAGTGCCGAGGTCTTTAGTCACGCCAAGCTTCCAGTCGGTGTAGGAGTAGATGTCGTTTCCTGTGCCGTCATATTTTTGACGGCCGACGTGCGCATTCAGGGTCCAGGTATCTGCAACAGGCACATTGGCGGACAGATCCAGATAGTAGGAACCATCCGCTTTAGCGACGCCAAACAAGGCATTGGACACGACATATGAAACTTTACCGGTCAACCATTTGTAGGACACGGCACCGTAAACTTCCGTGGTATCCGGCTTGGTTGTTCCAGAGGTATAGCGGCCTGGATAGTAATACTGCAACACGCCTACATCATAGCCAAAGTCACCGATGGACTGCCGGTAACCACCATAAATGTCCCATTCCATGCTGACCGAATTGCTAGGAGCCGCATCCGAAAACCAGCTGATGTTGGAACCCCAGGTACCCAGATATAAGCCGCTCGAATGCGTAAAATCCGCACCGCCCTGGATAGCTGGTTTCTCTGCGGTTTGTGTAATTCCACGATAGACATATTGGCTGGTCAGGCCGACGTTAGCAGTTAAAGTATAAGCAGGTGTTGGCGCAGGGGCAGCATCGGCGGCCAGCGCAGGAATCGCAGCGCAGGCCAAGGTGACGGCCAGAGCGGTTTGAGTGAATTTGTGCATGAGTCTTTTCTCCTTAAAAGGCTTCAAAATCGCAACATTGCAAAATTGCGACAATTCATAAAGCATGCTCCATGCCATATTTTTTATATTTTTATAACAATGACTTAGTCTGGCTGTTCTGCGCAGCTTATTTTTGTATGCACAATTAAAGTGCATATAATTTTCTCTGTGCACTGCGTAAGGGCGTAGTGGATTAGGCCATCTGGCGGATTGATTTATGTGATTTATGTTCGCCAGACTTTAAACATTCAATGGCCGCTTATTTGGTACACTGCTGGGAGTTACTGTCAGGAGAACATAGGATGCTGCCCAACCAGAAACTGCTCGACGAAATCGGCGGGAAAATTAGTCAGGCAATCAGCAATAGCCCGGCCAGGGACATTGAGAAAAATATCCGTGCGCTGATGCAGAGTGCGCTGCAAAAGCTTGATCTGGTGACGCGCGAGGAATTCGACGTACAGCAGGAAGTGTTGCTGCGCACGCGTGAAAAACTCACCGAACTGGAAACCCGCCTGGCACAGCTGGAATCTCTGACTCCAGTCTCCGATCACCCGCAACAGCTGGAGCCCTGACTTTCCTGATGGGTATCGCCGTTCTCCACAGCCGGGCGCTGTCCGGCATGGACGCACCCGAAGTAGTGGTGGAAGCGCATCTCGCCAACGGCCTGCCCAGTTTTACGATCGTCGGTTTGCCCGAGGCCGAGGTCAAAGAAGCCCGCGACCGGGTGCGCGCCGCGATCCAGAACGCACGCTTCGAATTCCCGGCGCGGCGCATCACTGTCAATCTCGCCCCGGCAGACTTGCCCAAGGAGTCCGGGCGTTTTGATCTACCCATCGCGCTCGGTATCCTCGCCGCCTCCGGGCAGATTCCCGCCAATAAGCTGAAGGACTATGAATTCGCAGGAGAGCTGGCGCTGACTGGCGAGTTGCGTCCGATTCGTGGCGCCTTGGCGATGACGCTGGGCGCGGTTTCCAGCGGACGTGCTTTTATCCTCCCCACTGCCAGCGCACAGGAAGCAGCGCTAGTGGAAAATGCTGTCGTCCATCCCGCAGATTCATTGCTGGCGGTATGCGCCCATCTTGCCGGGCAGACGCAACTGCCATTACAAGCAGCCCCACCAGCCGGATTCCCGCTTGCATCTGCACAGTATCCGGATTTCAGCGAGGTTAAAGGTCAGTTAGGCGTGAAGCGTGCATTGGAAGTGGCTGCGGCTGGAGGTCACTCGGTGCTGATGGCTGGGCCGCCGGGCACCGGAAAATCCATGCTGGCGGCCCGCTTTCCCGGCATTCTGCCTGGCATGAGTGAACAGGAGGCGATCGAATCGGCTGCATTGCTTTCCTTGAACGGGGGTTTTCGCATTGAGCACTGGAAGCGCCGCCCCTACCGCAGCCCGCACCACACCGCCTCGGCAGTGGCGTTGGTAGGCGGCGGCGGAATCCCGCGCCCGGGCGAGATTTCCCTGGCGCACCACGGCGTGCTGTTTCTCGACGAGCTGCCGGAATTCCCGCGCAGCGTGCTGGAAGTCTTGCGCGAACCGCTGGAATCCGGGCGCATCACCATTTCACGCGCCGCCCGGCAAGCGGATTTCCCGGCGCGCTTTCAGTTGATCGCGGCAATGAACCCATGCCCATGCGGCTATCTCGGTCATCCGGCAGGCAAATGCCGATGCACACCGGACCAGATTGCGCGCTATCGCGGGCGGATCTCCGGTCCGCTGCTGGATCGCATCGATATACAGATCGAGGTGCCTGCACTCTCGCACGAGGATTTGTTGCGCCAGTCCGAAGGTGAAGCCAGCGCCACAATACAGGCCAGAGTAGCAGCTGCCCGCGCCCGGCAGATTGCGCGTCAGGGCAAGCCCAATGCCGAACTGGGCAGCAAGGAAATTGATGTCCACTGTGCACCGGATGCAGCTGGTGAGGCCTTGCTCAAACAGGCTATCGCGCGTTTTCATTTGTCGGCTCGCGCCTACCATCGCATCCTCAAAGTGGCGCGCAGTGTGGCTGACCTCGCGGGCAGCGAGCGAATCGCAACTCAACATATTGCAGAAACCATTCAGTATCGGCGACTGATGACCGGCTGACACATCGGGTAATGCCCGATAGGGATACACAACAATCAAAAACTTTTCATCACAGGGCTGGATTGCCTCTAAGCCAGGCATGATCTGCCACTGATTTTCACAAACCAAACAGGCAATACAACCGATGACATCACACGCACTCGAAGGCTGGCTGGAAGAAAAACGCTCGGTGTATCTATACCGTGCCGTCGCTGTGGCCGAATCCGGCACACCGCGCCAAACTCTGTTCAATGAGCTGGCTGACGCCGCAGAAGGTCAAGCCAATCTGTGGGCCACGGAAATCCGCAAAGAAGGCGGTAACCCACCCACCGCTTTTCATCCTGATATACGTACACGATTTGTCGCCTGGCTGTTGCCCAGATTGGGAACGCGCGCCATGCGCCATGTTCTGGCCGCGATGAAGGTACGTGGTATGTCGCTGTATTTCAAGCCCACTGCCACCCACGGCATGCCGACCTCGCTGGCCGAGGTCGGCACACGCCATCAGGGACACGGCGGCAACGGCAACCTGCGCGCAGCCGTATTCGGCATTAATGACGGTCTGGTGTCCAATGCCAGTCTGATTCTGGGTGTGGCTGGGGCAGCGGCCAATAGCCAGATCATTTTGCTGACCGGTGTGGCCGGTTTGCTGGCCGGCGCATTTTCGATGGCGGCGGGCGAATACATTTCAATGCGCTCGCAACGCGAGATGTTTGAATATCAGATCGGTCTGGAGCGCGAAGAACTGGATCAATATCCGCAGGAAGAAGCCGCCGAACTGGCGCTGATTTATGCCGCCAAGGGCATCCCCGAAGCCGAGGCGAAAAAGCTTGCCGATACTTTGATTGCCGATCCGACCCGGGCACTGGATACGCTGGCGCGCGAGGAATTGGGACTCAACCCGGATGAACTGGGTTCGCCATGGGGCGCGGCCATTTCCTCGTTCATTTCGTTTTGCGCAGGTGCGGCCATTCCGCTGGCACCCTTTCTCGTCACCAGCGGCAACCCGGCGCTACTGGCGACGGTGGTGCTGACTGCTGCGTCGCTGTTTGCAGTGGGCGCCACGCTGAGCCTGTTCACCGGCCGCCACGCCATGCTGGGCGGCTTGCGCATGCTGGTTATCGGCGGCGCAGCGGGCGCGGCGACCTACTTCATCGGTAGACTGGTAGGGGTCGGTCTGGGGTAATCACTGTTTTGAAGCGGAAGGTGTGTTCGATTTATCCGTTAGCTGAGCGCTTTTTGGCTGCGGTGACCGCTTCTTTCAGGCTGTCGCGCAGGCGTTTTCCTTCATCCAGCAGATAGCGCTGGTAGTCATCGAGATCGCCATCAAACGGCTCCACGCCACCGCGCGTGACCAGCCAGAATTCATCGCACACGGCACGCAATAGCGCGCGGTCGTGGCTGACCAGCATGACGGTGCCTTCAAATTCGTTGAGCGCCATGGCGAGGGCCTCGCGGGTGGCAAGGTCAAGGTGGTTGGTCGGCTCGTCCAGCAGCAGCAGGTTGGGGCGCTGCCACACGATCATGCACAGCACCAGTCGCGCTTTTTCGCCGCCACTCATGGTGCCCACGGCTTGCTTGACCATATCGCCACTGAAATTGAAGGTGCCCAGAAAGCTGCGCAGATCCTGCTCGCGCGCGTTGACGCGGCCATTGGTCGAGGTTTCTTTTACCAGCCGTATCATGTGTTCCAGCGGCGTATCCGCCGGGCGCAACACGTCCAGTTCCTGCTGCGCAAAGTAGCCGATATTCAGTCCGCGCCCCTCGGTCAGCTCGCCGCCGGTGGCTGTCAAAGCGCGCGCCACGGTTTTCACCAGCGTCGACTTGCCCTGCCCGTTGGCGCCCAAAATACCGATGCGCTGACCGGCGAATACCGAGCGGCTGACGTTTTCCACAATGACCGTGGGCGGCGTACCAGCGGGTGCATCTTCCGGTGGGGGATAGCCGCAGCTGACATTTTGCATGGACAGCATCGGGTTGGGCAGGTTGGCCGGTTCCTTGAACTCGAAGGTAAAGTCGGCACTCGCCAGTAACGGTGCAATACGTTCCATGCGATCCAGCGCCTTGACCCGGCTCTGCGCCTGCTTGGCCTTGCTGGCCTTGGCTTTGAAGCGGTCAATGAACTTTTGCAGGTGCGCGATTTTGTCCTGCTGTTTCGAAAACGCAGCCTGTTGCAGTGACATCTGCTCTGCCAGCATGTCCTCAAACGTGCTGTAGTTGCCGCCGTAGCGGGTGAGCCGCGCATTATCGATATGCAGCGTCACTTGCGTCACCGAATCCAGGAATTCGCGGTCGTGGCTGATTACCACCATGGTGCCGGTATAGCGCTTGAGCCAGGCCTCCAGCCATACCAGCGCATCCAGATCAAGGTGGTTGGTGGGCTCGTCCAGCAGCAGCAAATCGGATGGGCACATCAACGCACGGGCCAGCTGCAGGCGCATGCGCCAGCCGCCCGAAAAGCTGTTGACCGGGTTATCCAGTTCGCTGGTTTTAAAGCCCAGCCCGAGGATGAGCGCTTGCGCCCTGGCCTGCGCATCGTGGGCACCGGCATCGTATAGCTCCATGTAGGCATGCGCCATGCGCTCGCCGTCTTCGCTGGCCTCGGCTGCATCGACTTCGGCTTGTGCTGCGGTCAGCACCGTGTCGCCCTCGATGACAAAGTCGGTCGCGCTGTCGCCGGTTTCGGGCATATCCTGCGCCACCTGCGCCATGCGCCATTGCGTGGGCATGGAAAAATCGCCTTTATCTTCATGCAGCGTGCCGTTGAGCAGCGCGAACAGTGTGGATTTGCCTGCACCGTTGCGCCCGACCAGGCCGACTTTTTCGCCCGGATTCAGAGTGACGGATGCGTTATCCAGCAGCACTTTGGAGCTGCGGCGCAAACTGAGGTTTTTAAGAATGATCATGCGTACGGTATACCAGCCTGTTTGAAGAGTGCAGCAATAAAAAACGGGGCCAGATGCCCCGTAATTTAGTGCGCAGATGACGCCTATAATACTTGTTTCAGCGACGACAGGCAGTAATCAATATTTTCCGCACGGCTGGCATGCCCCATCAGGCCGAAGCGCCACACCTTGCCTGCCAGGTCGCCCAGACCCGCGCCGATTTCCAGATTGAACTCGTTCAGCAGGCGGGTACGCGTCGGCGCGTCGTTCACGCCTTCAGGGATATATACGGTATTCAATTGCGGCAAACGATAGTCCTTATCCACCACGAATTTCAGCCCCATGGCCTCAAAGCCGTCGCGCAGCATTTCGTGATTGTGGGCATGACGCGCCCAGCTGTTTTCGATACCCTCCTCGGCCAGCATGACCAGGGCTTCGTGCAGGCCATAGAGCGGGTTGATCGGCGCGGTATGGTGATAAGTACGCTTGCCCTCGCTGCCCCAGTAACCCAGCACCAGATTGAGATCGAGAAACCAGCTTTGCACCGGCGTTTTGCGCGCCTTGAGTTTGGCGATGGCGCGTTCGCTGAATGTCACAGGAGACAGGCCGGGGGTGCAGGACAGGCATTTCTGGCTGCCGGAGTACACCGCGTCGAGCTCCCATTCATCCACCATCACCGGGATGCCCCCCAGCGAGGTGACCGCATCGACAATGACCAGCGCGCCGTATTTGTGCGCAATGGCGGCCAGCGCCTGGGCGTCGGAACGCGCGCCGGTCGAGGTCTCGGCATGCACAAAAGCGAGCACTTTGGCGTCCGGGTTGGCGGCAAAGGCTTCTTCCACCTTGGCGGTATCCACCGGCGCGCCCCAGGCATCCTCCACCACCACCGGCACGCCGCCGGTGCGCTTCACGTTTTCCAGCATGCGTCCGCCGAATACGCCGTTTTTGCATACGATGACTTTGTCACCCGGTTCCACCAGGTTGACGAAGCACATCTCCATGCCCGCTGATCCGGGTGCGGAAACCGGCATGGTGAGCGCGTTGCTGGTCTGGAATGCGTAACGCAGCAACGTCTTCATTTGCTCCATCATGTCCACAAATGCCGGGTCAAGGTGACCAATGGTGGGACGTGCCATGGCGTCGAGAATGCGCTGCGGTACATCAGAAGGCCCCGGCCCCATCAGGGTGCGGTGTGGTGGAATAAATGAAGGGATATCGGGTTTTTGCATAATTGACCTGTTTATTATCGGGTGTGTGTAAAAATGTGAGCGGTAGCCTAACCTTGCATTTTATCCTAACTGAAGCGTTGAAAATACCATGTTAAACATGGGGTTGTTATTTGGCGCGCTTGACACCGCAACGGCGTGCACGCTAGCTTGCCGGACAGGCAGGCACTCCGGTTAGATGACTTGACACCTGTTCCGTGGAGGACAGAATGCAAAAAACACTACGCTTTTCGATATGTTTCCTGATTGCGCTGGCCAGCCATTTAGTGTGGGCGGATGCAACTTCCATCAAGGATCTGGTACCCGCCGATACCCGGGTAGATATGTGTCATCCTGCCCCTGAGTCAGGCGCAAACCAGTACATCGTGGGTTACGGCAGCTTGATGGAGCAAGCCTCGCGACAGCGTACCGTGCCGGATGCGGGGGAGGCAGTGCCGGTGCGTGTGCAGGGGTTCAGGCGCGCCTGGATTGCACGCGGTTCGGCAACGGGTTTCAGCACCACCTATCTGGGCGTATCGGAGGATGGACATTCACGCATGAATGCCGTCCTCTTTTCCCTGCCGGATGAGGCTGCCGTTGCTGCCATGGACAGGCGCGAGAATGGCTATTGCCGGGTCCGGATCGGCACAACGCAAATTGTGGCATTGGAGCCATCGCCGATACCGGCTGGAGAACGCTGGATTTACGTCAATAAACCACAAAATACGGCGTGGCCTTCGCGTATTTATCCCATTGTTCAGTCGTATGTGGACATATTCCTGTCGGGATGTCTGGAAGTCGAGCGCACATTTCAGCTGCAGGATTTTGCGCGACAATGCATTACCACGACTCAAGGCTGGTCCAGTCATTGGGTGAACGACCGTATTTATCCGCGCCGGCCGTTTATTTACCAACCCAATGCAGGCGCGATTGATGCATTGCTGAAACGTGAATTGCCGACGCATTTCCGCAGGATCAGGATTGAATGAGAGTGGTTGGCAGGTGCCCTATACCCACTTCCGGTGCTGGAATCAGCTGGATGATGATTGCATGAGCGGGCGCATCGCTGTCAACAAGCTGGAAAACAGTTTGGGATGCGCCTTTTCCTGTTCCGCCAGCAGCAGCTTCATGCTTTGACGCTGCATCGGCATGGCGAAGCAGGCCGGACAATTTTCAGGCACCACGGGCAGTGCAGCCTGTTTGGCGAAGGCGGCGGTCTGGCGTTCACGCACATACACGAATGGCCGGATCACGCGCACATCGCCGGCATCGTTGGTGTAGTGCGCCTGCATGGTGCGCAGCTTGCCGCCGAAGAAGGCGGACATGAAAAAGGTTTCGGCCAGATCGTCCAGATGCTGCGCCAGCGCGAGTACGTTGTAATGGTTTTCACGCGCGACGCGATACAGTATTCCACGCCGCATTCTTGAACAGTAGGCGCAGAAGGAATCGCCGTCCATGTTGCGCTTGGCTTCTTCCAGTACCGGCTGGCTCTCGAAAAAATACGGCACGCCCAGCCCCGCCAGATAGGGTTTCAGCACGCTGGGGTCATAGTCGGGTGATTGCGGATCCACAGTACAGGCGGCGAGTTCGAATTTCACCGGCGCGCGGCGTTGCAGATCGAGCAGCACATGCAGCAGCGACAGCGAATCCTTGCCGCCGGAAATGCCCAGCAGGATGCGGTCACCGTCGCGGATCATGGCGAAATCGCCGATGGCCTTACCGGCTGCCGAGAGCAGGGAACGCGGCGGTTTGACGGATTGGGTGGGAGTGCCGGTCATATTGAGCACGCTTTGCCGCTTCATGATTTGGTCTCGTGAAATTGCAGGCGGTGCAGGTGGGCATAGGCGCCGTTTTTGTCCAGCAGCTCACGGTGGCTGCCGATTTCGATGATGCGGCCCTGCTGCATCACGGCGATACGGTCGGCGTTTTCGATGGTGGACAGGCGGTGCGCGATGACCAGTGTGGTGCGGCCCTGCATCAGGGTTTCCAGCGCGGCTTGGACGTGGCGTTCGGACTGGGTATCGAGCGCCGAAGTGGCCTCGTCGAGGATCAGCACCGGCGCATCTTTCAGCAGTGCGCGCGCGATGGCGATACGCTGGCGCTGGCCGCCGGAGAGTTTGACGCCGTTCTCGCCGACCATGGTTTGCAGGCCGTGCGGCTGTTCGCGGATGAACTCCATGGCGTGCGCGGCTTCGGCGGCGCGGATGATGTCGGCCTCGCTTGCACCGGCTTGCGCGCCATAGGCGATATTGGCCGCAATGCTGTCGTTGAACAGCACCACGTCCTGCGACACCAGCGCGATATTGGCGCGCAGGCTGGCCAGCGTGATGTCGGTAATGACGCGGCCATCGAGCAGAATCTGTCCGGCATCCGCTGTGTAAAAGCGCGGGATCAGGTTGACCAGGCTGGTCTTGCCGCTGCCCGAGGCGCCGACCAGCGCGACCGTTTCGCCGGGACGGATGGCGAGGCTGATATCGTTGAGTGCCGGAATGGGTTTGTCCGGGTAGGCCAGGGTAATGTGGCGGAATTCCAGTGCGCCCCGGGCGCGGCCAATCACCTGGGTGCCGGTGTCGGTTTCGGTGTCGCGGTCGATCAGCTCGAATACCACTTCCGCCGCGGCCAGGCCGCGCTGCAGTTGCTCGTTCACCCCGGTGAGGCGTTTGACCGGCCCGAAAATCATCAGCATCGCAATCATGTAGGAGACGAAGCCGCCCACGGTGAGTTCGCCGCGCTGCGCCTGCTGGGTGGCGATGTACACCACCAGCGCCACGCCCAGCGCGGCAACCAGCTGTACCACCGGGCCATTGGCAGCTGCAGCGGAAATGCCTTTCATGAAATAGCGCCGGGCATTGTTCACCGCCGTGCCAAAACGCTTTAATTCGTACTCTTGGCCGCCAAATATTTTGACGACCTTGTGCGCGCCGACCGACTCTTCCACCACGTGGGTAATTTCGCCCAGATTTTGCTGGGCCTGACGATTGATACTGCGCAGGCGGCCACTCACCGTGCGAATAATGAAAATAGCGATCGGGGCGATAGCGATAATAATAAGCGTGAGTTTCCAGTTCAGCCACAATAACCAGGCCAACAACCCGACGATAATGAGGGTATCGCGCACCAGCAAGGTCACCGCGCTGGTGGCCGATTGGGTGACCTGGGTGACATTGAACACGATATGCGCGATCAGCGTGCCGGTGGAGCTGTCGTCGTAAAAGCGCGTCGGCATCGCCACCAGCTTGCGAAACATCGCCGTGCGCAAGTCCATCACCAGGCGGCTGCCGACCCAGTTCATGCCATACGTCGCAGCAAAGTCGGCCAGCCCGCGCACCACAAACAGCGCAATCATCACCAGCGGAATCAGCCGGATCATGTCCGGATCTTTTTTGACGAAGCTGCCGTCCAGCAGCGGCTTGAACAGCGCCGGGATGGCCGGCTCGGCGGCCGCCGTTACCGCCATTGCCAGCAGCGCCCCGGCGAACATTTTCCAGTACGGACGGACGTGGCGCAGCAGGCGCAGATAGAGAGCCACACCGGTATGGGGAGTTGAGGTCATAAAGCCATTTTCAGTTTTCGTCCGCCGGCGACGCTGAATCCTTCGCGTTCGTAGAATGCCAGCGTGCGGTCAAATTGCGGCAGTTGCGGCGTGGTCACTTCCAGGCGTTTCCATTGCCTGGTGCGGCCGAATGCCCTGGCAGCCTGGATCAGCTGTAGTCCGACTTGCCGGGAACGCTGCAGTGGGCGCACGTACAGTTCAGGAATGGTTCCGTAGGCGCCTTCGGCATATAGCGCAAAGCTTTCGCACAAGGTAAGAAATCCGACTTCCGTGCCAGCCGTTGCGTCGCGTGCGACCAGCACATGGTATTTCTCCTGTTCGAGAAATGTCCTGAGTCGAGCCGTGGTTTCTTCCAGGTTGAAATGGAAAGCCTGGTTGCCCGTGGCACGCATGATTTCATTCAGCAACTCGCCCACCATTTCAGCGACGACGGGCGCGTCGGCAGCGCAGGCATGGTCGATGCGGATGGAAGATTTCATTCGGGTTATTCCCCAAATACCTGCTGCGCCAGCCCCCATTTTGCCGCCAGTGTCTCGGTGGCATTCTGGATTTCCTCGGTTCTGGCCGGGTGGTTGTAGAACATGCCTGCGAAGCGCGCCAGCGCGTCGTCGTGGCCGAACTGCTGGGCGATGACGTGGAGCATTTCGCCGGCTTCGGCCCCCACCACTTCCGCGCCGAGCAATGCGCCGCTGTCCATGTCGGCAATCAGGCGCACGAAGCCGTCGGTGTCGTCCTGGCCGAGCGCACGCGGGTTGGTTTCGAACGCGGCAAAGCCGACGGCGGGCTCCAGTTCGGCGTCTTCGGCGTCGTCCTCGTTCATGCCGATGCGGCCCAGTTCGACGGCCGAGTAAACCAGTTCCGGCACGGCGCCGGCATCCCGCTGGCGCGAACCGGGGCTGAGGATATTGGCGATGGCCACAGCGGCATCGGCCAGCGCCTGGTTGGCGGTCATGCGCGGATTGGCGACGTCGCCGATGGCGTAGATGTGCGGCACGCTGGTTTGCAGATGGGCATTCACTTTGACGAAACCCTTGGCGTCGAGCGTCACGCCGGCTGCATCGGCAGCCAGATTGTCGGTATGCGGACGGCGCCCGGTGCCGAGCAATACCCAGTCCACGGTTTCCACGCTGCCGTCGCCGAGGGTGAGCTTGACGCCGTCCGGCAATATTTCCACGCACTGCGCGCGGCAGCCGGTACGCACCTTGATATCGTGCCGGGCCAATGCTTCGTACAGGATTTTCAGTGCCGGCTGCGAGTAGGCGCTGCCGGCCAGCGGTTTGCTGTTGGCGATCCACAATATGTCACGGCCGAGCTGGCTGAGGATGAACGCGAATTCGGTACCGATCACGCCGCTGCCGACCAGCGCCACGCGCCTGCCCGCGGGCGGCGCATGGTCGAACAGGTCATCGGTGGTCAGCACGCGGCCCGGGGTGAGCGGATAAGCGTCGGGAACCAGCGGGCTGGAACCGGTGGCGATGATGATGTGTTGGGCGTTAAGGCTGGTTTCGCCGACGGCGACGGTGTGGGCATCGACGAAGCGTGCTGCGCCATTGAAGGCGCTGATGCCGAGGCGCTTCATGTAGTCGGTGTAGCTGTCGCGCACGGTTTCCACGACTTTTTTCTGGTGTTGCCAGGCGCCGTCGAGTTCTGCGCTCAGCGTCCCGCTGATGCCGCGTTTGGCAAAACCTTTGCTCGCCGCCACCAGTTGTGCAGTGTGATGCCAGTCTTTCTTGGGCACGCAGCCGCGGTTCAGGCAGCAGCCGCCCCACTCCGCTTTTTCGATGATGGCGACAGACAGACCGCGCAAGGTGGAGAGGACGGCGGCGCGGTAGCCGCCCGGGCCGGAGCCGATTACAAGGAGATCAAATTGTTGCATGGTTTATTCCTGTGGATCGAATTGCAAATATGGTGCGGTAGTTATTGTGCGCGTTGAGTCACCCGCTTATGTTAAATACGACATAAACAAGGTGGCCAAACCCAAAAAGATGAAAAATCCCCCGCTGTCGGTGACGGCGGTAATCAATACGCTGGAACCGATGGCCGGATCGCGCCCCAACTTGTGCATCACCATTGGAATGGCGACGCCCATGATTGCTGCGAGCAACAGGTTGAGTGTCATCGCACCCATCATCACCAGCCCGAGCGCCGGTTTGCCGTAGAGCATGTAGGCAAACAGGCCGACCACACTGCCCCATATCAGGCCGTTTAACCCAGCCACGCCGAGCTCTTTTGTAAACAGTTTTTTTGCGCTGTCGGGGTGGATTTGACCGAGCGCGAAGGCACGCACGATCATGGTAATGGTCTGGTTGCCGGAGTTGCCGCCAATGCCGGCGATAATGGGCATCAGTGCAGCCAGCGCCACCAGCTTTTCAATGGTGTTATCGAACATGCCAATCACGCGCGAGGCGATGAATGCGGTCACCAGATTGATGGCGAGCCAGGCCCAGCGGTTTTGTACGGATTTCCATACGCTGGAAAAGATGTCTTCCTCTTCGCGCAAGCCGGCAATGGACAACAGGTCACTGTCGGATTCCTGGCGGATGTAGTCCACCACTGCATCAATGGTGAGACGTCCTACCAGCCGGTTGCGTGCATCCACCACGGGCGCGGATACCAGATCGTAGCGCTCGAATGCCTGGGCAGCATCGGTTGCCTCGTCCTCGGGATGAAAGGTCACCACTTCATCGGCCATGACATCGGCCACATTGGCGTCCGGGCTTTGTAGCAGCAGGCGCTGCAGCGGCATGACGCCGCGCACCGCGCCATCGCGATCCACCACGAACAATTTGTCCGTATGATCCGGCAATTCCTTCAGCCGGCGCAGGTAGCGCAGCGCGACTTCCAGTGTCACATCGGCGCGGATGGTGACCATGTCATAGTCCATCAGCGCGCCTACCCTGTCTTCCGGGTAGGACAACGTGGATTGCAGACGCGCGCGTTTTTGCGCGTCGAGGGATTCCATCAATTCCTGGATCACATCCTGCGGCAGGTCGGGTGCGAGGTCGGCGATCTCGTCCGTATCCAGCGTTTCGGCGGCCGCAAGCAACTCGTCGCTGTCCATGCTCTTGATGAGCGACTCGCGCACCGCATCGGAGACTTCCAGCAGAATTTCGCCGTCGTGCTCGACCCGGACAAGTTCCCACACCAGCAGGCGATCGTCGCGTGGCAGCGCTTCCAGCACCCGTGCCACGTCGGCCGGGTGCATGTCGTCCAGCAGCGCATGCAGTTCGGCCAGATGCTGCTTGTGCACCAGACTCTCAACCAGATCCTGGCGCGGCATATCCTGCTTGTGCACCAGGTTTTCTACCAGATGGTGCTTGCGTAGCAGCGAGACGACCTGATCCAGGTTGTCTTCGGTACTATCGTGCGCTTTGGTATTTTCCGGTGAGTCGTCCATGAGCTGAGACGTATGTTAAACAGGCGTGGCTAAAGCCGTGATTGTACGGGAACTTGGCTGAGGGCAGAAAGCACTCTGCCTTTTTATAGGGCAGTGAAGTTACCCATAGGAATTAAAACGGCTTGAAATGAACTCGGCGGGTACCGAGTATCGCTTGTTCGGTGTGCAGATTCTGCAGGATATCCAGCCCGAATCCCAGCATGTGTTCAGGCTCAGGGTGCTGTTTCCCCGGGCCAGCTGGAGGGGCGCAGTGCGGCTGCTGCGTTCACCCGTGGCCAGCAGGCTGACCAGACGCGCGCTGACCGGATGCAGTACATTTGAGACGCTGGTTCGAATTTGAATAAATTCGTCCGCCGTACCAAATGCAGCGCCGCTTTTTTGTTTTGCCCCATCCGGTTAGAATTCAGCCAGTCTCAACCATTCCGAATCCAGCCAACATGCCGACCAGCAAATTCACCCCGGGCGATAAGGCCAACATTCTTTCCGAGGCGCTGCCCTACATCCAGCGCTTTTTCGATAAAACCATCGTGATTAAATACGGTGGCAATGCGATGACCGACCCCAGGTTGATGGAAAGTTTCGCCCAGGACGTGGTCCTGCTCAAGCTGGTTGGGATGAATCCGGTAGTCGTGCATGGAGCCGGACCACAGATTGGTGAATTGCTGAAGCGCATCGGTAAACAAAGCGAATTCATCCAGGGCATGCGGGTGACCGACGAGGAAACCCTGGATGTGGTGGAAATGGTGCTGGGGGGGCTGGTCAATCAGGATATTGTCACCCTGATCAATAAACACGGCGGCAAGGCGGTCGGGCTCACCGGCAAGGACGGCAATTTCATTCATGCCAAGAAAATGCTGGTGGAAAGCAAGGAAGAGCAGGGCAAAATGCTGGATATCGGCCAGGTGGGTGAAATTACCAGCATTGACCCGCAGATTATCCAGCTGCTTGACTCGGGCGATTTCATTCCGGTGGTTGCCCCGCTGGGCACGGATGCCCAGGGCAACGCGTATAACATCAATGCAGACGTGGCTGCAGGCAAGCTGGCCGGGGTGCTAAAGGCCGAGAAAGCCATCTTCCTGACCAACACAGTCGGCGTGCTGGATCAATCGGGCAAGCTCCTTACCGGTCTCACCCCCAAGCGCATTGATGAGCTAATCGCCGATGGCACCATTTCCGGCGGCATGATACCCAAAGTGGGTTATGCGGTAGACGCAGTCAATAGTGGTGTGGAATCCGCACACATCATTGACGGGCGGGTTGAACACGCGCTGTTGCTGGAAATCCTGACCAAGGATGGCGTGGGGACGCTGATTACGCGCGCCTGAGATTGTCGCCCACCTGCGCCTTGGCATACCAGGCATTCAGCCGCGCATCATCAAGGTCAACGCCGGGCAGGTAATCGCTTTCGGTAATGGGTAGATACGGCCCATGTTTCACTTCAAAAATCACCCCCCCGGCATCCAGTGACAATACGCCGTGCCAGATGCCTGTGTCATGTTCCAGCACCTGTGTTTCTTCACCCAGCACGGCACGTGCGATCACCGTGCCGCTATCGTCGAAATGCAGCACAATGAAACGTCCGCGCAGCGCGGTGAGCAGCTCCCAGGTCTGCAGATGGCGGTGCGGGCGGATGCAGGTATCCGGCTCCATGGCAATGGCCAATCGCTGGATCGGATCGCTTAAATCCTCATGCAGATTGTGGTTGGCGCGCTTGCGTGGTGAATGTTGTGCCTGTTGCGCAAGCGAGGTCAGCATGGTGTTGTCGAGTTGTTTCAAATGCAGTTTCCTAATGCAAAGTATGGGCCGGGCTGAAAAGCGGGACATCGTTGCGGTGGGCGCTTACCGTGAGGAACACCGCGCGCGGCAAGGGTGAAAATGCTGCCTGATGATTTTGATTGACTGCATCGTAGCACTCCGATTCGGCACCGATCAGCGCAGCGAAATAAACTTCGAGCTCCTGCGGATCGACGCGCAACTCGCCAAACGGATCATGTTCGTCGTGCGGTTTCCAGAACAGTGCCGGATCCCAGTCGTGGTACTGGATTGCCGGGTGCAGGAACCAGTCTTTGAGCTTCATCTCCAGGCTAGTCATGGCAGTCTCCTTGAAACGAGGAAGGACTATCAATATAGACTGTATCAGGCGTACACGCGAGTCAGCAGCGGCAACTCGTGGCGGCGCGCATTGGCAGCCAGGAAATCGCCGCGCAGCATGTAATCGCCGCGCACCTGCGATTCGGCATTGAGTTCCGCCATGCACTCGGAAGGTTCGCCGATCAGCGTGGCAAACAGCACCTCCAGCTCGCGCGGCTCCACTTTCAGCGTGCCGAACGGATGACGCGCGTCGATTTCTTTCCAGAACAGGCGCGGTTCCCAGTTGTGTGCCTGGACGGCGGGTTCCTGATACCAGCGGATGAGTTTTTCTTCGAGCAGGCTCATGTGTATTTCCAGTAAAATCGGAAAAATCCGAAGAACCGATTATATGCCGAGGAAGCCATGCGTTACTGGTTAATGAAATCCGAACCATCCGATGTGAGTATTGATGACCTTGCCGGACTGCCCGCGCAGACGGTGGCCTGGTATGGGATTCGTAATTATCAGGCACGCAATTTCATGCGCGACCAGATGCGGGTGGGAGACAAGGTGCTGTTCTATCATTCCAGTTGTGCCGAACCAGGCATCGCCGGACTGGCGGAAGTCAGCCGATTGGCTTATCCGGATGAAACGCAGTTCGACCCGAAGAATAAATATTTTGACCCCAAGGCGACGCGGGAAACCCCACGCTGGTTCAATGTGGATGTGCAGCTGGTGAAGAAAACCCGGCTGATGCCGTTGAAGGAAATTCGCACGGTAGCGGCGCTCGCCAGTATGCGTATTTTGCAAAAAGGCAATCGGCTGTCGATTACGCCGGTGGACCCGCGTGAATACGACTGCATCGTGAGCAAATTATAGTGATGGCAGCATGCCCCGGCGAACGCTTGCGCCTGCTCCATTTCTGGTCATCCATGCCCGCGCAGCGGGTGAGGCTGGCGCTGGCGTACAAAGGTGCCGATCACGAGCTGGCGGCGCTCGGTCACGACGACGATGCGACGTTTTTTGAGCTGGGCATCGCCCACGCTGATCTGGTGTTATGTCTGGCGGACGGTAGTCTGCATACGGATTCGCTGGCAATACTGCGCCAGCTGGATGGCTGGGTTGGCGGCAAGCCGGTTTTTGATGGCCTGATTGAAACGGCCGCCTGGCAGGCGCTGCTGGATTGGCGGCAATCCGCCGGGCATTTGCTGGACAGGCTGTATGCGCCGGTGGCGCCCGCCTTCGCCGATATCGGCAGTGATCCCGCGATACAGGCGGCCTATAAAGCGCAAATCGAGCACCGCTATAACATGAGCGTGGAAGCGCTGTCCAACGACCGCTACGATGGCTTCAGCCAGTTTGCCGCGCAGTCCAGGCTGGTTGAACTGGCCCGCCATCTGGGCCAGCAGCGTTTCTATGCGGGTGGCAAGTTCAGTGCCTGCGACCTGCTGTTGGCGTGCGATCTGTTTCCGCTACAATTACTGGATGGCGTGACCATGCCGCTGGATTTGATGTATTACATCGAACGCGTGGAAAAAATTTGCGGCGCAAGCCTGCGTGATGGACTTATCATGCAACATTAAGGAGCTGAATATGACATTCATAGAACTATTGACTTACGTTGGTGGGCATTCCAAATATGACATCATGGATGGCGACGCTGTAGCCACCCTGGAGGCGGCACGTAACGGTTCACACAAAAACCCGGTGGCCGGCAAAGTGATTGCCGACATGTACCTGAACAGTGGCCTGGCCACCCCTGCGGACGCCATTGAGCGCGCTCAGGCAATCAAGACACTGGGGCCGATCCGGCTGTTCTACATGAAAGACGACGCGCCGGTGGAGGGTTTTCGTATGGTAGAGGACGTCGTGCACAAGATAGATGGCGCGTTCAACGAAGAAGCCATGCGCCTGAAAGCGCAGATCTAGGCTTACTGCGTGACGCCGTACCTCCTACACTACCTTGCACTGGGTTTGACATAACGAACGAAGGGGAACGGTATGCGCATACTATGGATGCTGGTTTTGTTGACATTGGCAGGCAGTGTATTTGCGGCCGATTATGCACGCGAGAAAAAATGGGCTGACGAAATCCTTCCCGGGATCGTGGTGGGCAATCCGGTCTATCTGGAACAGCCTAATGGGCACAAGTTCCTGACGCTCTACACCCCTGTCAAAGATGCCAAGGCGGCGCTGGTGATCGTGCATGGGCTCGGTATTCATCCGGACTGGGGTTTGATCGGCGTCTTGCGCAGCCAGTTGCCGGATCATGGTTATACCACGCTATCAGTGCAGATGCCGGTGCTGGATAACGCTGCCAAGGCCGCGGCTTATACGGCGACATTTCCTGATGCGGTGCAGCGCCTGAAGCTGGCGGTGGATTTTCTCAAGGCCAAGGGCTATGGCAAAATCGGTTTTGTTTCGCACAGCATGGGCTCGCGCATGAGCTATGAATACCTGTCCGCCAAGCCCGATCCAGCGATCAAGGCATGGGTGGCCATCGGCATGCCGATCAGCGCGGATTACCGCAAGGTGAACATGCCGGTGCTGGACTTGTATGGCCAGAACGATCTGCCCGACGTGCTGAACAACGCGGCGGCACGCAAAGCGACACTGCAGGGCAAACCGGGCTCGGAGCAGATGCAGGTGGCGCGTGCGGACCATTTTTTCACCGATATGGATACACAGCTGGTGGATATCGTGGCGACCTACCTGAACCAGCAGTTCAAGTAGTCAGGCGGGCCACTGCTTCGCGGTATTTCTCGGCGGTTTTCGCCGCCACTTCAGCCGGCAATGCTGGTGCAGGCGCCTGCTTGTTCCAGCCCGAAGCCTCCAGCCAGTCGCGCACGAACTGCTTGTCGTAGCTGGGCGGATTGCTGCCGGGCTGATACTGGTCGGCCGGCCAGAACCGGGAAGAATCCGGGGTCAGCACTTCGTCGATCAGGTACAGCTTGCCCGCGGTATCCAGACCAAACTCGAACTTGGTGTCGGCAATGATGATGCCGCGGGTAAGCGCATACTGCGCCGCCTGGGTATACAGGGCAATGCTGGCGTCACGCACCTGGGCGGCGATGCCGGCACCCAGCAGTTGTTCGGCGCGGGCGAAATCGATGTTCTCGTCGTGTGCGCCCATCGCCGCCTTGGTGGAGGGAGTGAAAATCGGCTGCGGCAGTTTGCCTGCCTGTTGCAGGCCGGCGGGCAGCGCGATGCCGCATACGCTGCCATGGCGCTGATATTCCTTCCAGCCCGAACCGGCCAGATAACCGCGCACAATGGCTTCCACCGGCAACGGTTGCAGGCGCTTCACCACCATGGCGCGGCCTGCCACCTGATCGCGCTCGTTTTCCGCCACCACCGATTCCGGCATGTCGCCAGTCAGGTGGTTGGGGATGATGTGCCCCAGCTTGCCGAACCAGAAATGCGAGATTTCCGTCAGCACCGCGCCCTTGCCCGGGATCGGTGTGGGCAGCACCACATCGAAGGCGGACAGGCGGTCGCTGGCGACAATCAGCAGGCGCTGGTCGTCTACCGCGTAAACATCGCGCACCTTGCCGCGCGATAGCAATTGCAGGGAGGGAATAGCGGATTCGAGCAGCGGCGTGGTCATGGCGGTAGCAGTCGTGGCAAAACCCGCATTATACCGTTCAGTCCTGATACAGGCTGCTGTGCTGATAAGCCGCCCGGATGTGGCGCAGTGCCACCAGCAGCATGGCGGAGATGGGCAATGCCAGCAGCACGCCGAAAAAACCGAACACTTCGCCGAACGCCAGCAGCGCAAAAATCACCATCACCGGATGCAGGCCGATGCGTTCGCCGACCAGGCGCGGCACCACCACATAGCCTTCCACCAGCTGGCCGATGCCGAATACCACCCATACCGGGACCATGCCGGACAGGCTGGAAAACTGCACCAGTCCGGCCAGGGTAGCCAGCGCCATGCCCGAGATCGCACCCATGTATGGCACGAACACCAGCAGCCCCGCCAGAATGCCGATCGGCAGGGCGTAATCCAGCCCGGCGATCCACAACCCTGTGGTGTAGAACACCGCCATGATGAGCATGACCGAGAGCTGGCCGCGCAAGAACTCCGACAATACCGCATCGATTTCCGTGGCCAGCTGGCGGACTTTGGCGTGCCAGCGCCGTGGCACCAGCCCATCTGCCCAGTCAATCATCACATCCCAGTCGCGCAGCAGATAAAAGAACACCACGGGTATCAATACCAGGTTGGCGACCAGGCTGACGATGCCCAGCGTGCCGGTTTTCAGCCATCCAGCCGCACTGCCCGCGGCGTTGCCTGCGCCTTGCAGGTGATTGGCAAGCAACACTTTGAGCCCGGCGGCGTCAGGTAAGGTCACGCCCAGATGCGTCTGCAACCATGGCGCGGCGCTATTTTGCAGCCAGTCCACATATTTCGGCAGGCTGGCAAGGAAATGACCGGTCTCGGTTTGTATCATCGGCACCAGGATCAGCGCCAGCAGGAAAAATACCAGCCCCAGCACGATGATCACGATACCTGATGCCGCCCCGCGCGGCAGTTTCAGCCGCTCCAGCCGATCTGCCAGCGGGTGGCAGATATAGGCCAGAATCGCCGCCAGCAGAAATGGCGTAAGAATGGGGGAAAGCAGATACAGCAGCCCGCCCGTGACAAGCACGGCGGCGAGTATCCAGGCAAAATCGCGGTTCGGTTGGGTAGCATTCATTTGCGGTAAAATAGCACGAATTTTCCAATCGAAACGCGAGCCCGCCGTGACTTCTCCCAACAAACCCTCCCTTTCCTATCGTGACGCAGGCGTGGATATCGACGCCGGCGATGCCCTGGTAGACCGCATCAAACCCTGGGCAAAGCGCACCATGCGCCCGGAAGTGCTGGGCGGCATCGGCGGCTTCGGCGCGCTGATGGGCCTGCCCGCCAAATACAAAAACCCGGTGCTGGTGTCCGGCACCGACGGCGTCGGCACCAAGCTCAAACTCGCCTTCATGCTGAACCGGCACGACACCGTCGGCATCGACCTGGTCGGCATGAGCGTCAACGACATCCTGGTGCAGGGCGCCGAGCCGCTGTTCTTCCTCGACTACTTCGCCTGCGGCAAGCTCGATGTGGACGTGGCGGAACAGGTCATCAAGGGTATCGCCCAGGGTTGCGAGCAGGCCGGTTGCGCGCTGATCGGCGGCGAGACCGCGGAAATGCCGGGCATGTACCCGGCCGGCGAATACGACCTGGCGGGCTTCGCCGTGGGCGTGGTGGAACGCGAAGCGGTGATCGACGGCAGCACCATCTGCCCCGGCGACGCGGTGCTCGGGCTGGCCTCCAGCGGCGCCCACTCCAACGGCTACTCGCTGATCCGCAAAATCCTCGAAATCAGCGGCGCCGACGTGGACGCCGACTTCCATGGCCGTCCGCTGGGTGACGTGCTGATGACCCCCACCCGCATCTACGTCAAACCGCTGCTGGCCCTGATGCAGGCCATGCCGGTCAAAGGCATGGCGCACATCACCGGCGGCGGCCTCACCGGCAACGTGCCGCGCACCCTGCCCGAACACCTGATGGCGGATATCGACGTCCAGTCGTGGGACATGCCGCCGCTATTCCACTGGATGCAGAAACACGGCGGCGTGGCGGACAGCGAGATGCATCGTACCTTCAACTGCGGTATCGGCATGGTGGTGGTGGTGGCCGCTGAACACGCCGAGGCTGCGATGCAGAACCTGGCTGCTGCAGGGGAGACGGTTTACCGGATCGGGGAGATCCGCGCGCGCGGCGAGGGAGAGGCGCAGACGGTGGTGCGGGTTTGGTTTTGATATAGAGCATATTCAGGCAATGATACGAAGTGGCTGAATTCCGTATGCGATGCACTTCACGACAGGGGAAAAAATTGTTAAGAGGGCTGGTACTTATCTAGACCTGACCCCGTGCTTTGTGCGTGCTTTGTAGACCTGACCCCGTGCTTTGCCGTGCTTTGTTTCACAATTTGTTGGGAAACCAAAAAAAAAGCTTAAATTGAGTCCCCCGTGTTACTTCAATGATGCAATTACCCAGACCCCCACTTCAGAAGCAGCATTAGGTTATTGATCTTATTTCGAAGTTACCTTAAACTAAGATCAACGATCTAATCTTGTGAGGGTTCCATGCTTGAAATAGCGAAAGCAGATATTGTTGCTCGTCTAAAATTCGATAATCCTTGGTGGCTATCTGTATCTACGGAAAAAATCCAGTACGAAGACAAGCCAAGGCGAACGTACTTTGACTCCTTCTTCAAGTCCATCTCTGACAAAAGCGTCCGCCGCGCAATAGTCTTAATGGGGCCTAGACGAGTCGGAAAGACCGTTATGGTTTATCACGCCATAAGAGGCTTGATTGATCATGGCGTTGATCCAACGAAAGTTCTCTATCTTTCCCTTGAAACGCCGATCTATACGGGGCTGTCATTAGAGCAAATCCTTGGATACTTTCAGGAACTGTTTTCACATAAGCGAGAATCTGAATTATTCGTGTTTTTCGACGAAATTCAGTATCTTAGAAATTGGGAAGTTCACTTAAAGTCCTTAGTTGACTCATATTCCGAGTACAAGTTTGTAGCAACAGGGTCTGCTGCTGCTGCGTTGCGCCTTAAGAGCAATGAGTCTGGCGCTGGTCGGTTTAGCGACTATATCTTGCCACCACTTACGTTCGCCGAATATTTGAGATTTATCGAGCGTGATGATGAACTAATTGAAGTAACTACCCTTGATGAAAAATTTGGGGCCTATGACTACGTGGCCAGAGACATATCCGAGCTGAACGTGGAGTTTATAAATTACTTGAATTTTGGTGGGTACCCTGAAGCCGTATTTTCCAAATCCATTCGAGAAAATCCTAGCCAGTATATTAAAAGTGACATTATTGATAAGGTTTTGTTGAGGGATCTTCCTAGTCTCTATGGAATTAGCGATATCCAAGAACTAAACCGACTTTTTACTACGCTTGCGTACAACACCGGGAATGAGGTCAGCCTAGAAAAGCTATCACAATCGTCAGGTGCAGCTAAAAATACGATTAAAAGATACCTTGAATATCTTGAAGCCGCATTTCTAATTAGACGCGTGGAGCGGATAGATCAGAACGCCAAGCGCTTTAAGCGAGCTATGTGTTTCAAAGTGTATCTAACGAATCCGTCAATGCGGGCAGCGCTTTTCGGCCAACTAGATCCCGACTCAGACGCTATGGGGTCGCTCACCGAAACCGCTATATTTAGCCAATGGCAGCATAACAAACAGATCGAACTCTATTACGCTCGCTGGAACTCTGGTGAGATCGATATTGTTCATATGCAGGGCTCCAGTCAGAAGCCCCAATGGGCTGTCGAGGTTAAATGGAGCGACAGGCCTTATGTCTCGCGTGGCGAGCTGGACAATTGCGTCGAGTTTGTTCGACGCAATCCCCATATTAGTCAGCCGTTGCTGGTAACCAGTCGCACTATATCCGACGAAGACACGGAGTACCTTGGCGTTCATTTTGACTTCCGCCCCGCGGCCATTTATGCCTACACGCTCGGTGCAAATATCCTTCGTCAACTTAATTCTAGCCATGCTAAGTCTCAGCGAGCAAGTACGTTTGAATGAATTGCCTCGAAGCTCCCTGAAGTTATTCGCTTCTGGGCGCCCCGTTACGCAATCAAAACGGAGAGACGCCAGCCCGGTAGGGCGCAATCGTTATTGCGCCGAATGAAATTGAAATGGGGTTCGCAGGAATGGGTGACTTGTCGCCCAACTCGCAAAACATCCGGTGCAATGCGCTTTGCTTATTGACACCCTACATTAGCTGTAGCACGTCAGGGGTGACACGGGAGAGGGAGCGCCGCCGCATTAAACCAATGCCCGCAAGTACAGCCCGGTAGGGCGCAATCATTAGCGCCGAATGAAAAACTCGATTCCGCACGTGTACGTGATGGCTTGAAGGAGTGTGCGAATGGCTAGAAGAAGAAAAGAATCCAGACTCGATCTGCTAATCGCCGCTCCTTGGCAAATTTCCACGATTTTAGCATTCATAATATTAGTGGGAACACGCTGGATTTCTCCTTCCATGGTAGGAGGAAATCAAGTCCTCGGTTCCTTCATGATTGCGTTAAAACCTTTCGGCTATTTCGTAGCAGGCGTCTTTGGCCTTATTGCAGGCATCAATTATTTTCGCCATAGAAAGAATTTTTCTTCTCCTCAAAATGTACCTCCCATGCATCATGTTAAACCAAGGGTGGCGTTTGTTGATGTGAACAAATTCGATGATCGCGTTGCAAAAGTTTGGGAGGTATCCTCTGACCGCTCCCCTTTCAAGCAGCCAGAATCAAAACCAGAAGAATGGTCTCTTTCCCTGTTGAAGCAACTGGAATGGAAGCGTTTTGAAGAATTATGCGCAGCTTTTTATCGTGAGGTAGGGCTTCGTGCAGAAACGATTAGATGCGGTGCTGACGGGGGAGTGGATGCCAAACTTTTTAGAGGTGATACTCCGGAGCCTGAATCAATCATTCAGTGCAAGGCATGGAATTTCCGGCCAGTCGGGGTTAAGCCCGTTCGGGAGTTGTTTGGTGTTATGGCTCATCAAAAAATAGGCCGTGGCATCTTTATGACAACCAGCACCTATACAAAAGAAGCCATAGAGTTTGCTAAAGAAAATCCTATCTTTCTTATTGATGGGGAAAAATTCTTCCGCATGATTGGTACGCTTCCGAGCGAAGCCCAACGAAAATTGCTCTCCGTGGCTACGGATGGCGACTACCTAACACCAACTTGTCCATCTTGTGGTACCAAGATGGTTGGGCGGAATGGGTCAAAAGGAAATTTCTGGGGGTGTCTAAATTACCCACGGTGCAAGCAAACCTTTGTTATGAGGGAGACTCCTGTTTGAGGTAGCGGTCAATGACAAGGGTCAATGGTATTCAGACCATGACTTTTGTCTTGTCAGTCCGGTAGGGCGCAATCGTTATTGCGCCGAATGAAAACATAAAACATCCGGTGCAATGCGCTTCGCTTATTGGCACCCTACTTCCCGCCTTACGCAGGTTAATTTTCCGAGTTAGGCCTAGCGGAAGGAATGCCAGGGTCAGGATACGAGGTCTTGCATTAACACATGCCAATGAGCTAAAGGTGGCGAGTGTTGTGATATTCCAAAAAATAATGGCGTGCCTATTCGACGTGTATTGCTTGAACATAGTTTGCCGGGGGTAGCCCGGCAGCTAGTCACCTTTTCTTGTTTGGCCAAGAAAAGGTAATCCAAAAGAAGGCCACCCCACTACGCTGCCCCTTCGCGGCGCAGAAGGGGAATGTCATTCGCACGGTGGTTGCCTGCCAATATTCACCCTGGTTCTGCCAGTAACTTCTCAAGCATCCCCTCCGCCTGTCGCGCATAGCTGCCGCCGAACAGATTGGCGTGGTTGAGGACGTGGTACAGATTGTAAAGGTTTTTGCGTATTGCATAACCTGCGTCCAGCGGCCAGGCTGCGCGGTAGGCGGCGTAGAAATCTGCCGGGAAGCCGCCGAACAGTTCGGTCATGGCAATATCCGCTTCGCGGTCGCCGTAGTAGACGGCGGGGTCGAAGATGACCGGCTCACCCGCTTGCATATAGCCGTAGTTGCCGCTCCACAGGTCGCCGTGCAGCAGCGAGGGTTGCGGCTGGTAGCCGTCGAACAGGCCGTCGAGTTTACCCATCAGGCGTTCGCCTTGGATTTGCAGGATTCCGCCGAAGCCGTTGCGTGCGGCCAGTTCGAGCTGAAATCCCAGGCGTTGCTCGCGCCAGAAGTCTAGCCAGTTGTCGGTCCAGGTATTGGGCTGCGAGGTGGCGCCGATGATGTTGCCGGAGGCGAAGCCAAAGTGGGGTGCGCTGGTCCGGTGTAGCGCGGCGAGTTGTTGTCCGAGTTGTGCGGCGCTGCCGTGGCCACCCAGGTCCAGCCATTCCAGCACCAGGAACGCTTCGTTACCCGCCACACCGCTGGTGACGGGATGCGGCACGCGCAGGGTGTGGCTGGCGGCGAGTGCGGCGAGACCGGCTGCTTCCGCCTCGAACATGGGCAGTTTGGCCGCGCTGTTGGTTTTAACGAAATAACGCATTGCGCCATTCTCGATGCACCAGGCGGTGTTGATGCAACCGCCGCCGACCGGAGTGGTGCGCTGGATGGGGAATGCTGCGCCAGTGGCGGCCTGGATGCCTTGTGCTACGCTTTGCCACAGGCTCATCGGGCTGTGCTTTGGGTCAGCACCACGTCGGGCCGGATATCAAAAACCAGTGCGGCATGCGCGTTGCGCAGCGCGGCTTCGGCCGCTGCGGGGGTGGCAGCGCGGCTGAAAATGAAGCCGAGGTAGCTGGCGCCTTCCGGAGCGGGTGCGATACGCTGGCCGGGGACGGCGGTAATGCGGATGTCTTCGATGTGAAGCACTTCGCGTGCGGTTTCCAGCCCACTCACATTTTGGTAAATGCCGCGCGCGGGCACCGGAATCATCATCACGCCACTGGCGTCGCCATGCTCCGGTTGGGCAATCGGCAGCCCCAGCGCGTGGCACAGGATGAGCTCTTCCAGCGTCATGCCCAAGCGCCAGCGTAACATGCGCCCGCACAGGCCGCCGATGGAGCGCGCGGCGATTTCGAGCAACCACACGCCGGCGTCGTTCACGCGCATTTCGGCGTGAATGGCACCGTGGCTGAGTCCGGCGGCAGCGCAGACGCGTTGCACGCTGTCGGCGATGGCGGTCTGTAGCTCACTGGACAGACGCGACGGCGTGACGTAAATACTTTCTTCGAAATACGGGCCGTCCAGCGGGTCGGGTTTGTCGAACAGCGCCAGCACGCGCAATTGGCCGTTTTCCAGCAGGCCTTCTAGTGCGTGTTCGCTGCCGGGGATGAAGCTTTCGACGATCAGGCCCAATGCGCCGGCGTCGCGGTCGGCGCCCGACTGGATGCGGCTGACCCGGCGCACTTGCTGCAATAAATCCCCGGCATCGTCAGCGCGGATCACGCCGCGGCTGGCGGACAGTCGGCGTGCCTTGACTACCACCGGATAGTGCAATTGCGCTGCCAGTGCGCGTGCTTCTGCTGCGCTGGCGAGGTGATGAAACGCCGGACAGTTGAGGCCGTTGTGCTGCAGCAGCTTTCGGAAAGCGAGTTTGTCGCGCGTGGGGCGTACCGCCTCCGGCGCATTGCCGGGCAGGCCGAGTTTTTCGCGCAGCACGGCGGCCAGCTCCACGCCCGCATCGTCCACCGCCAGTACCGCATCCACGCGCCGCCCCAGCGATGTCAGCAGTTGCGTAGCGGCGGCCTCGGGCTGGTCGAAATGCAAGGACAGGATCGGGCTCAGCCCGCGCTGCGGGGCGAGCTGATGGCAATGGTCGGCGGCACTGACCACTTCCACGCCCAGCTTGTGCGCGGCATCGAGGAAATCCTGATTGCGGTAACTGGTAATGGGGAGCAACAGCAGGACGCGCAGCATGGTTTAAAACGATTGCAATTGCTGGTCGGTGGGTTCGGCGCAGCAATACCACGGCTCGGACAGATGGGCAATGGTCTCGCCGAAGTCGGCGTGTTCCAGCGTTGGAGCGGGCAGCCCTGCGGCGCCATGAGCGAGCTGCCAGATGGCGCGGAACACCTCGCTGCGCGGCGCGTTTTCCATCCGCATCGCGGTGCTCATCACCTGCTGCTGCAGTGCGTCCACGCGTGGGTCGTCATGCTGCCATGGGTAGCCCAGCAATTCCGGGTCGAAGGTTTCGAGCCGATCGCTGAAACCGGGCAGGTGCAGCAGATAGGAGCCCTGCGGTACCAGCAGGCGGATGGCGAGTTGCACCGGCGGCACCGCTTGCACCAGTTTCAGGCGCAGCAGTTCGCCGAGCAGGTCGATGTAGCCGGTCAGCGTGGTCCACGGATTGAACGGCACAAAGGTGGGCGCGAGAAAAATGCCGTTCGCGCGGCACAGGCCGAGTGCGCGCTCGAAACCAGCGCGGGTGTGATTTTTGTCCAGATATTCAAGCACCGCATCGTCCACCGATTCCACCGCACTGGTGATGAACAGGCAGCCATCGTCGCGCAGCCTGGGCAGCAGATCGGCGTGGTCAAGCAGGTGCTGGATCTTGATGGTGGCGTCGAAACTGAGGTTGGGAAAGCGCTGGTGCATGGCTTCCAGTACGCGCAGCGCGTGGGTAGGGCCATTGAAAAAATCCGGGTCGCCGAAGGAGATGTGCTGCGCGCCCGCCACCACCTGCTGTTCGATGTCGGCCAGCACCACGTCCACCTGTACCGTGCGGAATTTTCCCTGATACACCGGCACCACCGGGCAATGCCGGCACAGGTGCTTGCAGCCGCGCGTGGTTTCGGTAAAGCCGACAATTTTTTTGCCGCCATCGGGCAGGTTGAGATGAGCGTAGCGAGTGAGCTTGGGCAATCCGCTGCGATCCGGCGGCAGAAATTTCACTTGCGCGAGCTGCACCATCGGCGTGTTTTGCGCACTGATATCGCCATCGCGCAAGCGTTCCGCCAGCGCCACCAGGTCCGGCTCGGATTCGCCGCCGAGCAGGGTATGTACGCCCAGCCCGCGCAGCAGGTCGGCGTTCATCGGCGCATACAGGCCGTACATGGCAAGGTGCGCGCCGGGCGCCAGTTCGCGGATTTTCGGCAGTGCGGCGATGGCGATGCGGGTGGCGGTATGCATGCCCAGATGGATGGCCACCAGTCCGGCGTCGCGCAGGGTGTCGGGCTCCAGTTTTTGCAGTGTCAGATCGAGACAGGCGACTTCGCAACCGGCCGCTTTCAGCAATGCTGCGGGGGCCGCCAGGTTAAAGGATTGGCGTCCCAGCTCGTAAGGATTGATCAACACCACTTTGAATGTTGCGGCAGCGGTGCTGGTTTCGCCCCAGTCTATGGCGAAATAGTCATTCATGATTATTTGGTCTTGGGACGATCATCAAAGCTGGGGATAGGCTCGCGCGAGGCACCTGCTTTTGCCATGTTCTCCAGATAGCGTTCCCACAGCGTGTCCTGATTCTGGCCCAGCTCATAAAGATAATCCCAGGAAAAAATGCCGGTGTCGTGGCCATCCGAGAAAATCGGCTGCACGGCGTAACTGCCCACCGGTTCGATGCCGGTGATTTCGACATTCTGCTTGCCCACCTGTAATACTTCCTGCCCATGACCATGCCCGCGCACTTCTGCGGAGGGTGAATACACGCGCAGAAATTCATACGGTAAGTGAAAACGTCTGCCATCGCCGAAGGCGATTTCCATCACCCGCGATTTCTGGTGCAGCTTGATTTCAGTGGGTTGAGGGGTGTTTTTGTCCAGTCCTGCCATATAAACTCCGCTGGATGGGATGCTAGTGTGGTGCGCCCAGCAGGATTCGAACCTGCGACCCTTGGCTTCGGAAACCAATACTCTATCCATCTGAGCTATGGGCGCGAGAGCAGGCAAGAATAGCGATTTTCGCACTCAGCGTCTATATCAGGTGCTTTTGCCAACGCCACTTTTGCCGCTATAATCCGCGTTCTAAACTATTTTTTCCGCTAAAAGTTAAGGAAGCAAGCATGAGCGATGATCAGGCCACGATGACCAAAACAACGCCGCAACAATTTTTTGTTGCGCTCTGGGCGGGAATGTTTGCGCCCATTATTGCCATAGCGCTCATACTCGGCCTGATAGCCAAGATCCAGGGCAGCCATGGTGAGAAGGATTCACTTGAGTTCAATAGCAAGGCTACGCTGGCGCGTATCCAGCCGGTGGGCCAATTGAATATTGTCGATGCCAGCGCACCGCGCGTGGAAATGGAAGGCAAGCAAGTGTTTGATGCAGTATGTACGGCTTGCCATACACCGGGCGCGCTGGGCGCACCCAAGTTCGGCAACAAGGCTGACTGGGCGCCGCGTATCAAGCAAGGTTATGCAACGCTGATCAAGCATGCGGAAGAAGGTATCCGCCAGATGCCACCGCGCGGCGGCAACCCGGATCTGTCTGATATTGAAATCGCCCGCGCCGTGGCCTATATGGCGGATGATGCCGGTGCAAAATTCACACCGCCCGAAGGCGCCGCCCCTGCACCGGGTGCCGCACCAGGCGCTGCGCCCGCCCCGGCAGCTGGAGCAGCACCTGCTGCTGCACCCGCAGCGGCAAAATAAAGATGAGCATTGTGTGATGTTTAAACATTCGCGCTGTGCCGGCTTTGTCTGACACTGCGCTCATGTACAAGTGTTGTCCCGAGTGCGGAAGCGCCAGACTGCGTGGATCTTCCATCCGCACAGGGGACACGCTGGTGCAGCGAATAATCTTCACACCGTTTCGCTGTCGCGAATGTCGTGCACGGTTCTGGATTTATAGTCCGTTCAAAATTGCCTTTCTGGGTATTGTGCTGCTGGGGATGGCATTTTTGCTGGTGCGCGGCCAGATGAATTCCACTCCCGCATCGGCCACGGGTGCCCTTGCGGCGGCAGACAAGCAGTTTGCCAGGCTGTCGGCACAGGCGCTCAAGGGTGATACGGACGCGCAGCTCAGGCTGGGTAAAATGTATGCCAATGGCGAGGGTGTGATTGTGGATGTCACCAAGGCCGCCATGTGGTTTGCCAAAGCTGCGCGGCATGGCAATAGCGAGGCGCAGTTTCAGTATGCCTCTGCTTTGCTGGACGGGCGCGGCGTGGTGCAGGATTATCAGGCCGCCCTGAAATGGATCGAGATGCCGGCCCGGCGCGGTAATCCGCAAGCCCAATACCGGTTGGGTCAGATGTACCGTTTCGGTATCGGCACACCGATCGACAAGGTCAAGGCCTATATGTGGTTCAATTTGGCCGCTGCTCAGGGTATGGAAGACGCAGCCAGGGCGCGCGAAAGCGTCGTCGGGCAGTTGAAACCGGAAGAAATAGCCAGGGCGCAGGCGGATGCGCACCGTATCAACGAGCAGATATATCCCAAAACGGGTACAACAACTTCCACTCCTACTTCGCAGCCAGCATTGCCTTGAGTTGCGCCAGCCGCGCATTACCCTGCTGACGCTGTTCCACGGGATCGGCGTCATCTCCGGTCTTGCGCACATCTTCCTGCGAAATTTCGCTGATGAAGCGTGAAGGTTCGCAACTCTGAAACTCTCCGGCGCGTTTGCGCTTCTTGCAAAAACTGATGGTCAGCGAGCGCTGGGCGCGGGTGATGGCGACATACATCAGGCGCCGTTCTTCTTCCAGCGTGCCATTTTCCACTGCGTCGCGGTGCGGCAGGATGTCTTCTTCGGCGCCGACCAGAAATACGTGGCCGAATTCCAGCCCTTTGGCCGCATGAATGGTGGACATGCGCACCGCGTCGACCTCGGTATCGTCGCGGTTCTCGAGCAGCGTGATGAGGGCGATGGTCTGGGTCAGGGCGATGACGTCCTTGCCGTCCTCCTCGCCTTTCTTGCCGAGCCAGCCGACGAACTCCAGCACATTGTTCCATTTGCTCTGGGCGCTACGGGTTTCCTCGCTGTCAAACAGATAGGCTTCGTAATTGATTGCTTTCAGCAGATCGGCCATGATCTCGGCAGCAGGCGTCTTGCGCACGCGGAATTCCAGCGCGTTGATGAAATTGCAGAACTCGATCAACGGTTCCAGCTGGCGTGCCGGAAGCTGGCTCTGGAAGCCCGCCTCGAAGGCCGCCTCGAACAGGCTGGCATGGCGCTGGCCGGCATACTCACCGAGTTTTTCCAGGGTTGCCGCACCCACCCCGCGTTTGGGCGTGGTTACGGCGCGGATGAAGGCGGGGTCATCGTCGCTGTTGGCCAGCAGGCGCATGTAGGCGGTGATGTCCTTGATCTCGGCCTTTTCGAAAAATGATTGTCCGCCCGACATGGCATACGGCACTTTTTCATTGCGCAGAAACTGCTCGAATGGCCGTGCCTGGTAGTTGCCGCGGTACAGGATGGCGTAATCGCCATAGCGTGTGCGGTGCTCGAATTTATGCGCCAGCAGCCGCATTACCACGTTCTGCGCCTCTTCCTCTTCGTCCTTGGCGGACATGACGTGCAGCGGGTCGCCATTGCCATGCTCGCTCCACAACTGCTTGTCATAGAGACGCGTGTTGTTGGCGATGACGCTGTTGGCAGCGCGCAGGATGCGTATCGTGGAGCGGTAATTCTGGGTCAGCTGGATGACTTTCAGGCGCGGGTAATCCTCGTGCAACTGGTGCAGATTTTTAACGTCCGCGCCACGCCAGCCGTAGATCGCCTGGTCGTCGTCGCCGACTGCGGTGAAAGCGCCGGACACGCCGGTGAGCAATTTGACGATCTGATACTGACAGGCATTGGTATCCTGGTATTCGTCCATCAGCAGATAGCGCAGTTTTTTGCGCCATTTTTCCAGCGCCTCGGCATCGCTGGCGAATAATTCGGCAGGCAGCCGGATCAGATCGTCGAAATCCATTGCCTGGTAGGCTTTGAGCGTGTCCTGGTAACGCAGATAAACCCTGGCGTAGGTGGCATCGATATCGGTTGCGGCCGTGTCCAGCGCGGCAGCGGGTGAAACCAGTGCATTTTTCCATGCCGAGATGCGCCATTGCGCGCGGCGGATTTCCTGTTTGTCGGTAGTTTTCAGTATCTCGTTTACAATCTGCATTGCATCGGCAGCGTCGAGGATGGAGAACTGCGGTTTGTAGCCGAGCCGCCCCGCCTCCTGGCGCATGATTTGCACGCCGAGCGCGTGGAAGGTACAGACCGTCAATCCCTTGGCAGGCTTGCCCTGCAGCAGTTTGGTAACGCGTTCCTGCATTTCGCGTGCGGCTTTGTTGGTAAAGGTGATGGCCGCAATGTGCTGCGGCGCGTAGCCACATTCTTCGATGAGGTAGACGATTTTCTGGGTGATGACCCGGGTCTTGCCCGAGCCGGCACCGGCCAGCACCAGCAGCGGGCCATCCAGATATTTGACCGCTTCGCGCTGGGGGGGATTGAGATGGGACAGCATGAGAAACCACAACAGAACAGGCCGGCAATTCTAACATGAGCATCTACGCTATCGGCGACTTGCAGGGTTGTTTTCAGGCTTTGCAGCTATTACTGGACAAGGTTCAATTCGATCCGGCACAGGATCAAATCTGGCTGGTGGGCGATCTGGTCAACCGCGGTGCTGATTCGCTTGCGGTATTGCGTTGGGCCTGCGCCATGGGAGAGCGTGTGACGGCAGTGCTGGGCAACCACGATCTGCATTTACTGGCGGTTGCCGAGGGGTTTGTAAAGCCGCATCGCAATGACACGCTGGGTGGTATTCTCACCGCACCCGATCGTGAAGAGTTGCTTGCCTGGTTGCGTCACCGGCCCATGGCGCACATGGCCGAAGGCTATTTCATGGTACATGCGGGATTATTGCCGCAGTGGACCACGGCCCAGGCATTGCAGTTGGCCATCGAAGTGCAGGACAGGTTGCGTGCGCCCAATTATCGCGGATTTCTG
Source organism: Sulfuriferula sp. (assembly GCF_054605375.1). Classification (NCBI taxonomy): domain Bacteria; kingdom Pseudomonadati; phylum Pseudomonadota; class Betaproteobacteria; order Nitrosomonadales; family Sulfuricellaceae; genus Sulfuriferula; species Sulfuriferula sp. Next base: position 4,572 of record NZ_JBTSEG010000007.1, on the reverse strand, counting down.
GCGCATATGTACGGCAATCATCCGGACCACTGGGATGAAAATCTGCACGGAATCGAGCGTTTGCGTCTTATCACCAATGCCATGACCCGGCTGCGTTTTTGTACACCGGAAGGCGTGATGGAATTCAAGACCAAGGGTAGTCCGGCGCAGCCGCCAGCGGGGTGCATGCCATGGTTTCAGGTGCCGGGGCGAGCCAGTGCCGGCAGTCCGATTGTATTTGGCCATTGGTCGGCATTGGGTTTGCGTGTGGAAACCGATTGCATGGCGCTGGATACCGGCTGCCTGTGGGGTGGTCGTCTCACGGCGCTGCGTCTGGAGGACAGGCAGGTGTTTCAGGTGGAGTGCGCCGGACAGGCAGGGATAACACGCTGGCAATAGCCGTTTGTGCCTGTAGCGCCAGTTCGCGGCGGGTCTGGTGTGCCCCCGTGATGCAGGGACAAAAAGTCAGTTCGGCGGTGATGCCGCGTGCGGCTGTGATGCGCAGAATCGATTCCGCAAAAGTCATGTCGCCCACCCAGACTGGCGCCCTATGCGGATGGCCGGCCTGATCAACGTAGCGAATCGCCACCGGACACAGATGTGAATTGCTGGCACAGGCGGCCTGCAACAGCGCCGGTTTGAATGGGTTGAGGGCGCTGCCGTCGCCCGTAGTGGATTCTGGAAACAGGGCAACGTTATCCCCGGCATGCAGCAGTTCGGTAAAAAGGGCGCTAATTCGTCCCGCATCCCGGCGGCGTTCACGCTCGATAAACAGTGTGCCGGATTGTGCCGCCAGCCAGCCCAGTACCGGCCATCCACGTACTTCGGATTTGGCTACAAAATGTGCCGGGCACTGTGCAAGTACCAGGAATGGATCCAGCCAGGATAAATGGTTGGCGGCGAACATGACGCCGCCAACCATCTGCGGCAAGTCGCCGGAAACGCACACGCGGATACCCAAGGCGGCAAGCAAGGCCCGCGTCCAGCGCATCGTCAAAGACTGGCGCAGCGTGCGGCTTGCCCACGGGAATATCCCGGCCAGTATCAACAATCCCGCCAAGACCACTAAAACGGCGCCACCCAGGCGCAATACACGCAGCATTGGCTGTTTCCATCAAGCGAAAACCCAATTGTGCCCGGAGCGTCGCTCGATTGCAGCCTTATTTGCTCATGAAGTGGCGCGCATAGAGTTGATTCATCTGCCTGATGGATAGCAGCAGCATCAGATCGGCGGTATTAAAGTCGGCATCCCAGGCCGGTTCACCGCATACATAAGCACCCACGCGCAAATAGCCCTTGATGAGTGGAGGCGTAGCCACTTGGCGGCCGCAATCGAGCTGGTCCAGCGCCAGCGGGTGGCGCGGAAATACATGCCATTCCACCGGTGCCAGGCGGGTTTGCGCAAGCGTGTGGTACAGGCTGGCTGCCGTATGGCCACCATCATCCATGCTGACACTGGCGCAGCCAATCAGATAGCTGTAGTTACGTGTGCGCAAATAATCCGCCAGACCCGACCACAGCAGCGTGATGACTGCCCCGCCCCGGTAGTCCGGGTGTACGCAGGAGCGGCCGATTTCCACCATGCCCGGGCGCAAGTGCGCCAGACGCGTCAAGTCGAATTCCTGCTCGGAATAGTAACCGCCAATTTGCTTTGCGCGATGCGGCGCGAGGATACGATAAGTACCGATGACCTCGCCGCTGCTGTTGTCGCGTACCAGCAAATGGTCGCAAAAATCGTCGAAGATATCTTCGTCCAGACCGGCTTCGCGCGATGTCAGCCGTGCGCCCATTTCCTCGGCAAAAATCTTGTAACGCAGGCGCTGAGCTTCGCGCACCTCGCCGATATCGCGCGCAAGCGATACACCCAGGCGCGGTTTGCTGCGGGCTTGGGTATGGATTTGTGGGTCAAGCATGCTGTGCACTCCATTTTGATGGTTATGGAATGCACGATAAGGCGTGTAAGTGACGCGGAAATGACAGGAAAATGAAAATTCGGTGACCCGGAAACAAGTCTGACGCCTGTTCCACGGTCACCGGATGCGTGCTGAAATCAGCGTGTGACGCGGGTGGTACTGCCTTCGCTCAACACACGCACGCGGTCGCCGGGACGAAAATACTCATCCGCTCCCTGGGTAACGGCAATGGTGCGGCCGGAATCGAGTCTGACCGTGATTTCCAGGCCTTTTTGCCGGGTCACGCCTTCCTCGACTGCCGAGCCTGCGAATCCGCCGGCTACGGCACCGAGAACCGCGCCTGCGATGCTGCCGTTACCGCGCCCGAGCTGGCTACCGGCGAGGCCACCCACTACCGCCCCGGCGCCCGCCCCGATCGGAGTTTTGGTGCCTTCAATATTGACATTGCGTACATCGACTACGACACCTGTTTGTACTTGCTGCACGCTGCGCGCCTGGTTGCGGCTGTAGTCATTGCTGCCCAGCCCGCTGGCACAGCCACCCAGTATCAGTGCGGCAAGCAGAGCCAATGCCGCGAATTTGAATATGTTCATGATGAAGGCTCCCATAGAAAATAAACCAGCTACTGCGAAGACAACACAATACAAGCTTAGTTCTAGTCCATCGCATAACCAAACTGCGAGTGAAATAGCGCGCCAATTTCATCACGGCTGTGCTGGTGATTCTGTGCACCTTGCCGGGCAATCTTCAACGCGCCCATCAGGCTGGCAAGCCGCCCGGTAGTGGCCCAATCCATCCCCTTTTCAATACCGTATAACAGTCCGGCGCGATAGGCATCGCCGCAGCCGGTAGGATCCACGACGGCGGCTGGCCTGGCGCACGGAATCTCGATCACGCTGCCTTCGGCATGGATGCTGGAGCCGAGTTCACCGCGCGTCACGATGAGGGCACGCACCTGCTGGGCAAGCTCGTCCAGGGACTTTCCGGTGCGCGTTTGCAGGAGCTCGGCTTCGTAGTCGTTGAGAGTGACGTAATCGGCCAGTTCGACAAAATGCACCAGTTCTTCGCCATTGAACATCGGCATGCCCTGACCCGGGTCGAAAATGAACGGAATGTTCGCGGTATGAAATTGTTCCGCGTGCTGCAGCATGCCATCGCGACCATCCGGCGAAATGATGCCCAGCGTCACGCCAGTGGCATCCGTTACCTGGTTCAGGTGCGATTGATTCATTGCGCCGGGATGGAACGCGGTGATCTGGTTATCCGACAGGTCGGTGGTGATGAAAGCCTGTGCGGTAAAGCTGCCGGGCACCGAACGGATGTGAGTCCGGGCGATGTCCAGGTCATCCAGACGGGTTGCGTAAGGCGCGAAATCGTCGCCGCAGGTCGCCATGATCAGCGGGTCGCCGCCGAGCAGCTTGAGATTGTAGGCAATGTTGCCTGCGCAGCCACCGTATTCGCGGCGCATTTCCGGTACCAGGAACGACACGTTCAGGATATGGATTTTCTCCGGCAGGATATGGTTCTTGAAGTGATCCTGAAACACCATAATGGAATCAAACGCGAGCGAGCCGCAAATCAGAGCAGACATTGGATGGTCCGTGGCAGTGAAATAATGCGCGAATTATAACAGCGCCCGCCTGCCCTGCTTTCATCAAAGCTTCACCCAGTGTTAACCATGCTGTCGCAAGCGCGCCTTAGTCTGCTGAATATGAAAAAGGCCCTGCGCGTGCTGTTGTGGAGTATCCCGTTGCTATGCCAGTCACACGATGTACTGGCATGGGGGCTTTACACCCACGTATTTTTTGCGCAGTGGCTGATGTGGGGCGTGCCGCTGCTGGACTCCAAATTACGCCGCGCTGCATTGCGTTATCCCAAGCTGGTGATGGCCGGAGCGTGTTTGCCTGATCTTGCGCTGGTTGGCAAGCATGTGGGTACGCAGGCTTTTAACAATACGCATGACTGGGATGGCGCGCTACGCATGATGCACGAAGCGGATACCGACATGCAGCGTGCGCTGGCGCTGGGTTTCCAGAGCCACTTGCTGGTCGATGTGATTGCTCACCACCATTTTGTGCCCGCCCACGAACATCTATGGCTGAATCTGCCGGTGCTCACGCATGCGGCTTCCGAGTGGGCAATGGATGCGCATATACAACCGCATTTGCTGGCGACGCCGTCCAGCCTGTTGCGCGACAGCCAGTATGAAATCAGCCAGCATATCGCCCGGCATTTTGCGCTGGATATCACCACAGCACAGCGTGCTTTGAAACTGCTGGCGCGTGCTGATAGCGTATTGCGCGGCAGTCGCCTGCCGCAATTGTTGTATCGAAGTTCCGCCCGGCTGGATAGGCGTTTGTCCCGGCGCTTTGATTATTTCGTGGCACAGACCACGCGCAGGTTAGGTGAAATCAATCAGTTGAGCGAAGGGTTCAGCCCGCTGGCCGATGCCAACGGCGGCTGCCCGGCGATTGCCAGGGATAGGCTGGCCTATTTCACCATCGGGCAAATCCGGCGCGGCCAGCCGTTGCCCGGCGATTGCTTTTACAGCACCAGCGAAGTCATGGCCACGATACCGCCCAACGCGATGCCAGCCAGTACGTCGGTAGGGTAGTGCAGGCCCAGGATCAGGCGTGAAACAGCAACCAGCGTGGTAAACGGCAATACCAGCCAGATCAGG